>JARRQH010000020.1:0-18783 GCA_037381985.1 Pseudolabrys sp.
TCATCCTCCCTCTCGATGAGAGTGAGAGTTATGTTCCTAACAAGTGGTATCAGAGCCGTTCTATCCTACAGCCTAAACATTTCCTGCTCATCCCCTTCCCACGCCTCCCTCGGTCCTCAGCCGGCAGCAGGAACACCGGCGACGACCGCCGCCGCACCCACGACATGAACACCGCCAACTGGGTGCCGGACCTGTTCATGCAGCGCATCGAGGAGGATGGCACATGGACGCTGTTCTCACCGGACGAAACCCCGGACCTGCACGACCTGGTCGGCCAGGCCTTCGAAGCCCGCTACACCGAGTACGAGGCCAAGGCCGAGCGCGGCGAGATCAAGGTCTTCCGCAAGATCAAGGCCACCGACCTGTGGCGCAAGATGCTCGGCATGCTGTTCGAGACCGGCCACCCCTGGCTCACCTTCAAGGACCCGTGCAACCTGCGCTCGCCGCAGCAGCATTGCGGCGTGGTGCATTCCTCGAACCTGTGCACCGAGATCACCCTCAACACCTCGAACACCGAAGTCGCCGTCTGCAATCTCGGCTCGGTCAATCTCGTCAATCACATCGCGGACGGCAAGCTCGACCACGCCCATCTCGCGCGCACGGTGACAACCGCGATGCGCATGCTCGACAACGTGCTGGACGTGAACTTCTACACCATCCCGGAAGCGCGCACCTCGAACCTCCGCCACCGGCCGGTCGGGCTCGGCCTCATGGGCTTTCAGGATGCGCTCAACATCCTGCGCCTGCCTTACGCCTCCGACGGCGCGGTCGCTTTCGCCGACGAGAGCATGGAAGCGATCTCCTACTGGGCGATTTCAGGATCGGTCGATCTGGCGGCGGAGCGCGGCCGCTATCCGTCGTTCGAGGGATCGCTGTGGTCGAAGGGGATTCTCTCGCTCGATTCCATCCAACTCGTCGATGAGGCGCGCGGGGCAAAGGTCGATCTCGACCGTTCCAGCCGGCTCGACTGGGACGCTCTGCGCCAGCGCGTCATGACGGTCGGGATGCGCAACTCCAACACCATGGCGATCGCGCCGACCGCGACCATCTCCAACATCTGCGGCGTGTCGCAGTCGATCGAGCCCGCCTACCAGAACCTCTATGTCAAATCCAACATGTCCGGCGACTTCACGGTCGTGAACGCACATCTCGTGCGCGATCTCAAGGGGCGCGGGTTGTGGGACGAGGTGATGATCTCCGACCTCAAATATTTCGACGGCAGCCTCGGCCAGATCAACCGCGTGCCCGACGATCTCAAGGCCGTCTATGCCACCGCCTTCGAGATCGACTCCGCATGGCTGATCGACGCCGCCGCCCGCCGCCAGAAATGGATCGACCAGGCGCAATCGCTCAACCTCTACATCGCCAACCCGAACGGCAAGAAGCTCGACGCGCTCTATCGCCATGCCTGGAAGCGCGGTCTCAAGACCACCTACTACCTGCGCTCGCAGTCGGCCACGCATGTCGAGAAATCGACGCTGAAGGGCACGGACGGCAAGCTGAACGCTGTCGCCGCTTCCGTCCCGGTCGTTGCAGCTTCCCCGGATGGCCATGCAAACGGGCATACCAACGGCCATACCAACGGCCATGCGAATGGCAATGGTTCTGCCGAGCCGGAAGCGTGGGGCAAGGCGTGTGCGATCGACGACCCGACCTGCGAAGCCTGCCAGTAAGCAGCGAAGAACAAGGAAACAATGATGCTCGAATGGTCCGATACCGAGGCGAAGCCTCCGCACGTCATCCATCCCGCGCCTGCCGCGAACGATGAACCGTCACCTGCCGCAGCAGTCACCGACGCGACCGGCCTCGGCGCGATCGACCGCGGCGCGGCGCGGGTGCGCGTCGACGACAAGCGCATGATTAACGCGCGCGCCGACGTGAATCAGCTCCTGCCACTCAAATACCGCTGGGCCTGGGAGAAATATCTCTCCGGCTGCAACAATCACTGGATGCCGACCGAGGTGTCGATGCAGGCCGACATCGCGCTCTGGAAATCGCGCGACGGCCTGACCGAGGACGAGCGGCGCATGCTCAAGCGCAATCTCGGCTTCTTCGCCGCCTCGGAATCGTTGGTCGCCAACAACATCGTGCTGGCGATCTACCGGCACCTCACCAATCCGGAATGCCGGCAATATCTGCTGCGGCAGGCGTTCGAGGAAGCCGTCCACACGCACACGTTCCAGTATATCGTCGAAAGCCTCGGCCTCGACGAGGGCGAACTGTTCAACATGTACCGCGAGGTGCCCTCGATCACCGACAAGGCGGCCTGGGCCTTGAAGCATACGCAGCATCTCGACGACGCCAATTTCAAGACCGGCACTCCGGAAACCGATCAGGCGTTCCTACGCGATCTCGTCGCCTTCTATGTCGTGTTCGAGGGGATGTGGTTCTACACCGGCTTCGCGCAGATCCTGTCGCTCGGCCGACGCAACAAGATGGTCGGCATTGCCGAGCAGTACCAGTACATCCTGCGCGACGAGTCGATTCACCTCAATTTCGGCATCGACGTCATCAACCAGATCAAGATCGAGAACCCGCATCTGTGGACCCCGGCGTTCCAGGACGAGGTGCGCGAGATGCTGAAGAACGCCGCCGAACTCGAAGCCGCCTACGGGCGGGACACCATGCCGCGTGGCTTTCTCGGCCTCAACGCAGCGTTGTGCGAAACCTATATGCACTTCATCGCCAACCGGCGCTGCGCCCAACTCGGCCTCGCGCCGGTTTTTGCCGAAGCGGACAATCCCTTTCCGTGGATGAGCGAGGCGATGGACCTCAAGAAGGAAAAGAACTTCTTCGAGACGCGCGTCATCGAGTATCAGAACGGTGGCGCGCTCGCTTGGGATTGAAGGGGCGTGCGACTGAACTCGCGGTCTTATTCTGCGAAAAGCGCCCAAGCCCCCGAACTGAGATAGTGGCCGTTGCCGAACACTTCGTCGATATTTCCCACTAATGGCTTCACGATCCCCGGCTCTGGAGATTGAGAAGGCGATATAGGCAACTCGCCCCCTCAGGCGACCAAATGGTATGGGTCAGACAGATTCGCACTGTCGCGGGATATAAACCGTCCGCGGCAGCGCCTTACACCTTTTTGACTAGGGAAGCGCGCGCCGGCGCATGAAAGGAAAGAGAATAGAAATAGGACATCCGTGTGTAAAAATTGTGCACGAATGTCTGTAATAAACTGACATTTATAAGAAAAATACTCGGCCTGACCGCCGACGTGATCGCTGCCCGGCACGGAATATCGCCGCGCCACATGCGCGTTCTGTTCGAGGCGGAGAACACCTCGTTCTCGGATTTCGTGATAGGCCAGCGCCTACAGCGCGCGCACCGTATGCGGATCAACCTGCGCCTGGCGCATCAGCCCATCAAGGCCATCGCCGCCGATTGCGGATTTCGCGATCCGTCGCATTTCACCCAGATGTTCCGGCGGCGCTATGGCATGACGCCTTCCGACGCCCGAGCGAAGGCGCGCGAGCTGTAGAGCGTTGAAGCCCGATGCCGTGCGCTGGTGAGAATCCTGCCACCACGGGGCCATGCGATCCGCCAATCTTTAACCGCTCATAGCCGCAAGCCCTACTACGACCGAAATACCCTTCCCGCAGGGACGCTCGCGCTACATGGTCGCTCGTGTAGCAGCGTGAGCCAATGCCACATAGGCGGGTCCGATAATGATCGCGTTTCCAGCCGGCAGACCGTTTCGCGCTCCCCCATCAGCAGACGATCGGCAAGCTCACGCCGATCAGAGGAGGACGAATGTCTGACGGAAAATATCTCACCGTCGAAGAAGTAGCGGAGCGCTATCGCGGGGAAGTGTCTGTAGGCACGCTTCGCAATTGGCGTGCGATGAAAATTGGACCTTCCTTCGTGAAGGTCGGCAAAGCGGTTCTCTACCCCATCGTCGAGCTTGAGGCCTGGGACCAAACGAATAAGTTTCGTTGCCGTGCTTCAAGGCGACTCACAGGGAACGATGGTGATCGAGCGTGACGATCACGAAACAGATCCCAATTACCGGCACCTACTTTGTCGAAGCATCGAAAAAATACAGCAACATCAATACCGTATTGAATATTCGTGGGACGATGACGAATCACCCGAGCCCGAGACGCCCTATCAGCGCGCCGGCCAGGTCTGGGACGAACGCATCGGCTCGGCCCGTGTGCAGGCGAAGAACTGGCGTTGGATGGCGTTCGGCTCGCTGATCCTCTCGCTGGATTTGCCACCGCGCTTGTCTGGCAATCGGCGCACGGAACGATCGTGCCCTGGGTGGTGCAGGTCGATCGCCTCGGCCAGGCGCAGGCCGTCGCACCGGCCGTCGCGGACTATCGGCCGACTGATCCGCAGGTTGCGTGGCATCTCGCGCGCTTTATCGAGCAGGTCCGCTCGATCCCGGCCGACGCCATCATCGTGCGGCAGAACTGGCTGCGCGCGTATGAGTTCACCACCTCGGCCGGCGCGATGGCGCTGAACGATTATGCCCGCGCCAACGACCCCTTCACCAAGGTCGGCAAGCAGCAGATCTCGGTCGACGTCTCGTCGGTCATCCGCGCGTCCCCCACGAGCTTCCGCGTCGCCTGGGTCGAACGCCGCTATCAGGACGGCGCTCTCGCCGAGACGTCGCGCTGGACCGCCATCCTGACCATCGTCGTGCAGCCGCCGCGCGACGCCGAAAAACTCCGAGCCAACCCGCTCGGAATCTATGTCAACGCCATCAACTGGTCACGGGAGCTGGGAGAATGAAGTCGTCTGTCCGTAAAGCCGGAAATCCGGCTTCGCACACTTACGTCTCTCCGGTTTTGCGCCGAGCCGCGCTGCCGCTCATCCTCTTCGCGACGACCGCGATCGCCGGCTGCGCCACTACGCAGAGGCCGCCCGAGATCAGCTATGATGACGCCGCACCCGCTGTGCAGACGGCCAACCCGCCGGCGCCCGTCACCGTGGTCGAGCTTCCCCGGCCGCTGCCGCTGCTCGGTCAGATGAAGCCGGTCGAGACGACACGAAGCGCGCCAGAGCCGACCGATCCGACCGCTCGCGTCAATCAGGCCAATGCCGCCGCGCGGATACAGCCTGTCCGCAACGGTTTCATCAATTCGATGCAGGTCTATCCGTTCACGCAGGGCGCGCTCTATCAAGTCTACACCGCCGTCGGGCAGATCACCGACATCGCACTCCAGTCCGGCGAGCAGCTCGTAGGCTCCGGGCCTGTCGCCGCCGGCGACACCGTGCGCTGGATCATCGGCGACACCGAAAGCGGGTCGGGTGCAACGCGACAGATCCACATCCTGGTGAAACCGACCCGTGCCGAGCTGATGACCAACCTCGTCATCAATACCAACTTGCGCACCTACCATATGGAGCTGCGCTCGACCGAGCGTACCTATATGGCTTCGGTCTCCTGGCAATATCCGCAGGATCAGCTCATCGCGCTGCGCCGCCAAAACGCCGAGGCCCAGGCAGCCCAACCCATTGCCACAAGCGTCGACCTGTCGCGTGTCAACTTCCGTTATGAGATCGATGGCGACCGCGCGCCGTGGCGACCGCTCCGTGCCTTCGACGACGGCCGTCAGGTGTTCATCGAATTTCCGCGAGGGATCGGCCAGGGCGAAATGCCGCCACTCTTCGTCGTCGGGCCGGAAGGCAACACCTCCGAACTGGTGAACTACCGGGTCCGCGGCAACCACATGATCGTCGATCGCCTGTTCGCCGCCGCTGAGCTGCACTTCGGCGCGGGCGATCGCCAGAAGCGCGTGCGCATCACCCGCACTGACGGGAGGCCGGCGTCGTGAGCGACAATCATTCCCGGAAAGAGGAAGGACCTGAGCCGGAGAACGTCGATCAGCCACTGACCGGCGAGCCGGCGCCGCCAATGCGGCTGCGAACCGAAGCGCCGCGTGTCACGCGCTTGTCGAGGAAGGTGCTGGCCGGCCTCGGCCTGGTCGCAAGCGTTGGGGTCGGCGGCGCGTTGATCTACGCGCTCCAGACCACGACGGCGGTCGTTCGAATGAGGAACTTTATTCGACCGACAAGCGCGCCACCGCGGATGGCCTTGCCGGTTTGCCGCGCGACTATACGGGACCAGTGCTGGGGCCGCCGCTGCCCGGCGATCTCGGCCGCCCTATTCTCAATGCTCAAACCGAGGTCAGCCCGTCCCGGCTCCTGGCATGGTGGCACCCAATCCGGGCCTCAGCGCTGAGGAACAGCGTCGGCTCCAGGAGCTGGAGGCGGCACGGACGGCACGGCTGTTCGCGTCGACGGAGACCAGGGCGACGTCCATGCCGACAGCGACATCAGCAGGCGGAACACCGCCCGCCAATCCCCAACTGCCTCTGCCCGACCTTACAAGCCTCGGCCTGGCGCCTCAGCCTGCCACGCCGACCGCGCAGGATCGCCAACTCGCCTTCCTCAACGCCGCCGCCGATCGGCGGACCGTCTCCCCGGATCGCGTCGCGGCACCGGCATCGCCGAACGTTCTCCAGGCTGGCGCGGTAATCTCGGCGGCTTTGATTACCGGCATCCGCTCCGACCTTCCCGGCCAGATCACCGCACAAGTGACAGAGAACATCTATGACAGCCCAACCGGCCGTATCCTGCTCGTGCCGCAGGGCACCAGATTGATCGGCCAGTACGACAACGGCGTTGGCTTCGGGCAGCGCCGCATTCTGCTGGTTTGGAATCGGCTCATCATGCCAAACGGCCGCTCCATCGTGCTCGAGCGCCAGCCCGGCGCCGACTCGGAAGGCTATGCCGGGCTCGAAGACGGTGTCGATTATCACTGGTGGGATCTGGCCAAGGTGGCGGGGCTCTCCACTCTCCTCAGCATCGGGGCAGAGCTCGCGACGAATGACGACGATCGCCTGATCCGGGCGATCCGCAATGGCGGCCAGGATTCGATCAACGACGCCGGTCAGCAGATCGTTCGCCGCCAGCTCAACATCGCGCCGACACTGACCATACGGCCGGGATTCCCGGTCCGCCTGATTGTCACCCGCGACCTTGTGCTCGAACCCTACGGAGGCTGATCTCATGACGAAGCTGAAGCTCGGTCCGATCGCCGACGAGAAGCCGGTGAAGATCACAGTCGAGCTGCCGGCCGCGCTCCATCGCGATCTTTTTGCCTATGCCGAGATACTTGCTCGTGAAACCGGGAGCGCCGTACGCGATCCTGCTCGGCTTGTCGTGCCGATGCTGGAACGCTTCATCGCCACCGATCGTGGTTTTGCGAAGGCCAGACTAGCGTCTATCCCGATACGGACATAACATCGTCTTGCGACGCCGATCCAGTTTTCGCCGGCGTTCTGGCAAGGCTGATCAGACGCTGCAATGCCGGATTGTCGTTGCGAGGCGACCATACCGCGCTGAACGGAAGCTCATCTGCGACCAAAGGCCGAAAGACAACGCCTGGAAACAGCACGGCTGTCGCCGCAGCGGTCGTAAGAGACAGTCCGCGTCCGAAAGCGACCAACTGCATGAGCGTATCGCGACAAACTGGACAGCGCTCGACAGTGGGATGATGTTCCATCTGAACTAAATGCGTTACCAGATAATCGTGAATCTTCGGTCCCGGCTCAGTCTCGGTGACGATGAAATGACGCTCACGAAAGTCAGACCAACTTACTGTTTCTTGCATAGCCAGTTCATGACCAGCAGGAAGAATGACGAAAATCCGCTCGCTCCAAAGATGAGCAACGTCGCAGCTCGGAACTGTCGGGTGCCCGGGTAGAAAAGCAATATCTATGCGGTGCTGTTGAACGGCGGCTATATGCAAGGCCGAATCACCCTCGCTCACATCGGGGCGGATACTTGGATTGCGAACAGCATACGCTTGAAGCAGCTCCGTCAAAAACCCAGAGGCGAGTGACGCAAAGATGCCGATCTAAAGCGCGCCCTGTTCTCCGCGACCAGCTGCACCTGCATCCCTTGCCGCATAGCTGATTTGATTGAGCGCCTTTCGGGTTCGATTGAAAAATCTCTGACCTGCATAGGTCAAACTGACCCCACCCTGGTGACGCACAGAAAGTGCTACGCCAATCTCGTCTTCAAGGTCGCGGACACGTCTACCTATCGCGGAAGCACGGATGCCCAGCGCCTCCGCTGCCGCACGGAAACTTCCATACTCGGCGGCAGCGATCACATAGCGCAAATGCCTGAGCTCGATCGCGAATGGTCGCCCCACACACACTCCGTTTCTGCCTCCCCCACGTTTCTGTTTTTCCGCGCGACAGGCCGGCGCCACACGGAGCCCTCGCCTCATCAATTGATCGGGAAACCTTGCTCGCGGCAGACGCCTTGCCAGCCGCTGATTGAAGCAAGCGCCGCGCCCGGCCACACGGGCGCGGCTAAAAGGTTCGACGAGTTGCTACTCGGCTCGGAGGCCCCCCTTGTGCAAGGGCTCCTGCCGTATTGCTTCGATCATTTCTGTCCCTGCGGCCTACGCATAGAATTTTCGGGCGCTACTCATGTCAGCGCAACGCAAATACCAATCCCTCGAGGCTTTTCTCCGCAGCACGTAGATCGAAATCGACATACCTATCGATCAGCAGAGAGTTGAGCCAACTGATCGCCTTATGGGGATCTTCAAATGTACGCGCCGGAACGCCGAATAGCTTTTCGGCGTTCATCCGGCTCATCTCTTCAAAGTGGATCGGCGGAACCACCGTCGCCATTCCGAGAACCTGCGTTTTCAACCGCTCGGCATTGGCCTGCAGCCAGGCTTTCGCTTCCTTTCCGCCGCCTTGAGGACGTGTCAGCGAGTCGGCATCCACAAAGACCCTGAGCGTCGCAAAACTTCCGCCGCGATCGAACCAGGCCGCCCACTCTGCAAAGAAAGCGAGCTGATCTTCCTGCGTCAATGAACCGCGGACGGCGGAGAGCACGAGCGGCCAATGGGCGAGATTGTGTCGGATCATGGCAAGTCCTCCTGGGAAGCGATGAGATTGGCATAGGCACCACCCTGGACGATCAGTTCGTGATGGCGACCCGCCTCAACAATTTGACCAGCCTCAAGCACGATGACGCGGTCGGCCTGCATGATGGTCGACGGACGATGCGCGATGAGCAGCACCGTGCGCTCATGCCGTATCCGGTCGAGCGCAGCGTGGAAGGCGCGCTCATTCTCCATGTCCAAACTCGATGAGGCCTCGTCGAGCAACAGGATCGGCGCCTGGGTCAACAGTGCACGGGCAATGGCGAGGCGCTGGCGCTGACCACCTGAAAGGCGCGCGCCGCGCTCGCCACATGCCGTTTCGTAGCCGTTCGGTAGCGACGATATAAATTCATGCGCCTGCGCGAGACGCGCGGCCCGCTCGACTGCCTCCATCGAAGCTTCGGGTCGACCGAGCCTTATGTTGTCGGCGACGGTCTCGTTGAACACGTGGATATCCTGCGGCACGTAGGCGACGAGACGGCGCAAGGATTCGAGCGGCAGGTCGCGGATATCGCTTCCGCCAATGCTTATACGACCTGCTTCGACATCCCAAAATCGCAGCAGGAGGTTAGCCGCAGTGCTCTTGCCCTCTCCAGAGCGGCCGACCAGCGCCACCGTCTCGCCTGGCACCACGGTGAAATCCACACCGTTCAGCACGGTGTTGCGATCGCCAGCGTAGCCGAAGCCGACGCCTTCGAAGCGGATCGTCATATCGTCCGGCATCGGATTTCGGCCGCGATCCTCGATCTGCGGCCGCTGATGAAAGATAGCCAGGATGCGCGTGGCGCCAGCGCGCAATTCACCGAGTTTGCGGGCCGTTTGTGTCACCTCGGCGATGGGCGCGAGCGCGCCACCCGCCAGCACCAGCGCAAGCGGGAAAAGCGCGCGGTCGAGCTGACCGTGGGATACAAGCGCGGACCCGACCAAAGCGGCTGCGAGCACGGCAAGCGCGGTCAGCACATCGATCGCCGCATGTTCGAGGCCTGCGCGCGCTCCATAGCGACGCTGGGCCGCAGACAGGCGCTTCGTCTGTCTCATCAGCCGATCAAGAAAATCGTGCGCTCGGCCGAAGACGGCCAGCTCGCGCTGGCCTTGGATGACTTCGACCGTCTCGGCATTGAGGCGCCCCAGCTCGGCTATCACCGTTTTGCCCTGATCCCCGGCCCGACGAGCGAGCCAATAGGGCACCGAAGCGACAAGGCCGAGGAACGGCAGAAGTGCGGCCGCCGTGGCCGGGTGAATGGCATAGAGAGCGATGAGCCCAACAAGCGGCACAACGACGGCACCAATGTAGTCGGCGAGCGTATGGGCATAGAAATGCTCCATCAGTTCGGCATCGCCGGTGGCGATGGAGGCGAGTTCACCGGTGCGCCGGCCAAGGATCGTGCCCGGCGCAGCACGCTCCAGTCCGTCATAAATGCCAACCTGCAATGTCTCGATCAGGGCGAAGGCCAGCGCGTGGGAGATGTGCGCCTGCCACCAGCGGGCGCTGGCGGCAATGATGACGACGAGACCGAACAGCCAAAAAACCGGAATGAGAGTTTGCGGCGCTGCCGCCGTCACGGCCTTGCCAACCAACCAAGCGCCGGTAGCCAGACTTGCCAGCGTGCCACCTTGGGCGAGGATTCCAGACAAGATCGTCAACGCCAGTACACGGCGCTCGCCTCTGAGGAGAGGCACCAGGCCAAGGATACCGATCGTCTTTGGCTCCACATACTCGTCAACGATAGCATGGCCGGTCATGCCGCTTCTCCCTGAACAGCCATAAGTCGCGCATAGAGTCCGCCACCGTGTTCGAGGCTGAGGTGATCGCCTTCCTCCACGAGCCGGCCGTCGTCGAAGACGAGAATGCGGGCGGCCTTGGCAACGGTTGAAAGTCTGTGGGCGATGACGAGCGTCGTACGCCCGCCGGCGAGTTCCTCAAGCGCCGCCTGAATCGCCCGCTCGCTCGCCGGATCGACATTCGCGGTCGCTTCATCAAGGATCAGGATCGGCGCGTCTTTCAAAAGCGCGCGGGCGATAGTAAGACGCTGGCGTTGGCCGCCAGAGAGCTGAGTTCCGCGTTCGCCGATCTCAGTCGCATAGCCCTGCGGCAAGCTCTCGATGAAGGTGTCGATATGTGCGGCCTTCGCGGCCGTACGAAGCTCCTCGCCCGTAGCGTCAGGCTTCGCCAGCTTTAGATTATCCTCGATCGTGCCGTGGAAAAGGAAGGGGTCCTGGGAAACGACGTTGATAAGAGAACGCAAGGTCTCCAACGACAGGTCCCGCACATCGGTGCCGCCGATACGGATTGTGCCGCCCACGGGATCGAAGAAACGTAGCAACAACGCGACGATGGTCGACTTGCCGGCCCCAGACGATCCGACCAGCGCAACGAATTCTTTCGCTGCGACCCGGAAGGAAACCGAGGAAAGAGCAGATCTATCGCTGCCCTCATAGGCGAAGCTGACATTATCGAATTGGATGTCGCTTGCCGCCGGTGCCGGAGTGGGCCGGATTGGATCGCGCACGGGCGGCTCCATGGCCAAGAGCTCTTTGATCGGTGCGATAGCGCCGCTGGCTGCCCACGCGGTATGGAACTCCCTCTCCAATCGCTCGAGCGGCCGGAAGGCCTCGCGGGCGAGAAAGAGCGTTATCAGCAGCGCGAATGGCGCGAGATCGCCGTCGGCTGCCCGCCAGGCATTGATTGCGAGAATAAGAGCGATACCGGCAAGGGACACGAACCCGGTAAGACCCGTTCGCATCAGCGTGACGGCCAATGTCGCCATCGATTCATGCCGCAACGCGGCCGCACGCGCCGTCAACGACGCACGCCGCGCCGCCGAAGCACCGAACGCCTTCAGCGTGACAATGCCTTGGAGGCTGTCGAGCAGATACGTGCCGAAAGCCCCCATGGCGGCGAAAACGCCGGAAGTTTTCGGCATCCGCCAGCGCATCCACACTCGGTCGAGTACGGGGAAACCAGTGACGAAGAGCCCAAGCAACAGCGCCGTGGGCCAATCGACGAAGACGATCACCGCGAGGACTCCGCCACATCCGAGAACGGCAATGAAGATCGCGGGCAGGTAGCGGCTGTAGTAATTCTCCAACGCCTCGACGCCGCCGACGATGGTCGCCTGGAGATCTCCGGTTTGTCGTCGAAGCGTGACACCCGGGCCGAGCTCCATCAGGCGCGTCAGGAGCCGGTAACGAAGATGCTCCTTCGTGGCCTCTGCGGTCGCTTCCGCCGCGATTTCCGCGACCCACAGCAACAAACCCCGCACCAGGATGACGGCTCCGAACCCGAGGAGCCACATCATCGGCTCGGCGTCCGAAGCACCGGAGATGAGGTCCGCCAGCAGCAAGGCAAGGAGAAAACCTTGCAGAACATAGCAGACCGTACTGGCAAGACCCATGGCCACGCTCAACGCAATTCGCCGTCGAACGGATTTACTCAGATGCAGATGCTTTCCAATCATATCGAACAACCCCAAATTCAATGTTCGATCGGTAGGCCGACTGAACGGCGGCGCCAGCCTGCTGGCTCATGCCAGGCCATCCACCGCGAGATACGATTTTCCGTCCGGCGTTCGATCGATGCTGCCGTTGACGCCATAGACCCGGCGCAGGAGGTCAGGCGTCAGGACATCCGCGGGCTTGCCGTCGCCTGCCACGCGCCCGTCGTGCAGGAAAATCAGTTGGTCAGCCCAGTTCGCTGCCAGAGAGAGGTCGTGCAGGACAACCACGACTATACGATTGTCCTGAGCAACCGACTTCAGCACCGACATCACCTCGACCTGATGCCGCAGATCCAGCGCGCTCGTTGGCTCGTCCAAGAGCAGAATCTTCGGTTCGCGGACGAGCGATTGGCTAAGACTCGCCAACTGCCTTTGTCCACCAGATAGCTGACCGAGCGGCCGCATCGCCAAGTTGATGATGCCCATCCGATCGAGCGTCGAGAGCACCGCATCACGGCATTGGACGGAAGGCATGGCGGGTGCGAATAGTCGCAGCGACGCCACAATGCTGTCGAGCACCGTCAGTCCGTTTGTACCGACGACGCCCTGAGGCATGAAGCCGACGGCATTCGCCCGTTCACGCGCTCCGATCGTTAGGAGGTTGCGGCCAAGATACGAAACCTCCCCAGTCGCTCTGACCATGCCCGCGATCGCGCGCAACAGGGTCGATTTGCCGGCGCCATTTGGGCCTGCGAATGCCGTGACGCCGCCTGGTCGGATGTCGGGGAGATCGACGCTGGCGAGTACTGTCTCGGAGCCATACCGGACCGTCAGTCCTCGGACGGAAAGCGACAGCGCTGCTTGCATGGTGGTCACCGCACGTCCTTTCCGCTCAGCAATAGGGCGACGAAGAACGGCAGGCCGACTAGAGACGTGACGATCCCGATCGGGAGAAGAACGCCGGGCAACAGCACTTTCGCGGCTATGCTCGAAAACGACATGACGGCCGCGCCTGCCAAGATCGACGCCGGAAGGAAGAACCGATGGTCCTCCCCGACCAGCAAGCGTGCGATATGCGGTCCCACGAGCCCGACGAAACCGATGGTCCCGGCGAACGCGACAGCAATCGCAGACAGTAGGCTCGCCCGCAGTAGGCAACTGAACCGTAGCCATCGTGGATGGACACCGAGGCTCTGCGCCCTCTCTTCGCCAAGCGCCAATAGCGTGAGCGACCATGCCGCACGCATGGAGAACGGCACGACGAGAGCGAAAACGATTGCCATCGTCAGGACCGATGTGGTGTCGGCTCGATTCAGGCTTCCCATTGTCCAGAAGACGAGTTGCTGGAGGGAATCCGCCGGAGCGATGAACTGGATGACTGCAACCAGCGCATTGAAGCCGAAGACGAGCGCGATTCCGAACAGCACGAGCGGCATGGCGCCTTGCCGTAGCAAGGCGATGGCTTGGATCAACATCACCGATCCGAACGCAAGAGTGAAGGCGTTGACTGGCACGGCCATCGTCAATGGGACGAGCGGCACCGTAACGCCGAGCACGATCGCAAGCGCCGCACCGAAGGCGGCCGCTGACGAGACACCCAAGGTGAACGGGCTGCCCAGCGGGTTGTGCAGGATCGTCTGCATTTCAGCGCCGGCTAGACTAAGACTCGCGCCGATCAGCACGGCGAGCAAAGCCGTGGGCAGCCGGACCTGCCACATGATGACGCCGAACGTGCTCCCCTCGGCGCCGAACAGTCCGTCGATGATCTCTGCCAACGAAAGACCGGCAGGTCCGGTCATCAGATCCAATACGACGCCGGCCGCCAGCAGCAGAACGAGAACCCCGATCCATGCCAGCCGCCGTTTCAGGGCGCCGTTATACTGGGCGACGACCTGCGCGTGTGAGACCCTGGTGGCAACGCTGACGCTGCTCATTTGCCTTTCGACCCCGCATCCACCCAGAACGTGCCTTCGAGCGGAAAGGCTAGGAAACGCTGATTCAGTTCGGCCATGGTGCGATCGGGATCGATATCCGAGAATTCGGCGGGATGCAGCATCTTGGCCATCTCCTCGACACCGACGAAGAACAGCGGATTGTCGAAGAAGAAGAGCCAAATCCCGCCCGCCCGGCGTTCGCGCACTGCTCTGAGGCTGGCGACCCCGGGTGATTCCATGATTTTCGTCAACGTGTCGCGAGCATCCGATTCCGGTATCGAGGGGCCAATCTTCAGACCATTGAGCGCAACGGTGGAGCCGCCGCCAACCAAATAAAAATCGGGATCCCGCGACAGCACATATTCGAGGTTGAGCTTGCCGATCGCGCCGGGCACCTTGTCGGCTCCGATATTGTGTCCCCCGGCAGCAGCGATGAAATCGCTCATATTGCCTGGTCCAGAAGTAAAGCAGCAATCCTTGCCGTCCGGATTGAGGTGGAAGAACACCGCGGGCTTTGTTTCCGCTTTCGCCAGACGCGAAGCGACACCCGCCATGTGGCTCTCGTAGTAGGCGACGAAGGCCTCGGCTTCACGTTCCCGTCCCAGGAGTTTGCCGAGCATGCGCATGCTCGGCACGGTCTTCGTCAGCGGCTTTTGGAAGAAATCGACAAAGACATAGGGAATCCTTGCAGCGTCGAGCTTCTTGATGCCCTCCGGCGCGGGTCCATAGAGTGTGAAGATCACGAGATCCGGCTTCGCCGCGATCACAGCCTCCATGGAAAAAGCCCCCCCGCTCAGCCCCCCGACCTCGGGGATGGCGTCGGCCTTCGGAAAGCGCTTGCGGAGCGCCGCGAACGTCTCGGGCGAATAACGCTTCAGGTCATTGCCCCAGGCCGCCACCAGGGAGACAGGGTCCTTGTCGATGAGCCCGACGGTCAGGATGTGCCGGCTTTCCGCTAGCACGATCCGCTTGGCCGGCGCGCGGAGCGTGACCGTTCGGCCCAACATGTCCGTCACGGTGATCGGCGCCTGGTCGGCTTGCGCAACGTTGCGGCCGCCATCGCACGCCACGAGCGCGACAAAGGCCAAGACAGCAAATGCATGGGCCAAGCGCAGGCGTGCGAGCGTATTCGATAGATTTGAAAGCAACATGGTCATCCTCCGGAACCTGCTCACAAGCCATAGCTGAGCGTTGCCAGCACCGATCGGCCGTAGCCCTGGTTGCAGGACGTGGCGGAGCAGCTCGAATAGTATTGTTTGTCGAAGAGATTGGTGACGTTGACGGCGAGCTTGACTCCCTTCAAATCCGGTCTCAGCTTGCCAAAGTCATAGCGGATCGCGGCGTCGACCAGCGTGAAGTCAGGCACCTCTATCGTGTTGGCCGTATCGGCATAGGTCGGGCCGACGTGACGAACGCCAGCGCCGAAACCGAGGCCCGCGAACGGGCCGCCCTCGATCGTATAGTCACCCCAGAACGATACCGTATGCTCCGGCAGGCCAGTCGGCACCTTGCCAAGTGCGGCGGCGTCGCTCGTCTTGGTAGTCTCGAGGTCGTTGTAGGTGTAGCTCGCCAGAACCTTGAAGGCGGGCGTGATGTTGGCAACCGCCGACAGTTCGAGCCCTTGCGACGTGATTTCACCCGTTTGAATCGAGTTCAACGGATTGTTAGGATCCGTCGTCCGCACGTTCTCCTGAACGAGATGGAACCAAGCAACCGTAAACAGCCCGTCGAAGCCGTTGGGCTGGTACTTGATCCCGGCCTCGATCTGCTTCCCGGTCGTCGGCTTGAACGCTTCGCCGTAGAAGTTGGTGCCGAGCACCGGGCTGAATGACGTCGCGTAGCTGGCATAGGGCGCGACACCGAAATCCGTAAGGTAGGTTAAGCCGACGCGGTAGGTGAAGTCGTGGTCCTTCTGCGACGTGCTCGTTCCGTTGAGCTTATTATCGGTGTCGACCGACACCCAGTCCTGGCGCGCCGCCAGATCGAGCACAAGTCGATCGGCGACGGTCAGCATATGTGCGGTATAGAGACCGATCTCATCAGCACTCTGGTTGGTTTTGGTGAAGGGCGTCGTGGCGGAGAAGGCCGCACCATAGCTCGGGTTATAGATGTCGATGCTGGCAGCCCGCCCGAAGTTCAGGTAGTAATCTTCGCCAGTGTTGCGCCAAGAGACTCCGAAAACAGAGATTCCGCGGACCGGCCCAGCGTCCCACTCCGCCTTCGTATTGTTATCCGTCGCGAAGATGTCTCCGGTGATGCCGAACTGATATGCCGCTCGATTGAGCGTGCGCATATCAGGCGCCAAACTCATGCCGGACAGCGTCTGAGTAAACAGATCTGTATGAGTGTATCGACTTGAGGAGTGGACCGACCAGACGTCGCTGAATCTATGGTCGAAAATATAACCAATGTTCGCCTGGGTCATGTGATTGTCCAGGCCCTTGCCGTCGAGATATGTATTCCACGGAATCTTCCCGTTTGGATTGGGAAGCAGTGTGCCGTAGATCGGCAGGAAGGGACGGGGCGGACCGAACTCGTCGCGGCTTATGGAGCCGAGCACGGTAAGCGACGTGTCGGCATCAGGACGCCAGGTAAAAGACGGCGCGAGATAGCCGGTATTGTCCGGCACATAGTCGAATTGCGTATCGCTCTTCCGGCCAACTCCCACCAGCCGATAGAGAAGCGTCTTGTCGTCATTGACCGGACCGGAGAAATCGAACTGGCCTTGCAGGCGGTTATAGCTGCCGTACTGGACGCCCACCTCACGCAAGACCTCGTCGGTCGGTCGCTTGCTGATCAGGTTGACGACGCCTCCCGGAGAGCCGGCACCATAGAGGAATCCATTGGGGCCACGCAGCACCTCCACGCGCTCCATCCCATAGGGCTGGTAGCGCACATAAGACTGCGCAGTCGTCGAGCGCAAACCGTCGAGCAGAATGCCGCTCAGGGTCGCGTCAAAGCCGCGAATACTGTAGTAGTCGAAGCGCTGTGAGACCGGCGACGTGGAAGCAAAAACGCCTGGCGTGTATTGAATTGCCTGTGTTGTCGTTTGAACGGCGCGATCTGTCAGTTCTTCGCGCCCAATGACGCTGACAGATTGTGGTGTATCAAGAATAGACGCACCTGTCTTGCTCGCGGTCGAACTCTGCGTCGCGACGTAGCCGTTAACCGGGCCATCGAGCCGCTCGCCAGGGACCGTGATAGGATCGAGAACAGTTACGTCATTTCGGTCGCTTTGTGCCAGCACCTGGCGATTCGTTCTCACGGGCAGCGGCCGTGCTTGCCTAGGTTTGGCCGGTGCCGCGCGCTTTGCCGGCGGCGCTTCGACGTGAACCGGCGGCATGGTCTGTCCTTCAACCGTTTGCGCAAACGCCGCTGAGTGGATTGCGGCAATCATCAACACCCCGAACGAAACGCCGAGGCGTAAGCCCCGGCGGTCTCCAACCATGACTATGCATGACTCAAATCTATGCCCGTTCTTGAACAACCCGGCCCCCATCGAACTTGAGAATGAAACTCAGGAATTCGATGGATCGCTCAAGGGCGCAGTTTAGGCAACGGCGACGCCTTTAGACCGCGGAACTCTTTCTTTAGACAAGCGCACTTTGCGGCTAGAACGCATCTAAACGATCAGCAAAGGCCATATGAGCGACCGAGAAAGGTCGAACCTTAGGTACTTCTCGCCCCATCGGACAGTCCGTAACCAGGCTCGCCATGAAGCCGGCGCCAACATCGAGATCAGAAAGATTCCAAACAAGAGCTCTTCCAGCTGTCCTTAGCGCTATGCGTAGGTGCGCTCGCCGCCATTCAGCTCCGATCGGAATGGCGATATCACTGAGCGGTTGGTGGAGGCCAAATCCGAGGGCCTTTGCGGCCGCTTCCTTACGAACCCAAAGTCGAAGCAAGAAATCGCTATCCAAGTGCATCGCCGATGGTAGCCGCTTCAATTCCGCGGTCGAGCAGATGTCTTCAGGGGAGATCTCCAAGGGGACGCCGGAGCGGCGCTCCAGATCGATCCCTACCAAGGCAGCATCAGAAACTGCGACCAGAGCACCGTCGCCGCTATGGCTCAATGAGAAGTTTGGACCTTTGCGAAGGAGCGGCCGACCCCACTTCGTCTTCTCGAAGCACAGCGTTCGCGGATGGGCTAGTAAATAGCTCGCCAATATTGCCCGCAAACACACATGAGCAGTCGCGAACCGCCTTGCATCATCACGCTTGAGAAGACGATTGTAGCGATCAATTTCATCATCATCGAGCCACTCAAAGCGCTTGGGCGTTAAATGATCACGAGATCTCAGATCTATAAACCACACTTCGACGCCAGCGGCCGATGGCAGCGACCCACCCGCCATTTTCGCTTTCCCTCGCTAACGCGTTACCGCGCTTCATGCGTCACATGATTGGAATCGAGTGCATCCACCATGGTCGCAAATTTCAGTTGAGTTTCTCGGTACTCACTCTCCGGCTCGGAGCCGGCGACCAGACC
>JARRQH010000021.1:0-24074 GCA_037381985.1 Pseudolabrys sp.
GTCACAAGAGACATACAATGTGGTATCCCTTGGTGTATGCTCTTTGCAGATGATGTGGTTTTGGTGGATGAGAGTAGGACGGGGGTTGACCCGCAATCACCTTGGGCGGGCGCGCGCGCATGTCGGCAGGGTGTGCCATCGGGTGCCACAGATATCGGGCGTTATTTTCCTTCAAGAAGTTGCTGTCGAAAGCGGTCATCGACCGTCCTCCATTTTCTGTTCAATTCCGAGGAGGGCGAGCGCCCTTGCACAACTTTCGTCTGGCGCGCGCACGTCGAAATGGACGGTTTGCATGCCGGCAGCTTCCGCACCGCGGATGTTCTTAATCTGGTCGTCAACGAAGACGCAGCGTTCGGGAGCGAGCCCGAGCCCGTCGGTGACGAAGGCATAGGCGCGCAGGTCGGGCTTGAGGATCTTCGTGTAACTGGCGTCGACAATGAGGTCGAAATCTTCGAGGAAAGGAAGCTTCGCGCGAAAGCCGGCACCGTAGAAAAGGTCGAGTTCGTTGGAGAGGATGGCGAGCCGGCGTCTGGCGGCCTTCGCGGTAGCGATCGCGCGGAGCGTCTCGGGACGGATCGCGGCGATCGGATCGTCGCCCCGGATACGTCGCAGGAATTTCGGCAACGTGTCCCAGACTTCGCCCACGCGCGCGCCCGTCTCTTTCGCGCGTTCGTACCAGTAGTTGCGTTCGGTGATCTCGCCGGCCTGCATCGATTGCCACAGCAGATCACTCTCGGGCTCAAACGGCCCCCGCCAGGTGAGCGTACCGGGTTCAAGTCCGAGCACGCGTTCGCTGTCGCGATGCGTCTCGAAGATGGTGCGCGTGATGACGCCACCAAAATCGAGGACAAGGGCGTCGGCCGGCGCGCTCATGTCAATAGCGCCTTGCGACCGCCATGAAGTCGGCGTTCGGTTCCGCGCCCATGGCGCGCGTGACCGCGATCGCCACTTGGATAACGGCGCGCGCCACGGCAGGCCGCGACTCGGGCGTCATGCGGGTGGCGATCGAGGCGACCGCGATGGCTCCGTTCGCATGCCCGGACCAGTCGAAGATCGGCGCGGCAATGCCGATGACGTCGGCGTCGTAGCTTCCGATGGCCATGGCATAGCCGAGCGCTCGCGTCTCAGCGAACCGGACCGAAAGCGCATCGGCGCTCGTGACCGTATCGGGCGTATGGGCGGAAAAATCCGCCGCCTTGAGTATCTTGTCGGCTATCTCCGGCGCAGCGAAAGCGAGGGTCGCGATCCCCGAAGCCGTCGCGTGGTACGGCAGCGATTCGGACGCATCGACATGGACGCGCGTTGGGCGCTGCGGCTCAGCGACGCCGACCGTCAGGAGCGACGCGCCAGAGGCGAGCGAGGCGTGCGCCGTCTCGCCCGTCTCCTTTGCCAGGCGCTCAAGCATCGGCTGTATGATCGAGGTCACCGGGAATGCGGTCTCGCGGATGCGGGCGAGCTTCAGGACGGCCTTGCCGAGCCGGTATTTCTTCGATTCCGGATGCTGTTCAACAAAGCCGCGGCGGGCGAGGGACGTCAGCATCCGGAGTGTTGTGGCCTTGTCGACGTCCGCCATCCGCGACAGCTCGCTCAACCCGTGTTCGGGTTGTTCGATCGTGAAGTGTTCCAAGAGATTCAGGGCCTTGTCGACGGTTCGCATCGCTCGGTTCGCTGCGGCGGGTTGTTCCCGATAGTTTCGAAATCCTGCGGTCTCGATTGATCCTTGACACAAGGAACGCCATCTTTCAATATTTTTGAACCGTTGGTGATGATAATGAACCGTGTGGCTTGGCGGCGGCCGTCCGCCTCGCACTTGTTGAGAGCGATGGATCAGGAACAGATCGACTGCCTTCGCAGCGTTTCGGTGCCCGCGCAGCGGCATTTCATCGGCGGGCGCGTGCAACCGTCGGCGGCGGGCGTGACTCTCGACGTCATCTCGCCCCTCGACGGCAAGTTGTTGACGACGATCGCGGCAGCCAGCGCCTGCGATGTCGACCGAGCCGTGGTCGCCGCGCGCGATGCCTTCGAGAAGGGAGCATGGTCACGGTGCGCCCCGGCGCACCGTAAGAAGGTGATGCACCGGATCGCCGATCTCATCGAGAAGCGCGCGCTGGAACTCGCCGTCCTCGGCGTGCGCGACAACGGCACCGAGATTTCCATGGCGTTCAAGGCCGAACCGATGAGCGCCGCGGGCACTTTCCGCTACTATGCCGAGTTCATCGATAAGGTCTATGGAGAGATAGCGCCAACCGCGCCGACCCATCTCGGCCTTGTTCATCACGAGCCGGTCGGCGTCGTCGGTGTCATCGTCCCGTGGAACTTCCCGATGATGATCGGCGCCTGGAAGATCGCACCGGCTCTCGCCGCCGGCAATTCGGTCGTCGTCAAGCCGGCCGA
Organism: Pseudolabrys sp.; assembly: GCA_037381985.1. GTDB lineage: Bacteria > Pseudomonadota > Alphaproteobacteria > Rhizobiales > Xanthobacteraceae > Pseudolabrys. Next base: position 2,395 of record JARRQH010000021.1, read on the forward strand.
GCTCGCTTCGCTCACTCTCCTGCGCCTTGCGGAGATCTGCACCGAGGCCGGGCTGCCCGAAGGCGTTCTTAATGTGGTGACAGGCGAAGGCGCGGTCGCCGGCGAGGCGCTCGGGCTGCACATGGACGTCGATGTGCTGGCCTTTACCGGTTCCGGCCCGGTCGGGCGACGGCTGCTTGAATATTCCGCTCGCTCGAATCTGAAGCGCGTTTATCTAGAACTCGGTGGCAAGTCGCCCAACATCGTCTTTGCCGACGCGCCGGATATCGACCGCGCGGCCGAAGTCGCGGCCTACGGTATCTTCCGCAATTCCGGACAGGTTTGCGTCGCCGGCTCCCGCCTGTTGGTCGAGAGATCGATCCGTGAGGAGTTTGCGGACAAGGTCACCGCGATCGCTTCGAAGATGAAAGTCGGCGATCCGCTCGACCTTTCGACTGAAGCCGGCGCGATTTCCAGCGAGGCGCAGCTCGCCAAGAACCTCGGTCATACGGACGAGGCCGTGTCGGAGGGCGCCGTCGTCCGCACCGGCGGCCGACGCCTGCTCGAAGAGACAGGCGGCTACTTCATGGCCCCAACCGTGCTGGACAACGTGACCCCAGGCATGCGGGTTGCGCGCGAGGAAGTGTTCGGGCCCGTGCTCGGCATCATGGCCTTTGAGGGCGAAGACGAGGCCGTGCGGTTCGCCAATTCGACCGTCTATGGTCTTGCTGCGGCTGTCTGGACGTCGAATCTGTCGCGCGCGCACCGCATGATTCGCGCCGTGAAGGCCGGGGTCGTCCACGTTAACACTTATGGTGGCACCGACATCACCGTGCCACTCGGTGGCGTCAAACAGTCCGGCAACGGCTACGATAAGTCGCCCCACGCGCTGTCGAAATATCTGAACCTGAAGACCACTTGGATAGAACTTTAAATCGCGGGAGTATGGCGGCGGCAAGAAAGCCTGCAGGCAATCGATAGATCACAGGGTCCCAAAAATCGCTTGGTCGGGGTTTTGGCTCCCGGCTCTCCACCGAAAAGGCCCCATCAGAGGGCCAGGAACACGTGACGATGGAGGAGGTAGATCATGATGGTGGTCATGGGTCAGTTGGACCCGGCGGCGAGCGCAGCGATTCATTTCGCACAGGACATTCTCGAGGCTTCGGCCACGGCGTTCTACGAGGTCGACAAGGATCACAATCTCAGGCGGTTCCAGCTTTCCAGCATCCCCGAACCGTTTCATCGGCAATACGTGGAGGGCATGAGCTGCTTCGATCCGCAGCATCCGCGTTATGCCGCTGGCCTTGACGTTGCCCGTCTGAGTGACGCGTCGGAAGAAAGTCAGGCTCGGGAGACGACTATGTTTCGGGTTTTCGCGCGCCAATGCGGCATCGCCGACATGGTCAACTTTTTCTTTCGTCGCGACGAGCGAATCGTCTCCGGAATGAGCGTCGCCTGGGGTCCGGAATCGACGATTCCCGATGGTGCCATGGCCATCGCTCGGAAGATCCATCGGTATCTGGAGTTCAATCTGGTTGGTCATTCGCTCCGCCACGACTGCGGCCAGCGTTACGGTCTAACCAGCCGCGAGATGGATGTAGTGCGACTCTTGTGCAGTGGGCAGACCAACCGCGAAATCAGCGAATGTCTGAAGATCGGCCAGGCGACGGTGAAAACCCACCTGATCCATATCTTCGATAAGCTCGGCGTCGAAACGCGTTCTGCTGTGGTCGCTCTCATGGCTCGTCCGCGTTAGGACATTTTTGCCCTGTCTCGCTTCGCGTTCAGCGAGAGTTGGGACAAGGTCGGTGACAATTTTGTTTGGCGTCAGGCCGGTTCTGCCGGGACTTTGCCGGCCGCAACGATCCCGTTCGCAACCCAAGCGTCGAAAATCGCCAGGACCTTTTCGATGAATCCTTGATCGTTGATGTGATCTTCGATCTGGTGAAGTTCCGTCGGCGGGCGGATTGCAGCGCATATCTCCTCGATGAAGGCGTTGAGGCCTTCTGGATCGTGTAGCGGTTCACCCGCGTGATCCCATTCCTGGATGCCGCCGCTGGGCAGCACGAAGGCGACCGGAGCCTTGGAGGCCGCGAGTTTGTCCGCGATGGCGCGAGCGATCCGGCGCCGGTCGTCGGGAAGCGAGGTTGCCGACGCCAGCAGTCGGTTGTGTGCATGGACGGGGCGGTCTGCGAGATCGATTGGAACCGGCGACCAGGCAGGAAAATCGACCATATCGATCGCGCCGGGCGCCACGATCTGCGGAATGCCCGCCTGACCGGCATTCACGAGCCGGTCGGATCCGGAATTGACAACCGAGCCCATCAGCTGGTTGGCGACTTCCTGCAGGCTAAGGTCAAGCACGGCGGCAAAGCCGCGCTGGGCGGCGATCGATTCCATCGCTCTGCCGCCCATGCCGGTCGTATGGAAGACAACGACCTCGTAGCCGCGTGCCTCGATCGCCGGCTTGAGTTCCACCATGTATTTGAGGCAGCTCTTGCCGAGGGAGGTAATGGCGACGACCGGGCGGTCGAACCGCGGCCTGATGGCGCTTCGCGACGCGCCGACGATGGCGCCGCAGGCTTGGGACAGGACTGATTTGCAGGTGCCGTTGAGACCATAGAGGCCGCCCGCCCACAGGATCATCATCAAATCGGCGGCGATGCGCTCCGGCGGAATTAGGTGTGAAAAGGCGATCGTCGAGACCACGAGCTTCGGAAAGCCGAGCGGGAGGGCCCGCGCCACGTCGAGAGCGAGATCGGTGCCCATTGTGCCGCCGATCGCGATCATGCCGTCGACCTGCCCGGCGTCGCAGAGCCGCTTGGTGAGCTGTGAGGCGCCAAGCGCCATTAGCGTCATCGACGAGTTTTCGTCGCCGCTTGCGATGATGGCGTCAATCGTCGTGTCGGCGGCGGCAGCGACGGCATGCTTGTCATGCTGCGCCTCGTAAGGCGGGTCGCCCAGCACGCTGACATCCATCATCACCGTTTCGGCCTCAGCCTCTTCGATCCATTTGCGTATGAAGAGAAGTTCGCCGGCCTTGGTGTCGCCGGTTCCGATCAACAGGATGCGCGGATGGGACCTATCGTCCATGCTTTCGATGTGCCGGTCTCGGGCGGGCTGTCTCAGCGTGTTTGCCAGCCCGCCAGGTGTGCAAGACATGTCGCAAGGCGGCACCAAGCCGCACACGCAACGATGATGCCGATGATGTTACGACTTCGCTGCGGCAAGGGACATCCACCTATCGGTGGATAGCGAAGATTGTCGCGCTAGGGATGGGTGAGGGCCAGGCGTGCGTTCCTTTGCTGGGCGCACCGGTTGACATGTCACCTTCGAGCGCGCGCACGATGCAGTCAGAAAATGAAGATCGGGCTGCTCAACATGATCCATCCGAATGCCGGCGACTACGGTGCGGTGGCGACGGTCATCGAGTTCAACGACGTCGATGCACTGGAAGCGGCGCTTGCGCCACAGAATGTGACCTGCGTGCTCGCCGAGCCGGTGATGACCAATTTCGGCATGTTTCCGCCTGCTGATGGCTTCCATCAGGCGCTGCGCGAGGTCACGCGGCGCGCGGGCACGTTGCTCGTCATCGACGAGACCCACACACTTTCTTGCGGACCTGGCGGCTACACGGTGCTCAATGGTCTTGAACCGGATGTGCTCGTCGCCGGCAAGGTGATCGCCGGCGGCATTCCCGCCGGCATCTTTGGTCTCGATCGTGAGGTGGCAAAGCGGCTCTGGGCCGTCGTTCCTCGGACAAATCCACGACAACGGCAGTCGGCGCATCTCGGTTTCGGGGGCACGCTGGCCGGCCATGCGCTGACAGTTGCGGCGATCCACGCAATACTCATAGATGTGTTGACCCCACCCGCCTATGCGGTGATGGTCGAAAATGCGGAGCGTCTGGCCGCCGACGCTCGGGGTGTGATCGCGCAAAGCGGTATGCCCTGGCATGTGACTCAGATCGGAGCCCGAATCGAGATCATGTTTATGCCGGTGCCGCCGCGAAACGGTGCAGATGTGATCGCCGTCCGCCGGCCGAATCTCGAGACATTGATGCACGTCTTCTACATGAACGAGGGTATTCTGATCACGCCGTTCCACGGGATGCTATTGACCTGTCCCGCGACGACAGGGGGCGATGTCGCCGTCCATGCTGAGGTGTTTGATCGCTTCGTCAGTCTCGTTCGCGATGCGGGGGTGGTTTGACCATGTCGACATTGCCTTTCGATCTGAGTGGTCGGGTCGTGCTAGTGACCGGGGGAGGTCGCGGCATCGGCGTCGCGATCGTGACGCGCCTCGCAGAAGCGGGTGCGGACGTCGTGATCGCCAGCCGCTCGCAGGACCGCGCCGGCGCGCTGGCTGCTGAACTGACCGACCGTGGTTTGCGGGCCGGCATCATGCCATTCGAACAGCTGGACCGCGCGAGTCTGCGCGATCTCGTCGACGAGGTCGCATTGCGCTCGTCTCGTCTAGACATCCTCGTCCACAATGCGGGCGGCTGCGCTTGGCCGACGCTCGACGAACTCGACGAAGACAAGCTGGAGGCCGTGCTTTCGGTCAATCTTTCCGCAGCCGTTTGGCTGGCCCGGGCGGCCATACGGCACATGCGAGTCCGCCAGTTCGGTCGTATCCTTATCACCTCCTCAGTCTCGTCGCGCTTCGCGATGGGAGGGCGCGCGCAGTACTCCGCCGCCAAAGCGGGTGTCAACGCCTTCATTCGCGGGGCAGCCTTCGAACTCGCGCGGGAGGGCATCGCGGCCAATACCGTTGAGCCTGGCTTCGTCGCCAAGCCCGGACGCGGAACGCTGAGCACGGAGGAAAACCTGTCACGCATCGCCCGTTACGTTCCCGTAGGCCGGGTCGGCTCGGCCGACGACGTCGCCTATGCCATGCTCTACCTCGCATCCGAGCAGGCCGGCTACGTCACCGGACAATCGATCGTTGTGGACGGAGGAATGACGCTGCCCGAAACCGGGTTTGCCGTCGACAGACAATGGGGGTGACGACTGTATGGCGCGTGCCGCGGGCCGCTATCGGAGCATCAACCGAAAGGTTGATTGTGACGGCTCCGTCGGCGCCCCAAACTGCAACGACGATAGTGGGTGAGGGATGAGTGAAATCAGGACGAGTGCCGACACGCTCTTTCGAAACGGTCGGATTTACACCGTCAACGGCTCACAGGCCTGGGCCACCTGCGCTGCGGTCAAAGCCGGACGCTTCGTTGCGGTCGGCGATCAGAGCGACGTCGAGGCCTTCGTTGATGCTGACACTGAATTGGTCGACCTCGGCGGTTGTATGGCCATGCCCGGCATCATCGACATCCACAACCACATCATGATGGGGGGGCAGGCCGACCTTTACGAATTGCGTTTTCCTTCGAGTTTCTCGATCGGCCAGATTGCCGCGGCCGTAAAGGAGGCGGCGTCCAAAGCTGCCCCCGGAGCCTGGATCGTCGGTGGCCAGTTCGGCAACGATCTTCTGTCCGAACTCGGGACCGATGCGGCTTTCAACGAGCTCGACGCGGCTAGCCTCGGCCACCCGGTCATTCTCCGCGACGACAGCTATCACAATCGCTGGGCGAGCGGCGAGGCCATGCGGATCGCGGGCATCACCGCTGAGACGCCGAACCCGACGGCGGGCGAGATCGTCAAGGACCTCAATAGCGCTCGGCTGACCGGCCTGCTCATCGAAGGTGCCTCGCGCATTGTCGAGCGTGCGCTGACCAAGGCTGGCCACTACACCTCGGAAATGGACCGGGCCGCGGTCGCTCGATCAATCAGCGTCCTGAATTCGTTCGGGGTGACCGGCTTTGTTGACGCGGCCAGCATGCAACCTATTCTGGCGGCGCTGAAGGGGCTCGACGACCATGGCGCATTGTCGGCCTGGGCGGTGTGCGCCATGCCGATCGTCGAACCCGGCTTCATATTCGGGCCAGCCGGCGAGGCGTTGTTCGCCCAGCGCGACAACTATCGGTCGGCGCATGTCAGGCCGGACTACGCGAAGATGTTCTTGGATGGCGTGCCGGGCGCAAAGACGGCGACGTTTCACGACCCCTACGTCGCGGATGCCGTGCGTGGCTGCTGCTTCCGCGGGACGGCCCTGCTCACGGTGCCAGAACTGATCCGCTGGCTAGGCAAGTGCGAAGACCTGGGCCTTGCGGCCAAGATCCATTGCGCGGGCGACGCCTCGGTCACGCAAGCGCTCGACGCCATCGAAGTGGTGCGAACCTTCAATGGCCCAACGGATCTGATCCACCATATCGCTCATGCAAGCTATATCGCTCCGGACGACATTCCGCGATTTGCGGAACTCGGCGTTGCCGCTGATCTGTCGCCAATCATCTGGTTCCCGACCGTCTTCCTCGAATCTCACAAGGCTGCGATGGGAGCTGAGCGGGCGCAACGATTCTGGCCGAACCGCGACCTGAAAAACGCTGGCGCGCTCATGGCTGGTGGCTCCGACTGGCCGGTTGTTCCAAATCCCGACCCCTGGCAGGGTATTGAGGGCATGGTCACACGACGCAATCCCGCCGGCGATTTCCCCGGCGCGGCGCTCTGGCCCGAGCAGGCGCTCGATCTGGAGACCGTGATCCGCATCTATACCATCGACGCCGCCCGAGCGGCGGGCCTCGACAAAGTCACGGGCTCCATCGAGGTCGGCAAGTCTGCCGACATGATCGTGCTTGACCAGGCCTTGTTCGACGTCCCGGTCGACCGGCTTGCCGAGACGAACGTGGAAGCGACTTTTTTTGAAGGTCGTAAGGTCTACGAGCGAAGCTCATGACAGGCGCTCCGACCATTCCCGTCACGGTGCTGACCGGCTTTCTCGGAAGCGGCAAGACGACTGTTCTCAATTATCTGCTGCACCAGCCCGACATGGAAGGCGTGGTTGCGATCATCAACGAATTCGGCGAAGTCGGTCTAGATCACCTGCTTGTGGAGACGAGCGAGGAGCGTTTCGCGCTGCTCGACAATGGCTGCGTCTGCTGCTCGGTGCGCGAGGACCTGGTTTCGCTCTTGGCCGAATTGTCGTCGCGAGGGGGTGTCGGAGCAGCACCGATCCGGCGCGTCCTGATCGAAACCACTGGCCTAGCCGATCCCGTGCCGGTGCTGCACACGCTGATGACGGCCCCGTCCGTGGTCGAGCGCTACCGGATTGATGGTGTCGTGGTCACCGTCGACGCGGTCAATGCGATTGGCTCCCTCGATGCGCATGCCGAGGCCGTCAAGCAGATCGCGGTCGCAGACCGGATTCTCCTGACGAAGTCGGACCTTGTGGACGAGGTCTCGCGTGCCGCCGTTGAGAAATGCGTCCGCCTTGTCAATCCGACGGTGTCGATCACGCATGTCGAACATGGCCGCATCGGGCCGGAACACATATTCGAGGCCGGTCTGTTTTCGCCAGAGGGGCGATCCGACGATGTCGCGTTGTGGTTTGCCGCTGCTGCCAAGGCCGCGGGGTCACATGCGCACGGGAGCTTCGATGATGGACATCATGAGCATAGGCACGATGTGCACGATAAGGGGGTCGCGTCCTTTAGCCTTACCGTGCGCGAGCCGATCCGTTGGGATGCGTTCTCGCGCTGGCTTGACTATGTCGCGGCGCTGAAGGGCGATGATCTCTTGCGCTTCAAGGCACTCGTCAACGTGGCCGAGCGGCCGGCTGGACCGATGGTCGTCCACGCCGTGCAGCATGTAATGCACCCACCGATCGAGATGGACGCTTGGCCTTCGGACGACCGCAACTCGCGTCTCGTTTTTATCGTTCGCGATATTCCGGAGGAAGCCATCGTGAGCACGCTCGCGCGGTTCGGGGACGTGAGCCGCGATAGCATCGCGCGAACGGCGGCGTGAATGAGCAGGAGTTCCAATCAACCAGACGTGATGCAGGAATATAGCCATGAGCAAGCAGACTACGTTCCCTACCACGAACGGCAGCCCCGGGGGATTGAGCCGGCGTACTCTTCTCAAGGCGGCGGGCACGGTCGGCCTTGCCGGAGCCGGAAATCTGCCGCTGGTCAACATTGCTGGCGCGGCGTCAAGCACGATCAAAATCGGGTGGTGCGGTGCACTTTCCGGTGTTCGCGCGAATTTCGGTGAGCCGGATCCTTGGGTTCACGATCAGATGAAGGCGCTCGTCAAGAGCGGCCTGAAGATCGGTGGCAAGACCTACGCCGTCGAGTTTGTGATCAAAGACGATCAGTCGGATCCCAACCGCGCGTCGGTCGTGGCGAGCGAGCTCGTGCTTCGCGAAAAATGCGATCTCATCCTGGTCGAAGACGGCGACGCGGAGATTCCGATCGGCCAGCTCGCCGACGCGAGAGGCGTGCCGACCATCTCAACGATGCTGCCTTGGCAGGCCTGGATGTTTCCGCGCAAGTCGACGCCCGCCAAGGGCTTTCCCTATACCTTCCATTTCTTCTGGGGCGCCGACGATGTCGTGAAGAACTACGTCGGCATGTGGCGGTCGGTGCAGACCAACAAAAAGGTTGGAACGCTTTTCATTGACAACCCCGCCGGTAAGGCGTTCGGTAGTGAGAAGCATGGCTTGCCCGCTGGCCTCAAGAAGGCAGGCTTTCAGGAAATCCCTACCGGCTTCTTCCAGATCGCTACCGACGACTTCTCGAACCAGGTGGGGACCTTCAAGAATGCTGGCGTCGATATTGTGTCAGGCTTCACTTATGCGAACCACTGGGTGACCCTGTGGAATCAGGCCGCTCAAGCGGGCTTCAAGCCGGAGGTTTGCACGATCGCTGCCGCCTTCCTGTTTCCAACCGCCGTCAACGCGCTCGGTCCCCACGGCGACGGCATGTCGACGGAGGTCTGGTGGACGCCGGCCTATCCCTTCAAGTCGTCGCTGACCGGACAGACGGCCGCCCAGCTTGCCGCCGCATGGGAGAAATCGACCGGCAAGCAGTGGACGCAGCCGATTGGCTACGCGCACGCGCTCTGGGAGGTTGGCTTTGCGGCACTGCGGAATAGCGATCCCAAGGACAACAATTCGGTCCGCGACGCCATCAAGAACCTCGATTTCGAAACGGTCGTCGGGCGGGTCAACTTCAAAGGCAGCCCAATCAAGAACGTCGCGGTCACCCCGCTTTCGGGCGGGCAGTGGCGCAAGACAAAGGGCGGCAAGTTCCCCTACGAGCTCCTCATCGTCAACAATGGCACCGCGCCATTCATTCCCAAGCAGGCCGACCTCGTCCTGCTTTCGAAACTCTCTTAATCGGGGCGGCTGGTCGACGCGGAAGTCGAAGACATGGATGAAGTGCTGCGCGTCGCTGGCTTGAGCAAGAATTTCGGGGCCATCAGGGTTTCTGATGGCCTCGATTTCGAACTCCGGCTGGGCGAATGTCTGGGTGTGATTGGTCCGAACGGTGCTGGGAAAAGCTCGATGCTCAACTTGATCGTGGGGCAGCTCAAGCCTGATGCGGGATCGATCAAGCTGGACGGTCACGAGATCACCGGCCTGTCTCCGCATCGGCGCGTGCGGCTCGGCATCGGACGGGCCTTTCAGATTCCGCAGCCGTTTGCTCATCTGACCGTCTACGAGAACGTGATGGTTTTGGCGATCTATGGCGGGGGGCTCCATGGCGCGGCGGCGAGCGACTGGGCGATGGACGTGCTCCGCCGGACTTCGCTCGACGGCAAGGCGGACCGCGTCGCCGGCGCCGTGCCCTTGATCGACCGCAAGCGGCTCGAATTCGCCAAGGCACTTGCCTCGAAGCCGCGCCTCGTCCTGTTGGACGAGATCGCAGCCGGGCTGACCGAACCCGAAGTCGAGCAACTGATCGAGGTGATCGCCAGCGTCAAGGCCGATCACGCCACGATATGGATCGAGCACATTCCCCACGCGCTACGGGCGGTGGCAGATCGGATTCTCGTGCTCGATTTCGGCCGCAAGGTGCTTGACGGTCCGCCGGACGAGGTGATGGAGAGCCGCACGGTTAGGGAGATCTACATGGGGCTCGCGGCCGATGACGTTGCTTGACGTTTCCGCCCTCAACGTCTTCTACGGTGACCTGCAGGCGGTATTCGATCTGGATTTCGCCGTGGCCGAGGGCGAGGCGGTGGGGCTTGTGGGCGCCAATGGCGCCGGCAAGACGACTTTCTTGCGCACCCTGATCGGGCTGGTCGACAGCAAACGGGGAAAGGCCCTCTTCGATGGTCGCGACATCCTCGGCATGCCGGCCGAACGCATCGCGCGCCTCGGGCTCGGCATGGTTCCGGAAGGACGCATGCTGTTCGATACCCTGACCGTTGAGGAGAACCTCTTGATGGGAACGCTCACCAAGCGGTCCGGATCATGGTCGCTGCGGCGGGTATTCGATCTATTCCCGCAGCTTGCGGAGCGGCGCAGCAGTCCGCCACGGCAATTGTCCGGTGGACAACAGCAGATGGTGGCGATCGGGCGCGCGCTAATGTGCAATCCGCGGCTGTTGCTTTGTGACGAGATCTCTCTGGGCCTGGCGCCCGTGATGGTGGAGCAGATCTATGGCGCGTTCGAGGATATCCGCCGAGAAGGGACGGCGCTCGTCCTGGTCGAGCAGGACGTCCAGCGAGCTGTCCGCGCCAGCGATCGGATCTAGTGCCTGCTCAAGGGGCGGGTGTCGCTTTCCACCACGGCGGTTGAGGCGAGCGTCGCGGATTTGACGCACGCGTATTTCGGCACCTGAGCCGAGACGGAGACGACATGGACTGGATCGAAACGCTGGTGAACGGAGCTCTGCTCGGCGGTCTTTATGGCCTGCTCGGAATCGGACTCGCGCTGGTCTTCGGCGTTATGCGCGTGGTCAACATTGCCCATGGCGAGTTCATGGTGCTCGCCGCCTATCTCGGCGTCATGCTGGTTAGTCTATTCCCCCACGTCCAACCGCTGCTCGTCTTGATCCCCGTCATTCTCGCCGCCTTTGCGGTCGGCTATGTTTTCCAGGCGACCATCGTGAACCGGGTGATTCGTGCGCCCGATCCGCTCGCGCCATTGTTGCTGACGTTCGGGGTCTCGATCGTCCTGCGCAACCTGATGGTGGTCGTCTTCGGTGCCGACGTTCGGAGCCTACAACTCGGCGCGCTCTCGCGCTCGGGCGTCAATCTGTTCGGCATACGCATCGGCGTCATGCCTCTCCTGACGCTGTTTGTGGCGGTGGTTCTGTTTCTGCTGCTGCAATGGGCGCTGAATCACACGACATTTGGCCGTGTCGTTCGCGCCACCGCCGACCGCAGTGACATTGTCCGGCTGTTCGGCGTCAAGCCCGAACGGGTCTACAACTACGTGATGGGATTATCTCTGGCGCTTGGTGCGATCGCCGGCGTTTTGCTGGCCGCGCGGTCGAGCTTCACACCCTTCTCTGGCGTGGAGCGCCTGCTCATCGCCTTCGAGGTCGTCGTGCTTGGTGGCCTCGGGTCGTTCTGGGGAGCCTTGCTCGGCGGCATCATGCTCGGGATGGCGCAACTCGCCGGCCTGAAGTGGGATCCTAATGCCGGCTTGCTCTATGCGCACCTTCTGTTTTTCGTGATGCTGCTGATCCGGCCGGCAGGCCTTGTTGCAAACCGGGCCTGAACTCATGTCAAAGCGATTTGTCGCCGCCTATTGCGTGCTCGTCCTGGTCGTGGCAGCGGCCCCGCTGGTGCTGGGCCAAGGAGCATTGCGTTTCGGGACTGAGTGCATGCTGGTCCTGAGCATGGCGCAGATGTGGAATCTACTGGCGGGCTATGCCGGTCTCGTCTCGCTCGGCCATCAGGTGTTCGTCGGCATCGGGGCCTACGGGCTTTTTCTGACCTCAAATTCGCTGGGACTCTCCCCCTATTGGGTGCTGCCGCTCGCGCCGCTCGTCTGTGCCGTGGTCGCGTTCGTAATCGCCTTGCCGCTGTTTCGGCTGCGGGAAGCCTATTTCGCAATCGCGATGTGGGTGTTCTCGGAGATCGTCGCCGCTCTGGTGACGAAGTCGTCGTGGCTGGGGGGCACCTCCGGCCTGCCGCTCACCACAAGCAACCTCATCGACTTTGATTGGTTCGAGCCTGTGATGTTCTGGATCGCGGGGGCGCTGGCGTTGGCATCGATCGGTGGGCTTTTTCTCATGATGCGGTCAAGCTTCGGCCTCGGATTGATGAGCGTGCGCGACAATGATCTTGCCGCGATGAGCGTCGGTGTCGATGTTCAGCGCAACCGGTTTATCGTGTTTCTTCTGTCGGCAGCAGGCTGTGGGCTTGCCGGCGCGGTATCCTTTCTGGGCAATCTTTATGTCTTGCCGTCGGCCGGTTTTGACGTCAATTGGGTTGTCTACATGATGTTTATCGTCATCATAGGCGGGATCGGCACGCTCGAAGGCCCGGTCATCGGAACGGTGATTTTCTTCAGCCTGCGCGAGATTATTACCGACCAGTTCGACCTTACGGCCGGGTGGTACCTGGTTGCCCTTGGGACCGCCGCCGTCGTCGTCATGCTCTGGTCGCCACGCGGGCTCTGGCCGCCGCTGCGTGACCGCTTTGGCTGGCAACTGCTCGGCGTCTCCCGAAAGGCTCCGAACCTCGGCAAGCTTCCCGACGAGGCCGGGCAGCCAGGTTAAATGCGCAATGCCCTCAAACGATACCTTATATCTCAGCGCGACCGAACAGAAGAGTCTGCTGGCGTCCCACCGTATTGGCGCGCTCGAACTTCTAGAACTGCATCTCAATCGCGTGAAACAGGTCAATCCGACCGTCAATGCGATTGTCACCCTCGACGAGGAAGGCGCGCGCCGTCAGGCGCGCGCGGCTGACGACAAACTGGCGCGCGGCCAGCCCGTGGGCCCGCTCCATGGTTTGCCGATGACGATCAAGGACTCCTTTTCGGTCATAGGCATGACCGCGACCTGCGGTCTCGAGCCGCTGCGCGACTACGTGCCGCCGCGGGATGCCGTGGCTGTCGCCAAGATCCGCGCGAGCGGCGCGGTCATTTTCGGCAAGACCAATTTGCCCGCAGGCGCGGCCGACCATCAATCCGCCAACACGCTCTACGGACTCACCCGCAACCCCTGGAATCTCGACCGCACCGTTGGCGGCTCTTCGGGCGGCTCGGCAGCGGCGTTGGCGTCGGGGATGACCTCGCTCGAGCTGGGCAGCGACATCGGCGGATCGATTCGCGTGCCGGCGCATTTCTGCGGCGTCTACGGTCACAAGCCGAGCTACGGTCTCGTCAGCGCGAAAGGCCATATTCCGCCGCCGCCCGGCTATCTGGCGCCTACCGAACTCGGGGTCGTCGGTCCGTTGGCGCGCAGTGCCGCCGATCTCGAGCTTATGTTCAATGTGGTGTTAGGTCCGGACAATCTGGATGGGACCGACGCCAAGTTGCAGCTTCCAGCAGCACGGCATGAGGATCTTCGCGGCTTTCGTGTCGCGGTCTGGAACGATGCGAAGGCATATCCGCTCGACGAGCCCTACGCTGCTACGATCGACGGGCTGGTCGACGATATCAGGCACCTCGGCGTGAAGGTCGACATGACGGCCCGGCCGGCGATCGACCCGGCCGAAAGCCATCGGATCTATCTGCAGACCCTGTTCGGCATCCTCGGCGCAGGATTGCTTCCATCCGAGCGCGAGACGATGATCAGGGAAGGAGAGGCGGTCGAGGAGAGCAGCTATGCGCGCCGTGTGGCCGATGCGGTCCGCCAGTCGCTGGCGCAATATTTCGCTGCGAAGGAAGAGCGGTATCGGCTCTTTGGCGCTTGGCACGCGTTCTTCGTCGACTATGACGTCCTCCTGTGCCCGATTACGCCGACGGCAGCCTTCCCGCACGATCTGGAGCGCCTTGATTTGGCTGCCCAGTTCACGCGTTGGCTGATGGTGAACGGCAGCCGGGTCCCCTATATGGACAACCTCGCTTGGCCGGGTCTCGTCACCGTTGCCAATTTGCCGGCCACGGCGATCCCGACGGGACGGATGGTCGGAAACGTTCCTGCCGGCGTGCAGATTGTGGGGCCGTATCTCGGTGATCGAACCACGCTGAGGTTCGCACAGCTCGTCGAGCGCGAATTGGGCGGTTTCCACGCTCCGCCGGGTATCTGATCCGCAGGCTTGGCATCGGTCGAATACAGGAGACACATGTGCGAAATTTCATGGAGATCGGACGATCCGTCGCCGTCGGGGAGCGAGGTATGGCGGCGACGTCCCACCCGCAGGCGACGCTTGTCGCGCTGGAGATGCTGAAAGCGGGCGGCAATGCCGTTGACGCGGCTGTCGCCGCGGTCGCTGTCCAGGGCGTGGTCGAGCCGCAAATGACGGGCATCGGCGGCGACTGCTTCGTGCTCTATTCGTCGCGCGCGGGCCGGCCCATCGCCCTGAACGGCTCAGGACGGACGCCGGCAGCAACGGACGCGGCCAAATATGCCGACAGCGGCGAGCGCGATATCCCGCCGACATCGCCGGAGGCGGTGACCGTGCCCGGTGCCATCGATGCTTGGTGCCGTCTGGTAACTGATCACGGCAGCAGGCCGCTGGATGAAATATTCGCTCCGGCGATCGCCGCGGCAGAGGAGGGCTTTCGCATCACGCCCCGCGTTGCATCCGACTGGAAGTACTTCCGCGCGCGCCTGGAACATCATGCGCCGGCCAAGGCGCAATTTCTTCCTGGCGGCAAAGTCCCGGGGGTCGGCGACAGGCGTGACCAACCGGCGTTGGGCCGCACTTTGCGCAAGATTGCGCGAGAGGGCCGCAGCGGATTCTATGGCGGTGAGGTTGCGGAGGAGATCGTGACGATCCTACGCTCATTTGGTGGCGCGCATTCGCTGGACGATTTCGCGACGCAGACGTCGGATTACGTGACGCCAATCTCGACCGTCTATCGCGGCTCCGAGGTCGTCGAGTGTCCGCCCAACGGCCAGGGGCTGGCGGCCTTGATGATTCTGCGCATCCTGGAAGGCTTTCCGGTCGGCGAGTTGTCCGAGCTCGACCGCATCCATCTCTTGGCCGAAGCCACCAAAGCGGCCTATCGCGCGCGTGACGCGTTCTTCTGCGACCCGACCCAAGAGGAAATTAATTCCGCCGATTTCCTCACGGACCGTTATATCGACGGACTTCGTGCCAGAATCAGCATGAGTCGCGCCTCGCCCGTAGAATTTTGGGACGATATTGAGCATCGCGATACTGTCTATGTCACCGTGGTCGACTGCGATTTAAACGCTGTGTCGCTCATAAATTCTTTATTCTATCCCTTCGGCAGTGGCCTCTATGCACCCCGGTCGGGCGTCTTACTGCATAACCGTGGCTGGAGCTTTCGCGCGAAACCCGGTCATCCGAATTCGCTCGGGCCGTGCAAACGGCCGATGCACACGATTATCCCCGCAATGCTGATGCGGAACGACCGTGTCGCCATGTCCTTCGGCGTTATGGGTGGCCATTATCAGGCAGCGGGACACGCCAACTTCCTGTCGAATCTATTCGACCACGGCATGGATATACAAGCCGCTGCCGAGGCGCCGCGCTCTTTTGCGTTCGATGGCGTCCTATCGCTTGAAACGACGATTTCTGCCGCCATCAGAGATGCACTCGTTGCAAGGGGCCACGACGCACGTCACTCCGACGAACCGATTGGCGGATGTCAGGCGATTCAGATCGATCATGAGCGCGGCGTCTTCCTTGGCGCATCCGACCATAGGAAAGATGGACTGGCATTGGGTTTTTAAGAGGGTCCGGCGCCGCTGGCGTGGCCCTCATCCGAAGCTCGCACGGCCAGCATTCCAGTTGATCGAGCTAGTCCCGTCGGAATCTCAAATTGTCACGTCTTAGATCGTTAGTAGACTGGCGTCCCATGAGCGTCATATCGCGTTCAATTTTCGGTGCGCATATTTTGGAGAGCCCGTTCAACGCCAGCCTGGCCAGCGGCGGTCAATGGATCGGCGCCGACCGTGACCCTATTCCAGCGCTAATTCGGTCAGTTGCGACAGCGAATTGTCGCCGTTGATTCAAGGGGCCGGACGCCGAGGCCTTCGTCAACTACGTTATCCGCCGCGATGCCACGCGCATCCGGCCGATGAATGGCAAGTATGTCATCCTGTGCAATGAGCAGGGCGGCATCCTGAACGACCCGGTCCTGCTGCGTATCGCCGAGGACGAGTTCTGGTTCTCACTGTCCGACAGCAACATCGAGTGGTGGCTGCGGGGCGTGAACTGCCAGGGCGATTTCTGCGTTTCCATCGGCTCTATCGCCAAGAAGGCTTGTGTTTACGGACTAAGCGACCCCGTCGTAGGAAGATGGCCGCACATCGTCAGGCCCGCTGCGTGCCTGTACAAGCGAACGAGGCCTGGAGCCTGGACTTCGGCCATCATCGGTTGAACAATGGGAGCAAGATCCGGATGCTCACGATGATCGACGTCTACACACGCGAAGCTCTGGTGATCGGGGTTGGCGAGCGCCTGCGCGGCGGAGATGTTGTCTCCGTGCTTAACCGGCTCATCTATCTGCGCGGCGCGCCATGAGCCCTTTTTGTGGACAATGGTGCGGAGTTCAGCGGGCAGGTCGTGGATCTATGGGCCTACCACCACAAGGTTCGGATGGACTTCTCCCGACCGGGAACGCCAACCGATAATGCTCATATCGAAACTTTTAACGGAGGCAACCAGCGTGACGCGGCCGGAACGCCATCCCGGGCCGGCACCGCCAAACCCGCCCCGCACGCTGTCGTTGCCGGGTGTGGCAAAGGGAATCGCCTGGCCAAGCAGCGTGGCATTGATGGTGGTGCTGCCCGCGCGTTGGTCGGCGAGTAGCCCGCCAAAGATGTTGATCCTCAGCGCCTCGTCGGGGGCGAATGCTTGCGTACACGCGAGGCTGAGTTGCCCGCGCTCCTCGAAGTCGCCGGTGGACCGGTCGCCGACGGTCAGCTTCGCGGTCGAGCCGCTTTCGGTGTAGCCATCGAAAGCGGCGTGGACATAACGCACTTGCAGGCTCGGTGTAAGCGTGTAAGCTGGTGCCGCCGAACGACCCCAACCCAATGTGCATTCCATTGGTCGCCTCGGGGCTCGCATACCAGCCGTCAAAGCTTGCCGTCGCGGCCCCGATCCCGCCCGGAACCAGGTTGTTGTTGATCTTGCGCGTCGAATCATTGCGCGAAATACCGGCATGGACGGCGGCGTGGAGGAACGAGGCGCCCCATGTGTAGCGCCCGAACAGGCCGCCGAAGATGAGCGTGCTCTTGTTTTCGGTGTAGCTGTCCTCCACGCTGCTGCGCGTCTCGCCCGCGCCGGTGAACACGCCGACCCGTAAGTCTGGCTGGGCCTGCCAACCGCCACCGATCAAGCTGCCGTAGAAGTGGTTGGTCGGGTGCAGCTAGCTGCTGCCACTTCCGACGGCATTTACGGCGATTTCGGAATATCGGCGGCGCAGTCCTCGATGTCATCATGCGCGGCTCAACACATATTCTCGCGTCGCGGTCTGCGGGTCGAGTTCCGGGGGCTACGACACGCCGCCGCTTGCTCTCGCTGACACCAGCATGTTTCTCGCTGTGCACTTCACGGTACATGGTTTCATCATATCCGATCATTGAGGACAGCGGCCTGCAGCGTGCCACCTGAGATGCCGTGGCGCAGTTATTCGCGAGTGCCGACTGCGCCATTGCTGGCAAGTGCGTGGTCGAAATTCATTGAATTTCGACTTTGGCGGTGCGGGCGATCGCCTTCCATTTTTCGACGTCGGCCCTCAAAAATACGCCAAATGCTTTTGGGTCGCTGCCGACCACCGTTACGCCGCGTTTGTTCAACGCTCCGATCACGGTCGGAGACTTGAGGGCCTTGGCAATGGCTTTGTGGAGGCGCTGGACGATTTGTGGAGGCGTGTTTCGTGGCGCCAATACCCCCAGCGATCCTTCGAAGACAAAGTCCGAAACGCCGCTTGCAGCCATAGTTGGAATGTCGGGCGCGAAGGATGATCGGATGGGAGAAAGGATAGCCAAGGCCTTCAGCTTTCCGGCCCTGACATGCGGCAGCACAGAGCCGACCGTGTCAAAAGAAATCTGCACTTGGCCGGACAGTAAGTCCATAGCGGCGGCTGCGCGGCCCTTGTAAGGGACATGCACAAGTTTCGCCCCGGTTTTATGCCCGAACGCCTCACCAATCACTGACATATTCGGTTCCGGTTGACGGCGCGCTGATCATGCTCGCTGGAATTTACTATGGCGCGCAGTATGGCGATAGCGTCAGCGCCATAACGATGAAGATCCCGCACGCGACAAGCATCATCATTTGTATTGACGGCGACCAGATGACGCTGAAGCGCAAGACCGGCCTTGCTCTTTTCACGGCCGGTGTGTCCAGCTTCATCGGCGGCACGGTAGCGATTGTCGTGCTGTCCGGTCTGACGCCACTCTTGTCAAAGGTAGCCTTCCTGCTCGGCCCCGCCGGCTACTGTGTGCTTATGCTGTTCGGATTCATGTGCGTGAGTTTTGTTGCCACCGGAAGCGTTCTCAACGGATTGGCGATGTGCCTGTTCGGTGTGCTGCTCGCCCAGGTCGGCACCGACATGCAGTCCGGTATCCAGCGCTTCACCTTCAATTTGGACGCGCTCTACGACGGCATTAACCTGGTGAGCATCGCGCTGGGCTGTTTCGGCATCGCGGAGATCACTAAGAATCTCGACAAAGGCCAGGGCCGATCGCCGTTCAATGGCGCGATCAACCTCATTCCGACCTGGGTCGAATTTAAGCGCATCATTCCAAGTGCGCTACGCGGAAGTTTTGTCGGTTCGCTTTTGGGGGTCCTTCCCGGCGGCGGGGCCACCGTCGCGCAGTCTGCCTCCTATGGTTTCGAGAAGAAGTTCAGCAAATACCGCAAGGAGATAGGTGACGGCGCGATTGAAGGCGTCGCGGGCCCTGCCGCAGCCGACGAGGCGGCGGCGCGAACCAGTTTTGTTCCGCTGGTGAGCCGTGGCATTCCGGAGAATGCGGTGACGGCGCTGATGATGGCGGCGTTTATCATCAAGGGCATCCAGCCCGGCCCCAACATGATCGTCAAGCATCCGCATCTGTTCTGGGGCCTCGTCGCCAGTATGTGGATCGGCAATTGCTTCCTGCTGTTGCTGAATGTGCCACTGGTTCGCTTCTGGCTGTCGGTCTTCAAGGTTCCTTATAACGTGCTGTTTCCGACAATTCCGTTCTTCTGCTGCATTGGCACTTTCAGCGTGCACAACAGCGTAGATGAAATTCTCATCACTGCCGCGTTCGGCCTGGTTGGCTATGTCTTGATGCAGCTGTCGCTCGACCCGGCGCCGTTGATGCTCGGCTTTATTCTCGGCCCGATGCTTGAAGAGTACTTCCGGCGCACCATGATTCTCAGCTGTGGGAGCTTCGAAGTGTTTGTCACGCGACCCATCAGTGCGGCCCTCTTAGGCCTCATAGTGGTCGTCGCCGCGTTATCGGTTGGCGGTGCGTTGCATCTCAGATCTGCCGCGAAGGAGGCATCATAGATGTCGGATATACGCCTGACGGACGGACCGTGGGCGGCGCACACCGTTCCTTTTTGTCGCGAAGCTTTCCTGGAAATTGGAGGTAGTATGAAGAAGCTGGCCTTGTTAATTGTGTCATGGGTTGTGCTGTAATGCCGGCAGGCAGGTTCACGCCGCCCCGGCACAATCGGCCTTAAGCGGCCGCGAGTTGGCGCTGGTCGTTCCATTCTCCGCGGGCGGCGGCACCGATACGCTTGCACGGTTGCTGGCCAATAAACTTGGCGGGCTGACGAAATCCACCATCGTTGTCGACAACAAGCCGGGCGCTAACGGTCTCATCGCCAGCCAATTTGTCGGCAGGGCCAAGGCTGATGGGCAGACGTTGCTGCTGGGCAGTAGTTCGACCCATGTCATTGAGCCTCTTTTGTCGGCTGACAAGTCCGAGATGAAATCTTACCAAAAGAAATTCGTGCTCGTATCGGTCATCGCTAGAACTCCGCTCGTTCTTGCGGTGAAGAGTACGTCGAAAATTACGCGCCTCGATCAGTACCTCGCCAAAAGTGATCGTGAAATGACTTTTGGAACGTACGGTGTCCACTCGTCACCTCATCTTATGGGCACTTTGCTTGCGGCGGAACGTGGCTTGCGGCTGGTTCACGTCCCGTACAAAGGGTCTGGGCCCGCGGTCACCGATCTTCTGAGCGGCAATATCGATAGCGTCTTTTTAACAGTCGCGGCAATTAGCGGCTACGTTGAGGCTGGTCAAGTAGGGGCGCTGGGCATTACCGGTATGCATCGCGTCGCTACGCTTCCTGGCGTTCCGACCTTTCACGAAAGCGGAGTTGCCGGCTTGGACAATTCGGGCTGGTTTGCGGTTTTCGCACCGGCCGGGACGCCTGAGGATGTTGTTGTTTATCTACGGAGCGCCTTGCGAGAGGCGATGGCAGAGCCTGGCATGCAGGCAAAGCTGAAAGACCTTGGGCTACAAGATGCTGCCGATACGTCCGGAAAGGAAATGGAGACCTGGCGAGACACCATTGCCTTGACCGAAGCGATCTTGAAGAAGACGAAGCTCGATATGAACC
This sequence comes from Pseudolabrys sp., assembly GCA_037381985.1. Taxonomy (GTDB): domain Bacteria; phylum Pseudomonadota; class Alphaproteobacteria; order Rhizobiales; family Xanthobacteraceae; genus Pseudolabrys. The sequence goes on from JARRQH010000021.1 coordinate 22,872, forward strand.
GTCGGTGACGCGCGACGCCAGCGATTGTTGATCACCCAACCCAGCGGCAATTTCGCCGCTGGGCGGTGCCCCGGATTCAGCGTATGCCTGTACGGTGAATCTTGTTTAGCAATGTTTGGCTAGGCGGCTGGGACGTCGGAAATGCGGGCGAAGAAATCGAAGGTTACATGGCGGAAAACGACAGGAAGTAGTGGCAAAAAGTCTGAAAATAGGACTAAAATCGTTCCGTCGGGCAACAAAGCTCGGACGAGGAAGGAGGATAACAGCACCAGCCTTTCGCGGATGCTGGGAACGCTTAGGTTGTTTAGTCGTGATCAGTCGGTCTTGTCAGCTGAGCAGATTGCGGAAGGCGCGGGCGTACCCACAAGCACCGCTTATCGTTACGTCAAAGAGCTGACCAAAGCGGGCCTTCTTGTCCGGTGGAAGGGCGGTTTTGCGCTCGGGCCGCGTATCATGGAGCTCGATCTCCAGATCAGGGAATGCGATCCGGCGATCATTGCGGCTGCGGGGCTGATGCGAGAGCTATCGCTGCAATCCCGCCTGGATGTCATGCTGACGAAGATTTACGATCGATCAATCGTTACAGTGCACATCGAGTCGACGGGACCGGAGCGCGTTCTGAATTTCGGTAGAGGGCGACCACTGCCGATGTTTCGCGGCTCAAGTTCAAAATCCATCATCGCATTTCTTCCGGCGGCGCGATTGCGGCGTTTGCACGAGGAGGGGCGGGCCGAAGGCGATGCCGATGCGTTGGCCCAGGATTGGGACGCGTTCTATAAATCGATGCAGAACATTCGGAAGTCAGGTCATTGCATTACAAAAAATGAGCTGAACACCGGAGTCGAAGGTATTTCTGCCCCTATATTTGGAAGCGACCATATGGTTATCGGCAGCCTGACCCTCATTGGCGAGGCCGATAGAATGTCGCTGCTACGTGAGGAGGTGTTGATCCGGTTCTTGAAAGGCGCAGCCGACACGATCAGTCAGGCGTTGGCTTAGGTTGACGTCTTTCGTGTAGCCCAGCCTGAATCGGACTTTTTGATCGACGCGTAGAGTCTCGGGCTCCGCTTTGCCGGATCGACTTCTCTATTTGATTTACGTGACCGGAGAGCCATCGCTTCTACTGTTGCTAGGCGACCGCCGATCAGGGTTGGCAACCGTGGTATTGACAATTATCATAATATAATAATATTACTATTCTCG
>JARRQH010000022.1:0-4819 GCA_037381985.1 Pseudolabrys sp.
TCCGTGTCGCGCCTCCACCAGTCTTGAGGCCATATTGGGAAACTCTAGCCCAAGTTGCTTTCTGGCAAAGCTAGGGATTTGGCCGTTCATCCTTCGAGGCGCGGCTTCGCCGCGCACCTCAGGATGACGGGTCAGAGACTGGAGCGGCTGTGGGGCCCGACCGCCAGCGCATCGACAAATGGCTATGGCACGCCCGCGTGGTGCGCACCCGCACCGACGCGGCGGCGCTGACCCAGGCCGGCCACGTCCGGGTCAACGGCCAGCGCATGCGGTCCGCCGGCCACGCGGTGCGGATCGGCGACGTGCTGACGATTGCGCTCGACCGCGCGGTGCGGGTGGTGGAGGTGGCGGGCTTCGCCGACCGGCGCGGGGGCGCCCCGGCGGCGCGGGCGCTTTACCGCGATCTGACAAGCCCGTCCGGGGCCGAGGCCACCGAGCCGGCGACTGATTCGCCCAAGGTCCCGCCGCAGGGCGAATAGCTGTCCCCCGGCGACGTCAAAGCCGCTTGCGGCCCTTTTGTCCTTGGGATAGGCAGCGGGGCGCGTATTTAACTGTCCGGAGCTCAGTAGGATGACCTACGTCGTCGTCGAAAACTGCATCAAGTGCAAATACATGGACTGCGTGGAAGTGTGTCCGGTGGACTGCTTCTACGAGGGCGAGAATATGCTGGTCATCCACCCGGACGAGTGCATCGACTGCGGCGTCTGCGAGCCCGAATGCCCGGCGGAGGCCATCAAGCCCGATACCGAGCCCGGGCTGGAAAAATGGCTCGAAGTGAACGCCCAGTACGCCAAATCCTGGCCGAACATTACCGTCAAACGGGATGCGCCGGCGGACGCCAAGGATTTCGACGGTCAGGCGGGCAAGTACGACAAATTTTTCTCGCCCGAGCCTGGCGAGGGCGACTGAGACGGGCGCATTTGCTGTCTGTGGGGTATCGTTTCTGCCTGCGCGGCAGTTTGAGTTCTAAAATTTGGGCCTTAGGCGACCTCCGGCATTAACTGCGGGCGCGAATTGCGCGTTTGTGACCGCCAAATTGCGGTATTGCGACGCCACAACGCTTTGATTTTGCCCAAAAATGTGCTATATAGCTAAAAAATACCGGAATAATGCGAGGATGCGGTCGCCAAGGGAGTTCCCCCGTCTCGGGGGCGTTGTTTTTCGCGACGCTTGTTCCATCTGTCTCGGATAAGAGGGCGTGAAACACACGCGTCAAGCAGTGGCAGGAAAAGCGCGTCAGAAGTCGTCGAAGAAGAGGGGCTCCGCCAGCGCCAGCAGCCGGCGGACAAAGAAACCCGCCGCCCCGCGGCGGACCCAGCAGGCCTCGCGCGGCACGGCGCGTGAGGCTCCCGCAGCCAAAAAGGCTGGCGCCCGCAAGGGGGCCGGTGAAGGAGCTTCGCCCGGAATGTCGAGCAATAAGAAGACTACCCAACGACAAGGTTTCAAGACTAACGAGTTCATCGTCTACCCGGCGCATGGCGTCGGCCAGATCATGGCCATCGAAGAGCAGGAAATCGCGGGCGCCAAGCTCGAGCTGTTCGTTATCAATTTCATCAAGGATAAGATGACCCTGCGGGTCCCGACCGCCAAGATCGTCTCGGTCGGCATGCGCAAGCTGGCCGAGCCGCCGCTGGTCAAGAAGGCGCTCGAGACGCTGAAGGGCCGCGCGCGCGTCAAGCGCACCATGTGGTCGCGCCGGGCGCAGGAATACGAGGCCAAGATCAACTCGGGCGACATCGTCGCCATTGCCGAAGTCGTGCGGGATCTCTATCGCTCGGAAACCCAGCCGGAGCAGTCCTACTCCGAACGCCAACTCTACGAGGCTGCACTCGACCGGCTGTCGCGCGAGATCTCGGCGGTGCAGAAGATCACCGAGACCGAGGCCGTGAAGGAGATCGAGGCGGCGCTCGCCAAGGGCCCGCGCCGTGGGCCGAAGCCCGCCGAGGAAGCCTCTTCCGAGGAAGGCGACGCGGCCGAGGCCGCCTGATCCGGCTCTGCCCGAGAAATCGAACACGCGAAGAGCCCGGCAGCGATGCCGGGCTTTTTGTTTGCGCGTTTCTTGTTTGCGTGTTGCCGGGCGCCGCTGACACCCCGCGGTGGGCAAGCTTTTCTGTCCGATGAAAGCCGATGGGAAGCGGCATCGGCCGATATTGCCGGGCGGCCGGCACGGGTCACACCGCCGCAGTCCGGTTGTCGCCGCCGTCCGGAGGTCTAAGATGCGGACAAAGTCGAGTTAAACGACAGCTTCTAGGGAGATGACGATGACCGCCATTCGTGGCCATGTCTCGGCGACAACGGATGCCGACGCGCTCGGTGTGCATTCGCTCGACCAGTTCGTTCTCGCGGTCCCCGACGGCAGCGTCGCCGAGAACTTCTACTCCAATTTCGGGCTCGACGTTCATACCAACGGCAACACGCTCGAGATCAAGACCTTTGGTCACGAGCACCGCTGGGGCTCGGTGGTGGAAGGCGTGCAGAGCAAGCAACTGCATCACCTCTCCTTCGGCTGCTACGCCGAGGACATCGACCGGTTGAAGGCGCGCACCGAAGGCAACGGCGTCAAGCTCATGGACGCGCCGCCCGGTTTCGACAGCAACGGCTTCTGGTTCCGCAATCACGAGGGCGTGCTGATCGAGGTGAAGGTGGCGCCCAAGGTGTCGCCCGACGACAAGGCGCAGAGCGAGTGGAACACCGTCGGTCCGGGCGTCGCCGCCGCCACCACGCGCGAGAAATCACCGGCCGTGCGGCCGCGCCGGCTGTCGCACGTCCTGATATTCACGCGCGACATCGACGCCTCGCTCGATTTCTATACGCGCAATCTGGGCCTGCGCCTGTCCGACCGCGCCGCCGACATCGTCGCCTTCATGCACGGCATCCACGGCAGCGACCATCATCTGCTGGCGCTGGTGAAATCGAGCGCGCCCGGCTTCCATCATTGCTCGTGGGATACCGCCAGCATCAACGATATCGGCCTTGGCGCCATGCACATGCACGACAAGGGCTTCCAGAAAGGCTGGGGCCTCGGCCGCCACGTGCTCGGCTCCAACTATTTCCATTACATCATGGACCCGTGGGGCTCGTTCTCGGAGTACTCCTGCGACATCGACTACATCCCCAAGGACGATCGCTGGCCATCGGGCAACTACGCGCCGGAGGATTCGTTCTACCTCTGGGGTCCGGAAGTGCCGCGCGAATTCACGCTCAACGCGGAAGCCGGCGAGAGCTGAGTCCTATCTCCGTCACCCTGAGGAGGCCGCGCCATAGCGGGCGCAGCCTGCGTAGACTTGGCTGCGATGCGCGGCCCTCGAAGGGTGACGGCCCGCTGCGGCCGCCATTCTTCGAGGCTCGCTTCGCTCGCAACTCAGGATGATGGAGTGGAAGCAGTGCCCGCAGTCCGCTCACTCCACCACGATCTTCACCTTCGTGCCCGGCTTGAGCCTGGCCTTGGTGCCCAGACCGTTGAGCACGCGGAAGCGCTTCAGGCGATGGTCGGAAACCGCCATGCGGCGCGCCATCGACACCACCGTGTCGTGCGCGCCAACGGTGACGATCTTCACCCGCAGCGGGCGCACGCGCTTGCGCTCCTTCAACGTCATGCGGCGGAAGCTGCCGACCGAGGCGCGGAAGGTGCGGTCGATCGCCGGCGTCATGGTCTTGGCGGCGAAGATGAAGCGGTAGACGTCGCCGCCGAAGCGCACCGCGAACAGCCGGAACGTCCAGTCCTTGCCGCTCGCCAGGGCGGTGGCCGCCGGGAAGCCGTTGACGGTGAAAGCGCGCAGGCTGGACGCGTCCACGTTCTCGATCCAGCCAGAATTGAGATATTGCGCCAGCGACTGGCCGGCCGGCACGCTCACGACGTCGAGGCGCATGGCCTCGTCGCCGCCGTCCTTGAGGCCGAGCACGGCCTGCGCGGTGTTGTCGAGGGTGAAGCCCGGCGGCGCCTCGAACGAAAAGCCGAGCTTGGGATGCACGAAGCGGCGGCCGCGCACGAAGCCTTCGCTCGGGTCTTCGCCGTAGACTATGCCGTTGAGGTCTTTGAGATAGGCGTTGCGGTCGCGCGCGCCGATGCCTTTCACGCCGGACTCGCGCGCGTCGACCAGCGCCATCTTCACGCGGGCCGGCGTCGAGGGGTGGTCGGACAGAAAGTCGGTAGTCGGTGCGCCATGGCCGCCGGACTTGAGGTTGGCGCTGCGCTGCATGTCGGCGAGGAAGCGCGCGGCGCCGTAAGGATCGAATCCCGCGCGCGCCGACGTCTTGATGCCGATGGCGTCAGCCTCGAATTCCTGCATGCGCGAGAACGTGGCGAGCGTCAGCTTCGATTTGGCGAGCGCCAGCGCGCCTCCTTCGGGGTCGCTGAGCGCGTTGCTGACCGCACGGCTCATGATGGCGGCCTGGCGCGCCTTCTTTTCGCGGAGTTGGGCGTGGCGCGCGATGACGTGGCCCATCTCGTGGCCGAGCACCGACGCAAGCTCGGATTGGTCGTTGGCCAAGGCGACCAGGCCGCGGGTGACGTAGAGGTGGCCGTTCGGCATCGCGAAGGCATTGGTCGCCGGCGAGTTGAGGAGGGTGACGCGGAATTTGAGATCCGGCCGCATCGACGCAGCGGTCAATCGATTGACGGTGTCCTGCACCATCTTCTGGATACGCGCGTTCTCGTAATGGCCGCCATAGGAGCCGAGGATGCGCCGATGCTCGCGGCGCTCGGCCGCCGTCATGCGCGCGGTGGTGGGCGAGGGCTCCGGCAGCCGCAGTGACACCTTGCCGCCGGTAGGGGAGAACGACGAGCAGCCGGCCAGCAACGCCGCCAGCAACAAGGCGA
>JARRQH010000022.1:4824-36936 GCA_037381985.1 Pseudolabrys sp.
TTGTTTGGTCGCGTTTCCGGACGGCGAACCGGTTCCCACTTCGCCTGGAAACGCTCCAGCTCCCGCCACCGATATCCGTGCCGCACTCATCCTGACCGTCGCCACCGCTCACTTGTCCGTGCCCGGACTTAATCCACCGTTTGCAAGCTCGATCTGCTCCGGCGCCTCGGCTTCGATCACCGGGCCGCGGCGCATTTCGATGACGCCGCGCACCCTCAGCGTGCGCCCTCGGAGCTGCATCGGATCGATGCCGGTTGCGACAAAGCTACGCTGCCGGCGGCGCAAAATGATGACCGAAAAGTCGCGCGTCCAACGCCGCCCAAAATTCAAATATATTGTGCCGCCTGTTGGATGCACCGACAAGACCTTGCCTTCGACCAGCGTGAATTTGCCCGCTTCGGCGCGCAAACGGCCAATATCGCCGGCATTTATCGGCAAGAAGCGTGGATCGGCCCATAAACCGCGGCGTGCGTCGCGGGCGGCCTTCTCGGCGGCGAGCAGGCGGCGCGCGCACGCCATGTCGCCGACACGCGGGGCCACCCGGGCCTCGCCCGCCGCCAGCAGCGCCTGCTGCAGCGATGTGCGCGAGTCGCCGGCAAAGGCGAGCGCCACCAGCCGGCCGTAGCGGTCGCGGCCGGGCCCGAGCGTACCGAGGCGTATTTTCTTACCGTTGATAAGCCGCCGCAGCGTCGCGCGGGCATCGCCGGTGACGATGATGCCCGCGAGCCGCAGGGTGTGCCCGTCCTCAAGCGAAAGCGTGCGGCCGTCGCGCACCGCCGTGACGGTGGCGGTGCCGATCGGCGTCGGCTTGCAGGCGCTTTGTGCGAGCGCATGGCCGGCAAGAAGCGCGAGGATGACCGTTGCAAGGCCGAGCGATCGGATCATGACGCCGGATTGTCGGCAACGGCGATTGGCCTCGTCAATACGCGGCCTGCCTTCGTGTTTCGCGCATCCAACGCGCCCGTCTTCCGCGCCTTGCGCGCTGCAACACGCGGTGCCTTACCGGCCGGCGCACGATTGCGTCACAATCGTGTGTCAGGCAGCATGTCTCGCCGCGATATAGCCGTGCGGGGCATGTTGCGTTTCGCGGGACAACAGATCCGAGAGCACCACCATGAAGATCGTTTCCCTCGTTCTCGCGACCGCATGTGTGGCCGTCCTCGCATCGGCGCCGTTGCATGCGCAGTCGGCCGGCGATCGATCCGGTAACGCGTCCCCATCCGGACCCGTGATGCACGCGCCGACTCACCCGGGCGCGAACGAGTGGGCCCGCGACCGCGACTGGTATCGGCGGCCGGGCTGGCCACCGAACGGCTATGGCTATATGGGACCCTGGATGATGGGTCCGCATGCGAGCGGGATGATGGGACCGCGGGCCGGATGGATGGGCCGTCACGCCTGCTGGCGACATCACCATCGTCAGCGCGGCGCGCGCTTCACCTTCACGCGCGGCAACGCGCGCGTCGACATCCAGTGTCCGGCCAACCAGAGCCTGAAGGATTGCGTCGACGCCGCCGGCACGCTCCTCGACAAGGTGATGCGCATGAACCCGCCACCGCCACCGAGCGCTCCCAAGCCGCCGGTGCCGAATGGCGCCAAGGACGGCGGCGCGGGACGGGGCGGTAAGGCGCCGACCGACAAGGCGCCGGACAACACGCCGGCCCCGTCCGGCAAGCAGCTCTGAACCCGCGCCGCCGCGGCACCATGGCCGCCGTCCCCAGCGCCGGCGGAAAGGCTGCGGGGCCGGCCGCCTTATGCTAAAGCGTGCCCTGGACACGTTCACCGTTTCATGGAAACAGTGAACGTGTCCAAGCTCTTGTTTTATCGCGTTTCCGGACGGCGAACCGGTTCCCACTTCGCCTGGAAACGCTCGAACGGTCCCGTAGCTCAGCCGGATAGAGCAGCGGTTTCCTAAACCGAAGGTCAGAGGTTCGAGTCCTCTCGGGACCGCCAGCAATTATCGGCAGTATGCGGGATCCGATTGGGCGAGGCGTCGCGGATGCTGCGTCCGGCCCGCTTGCGCGCGCCTCAGCCTCTCGTCTTGAGGCCGATCGCCTGCTGCCGCAGCTTACCGATAATGGTGTCGAGCGCCGCGATCTCCTGGTGCGTCAGCGCCGCCAGCAGATAATCCTCGCGGGCCAGCACGAGCGGCACGATCTTATCGTAGAGCGTGCGGCCGGCCCGGGTGAGTTGCACGATGTTGCCGCGACGGTCCTGTGCGTCGCGCTTGAGCGACACCAGGTCCTTGTCCTGCAACCGCGCCAGGGCGCGGCTCGTCTGCATCTTGTCGAGGCCGGCGCGGCGGCCGAGGTCCTTGGCCGACATGGTGCGGGCGCTGCCGAGCCAGGCCATGATGCGCCACTCATTGCGGCCAAGGTCGAAGCGGTCGACATAGACTTGGGCGATGGTGTCGGACACGTCGTCGGCGAGTACCGCCAGTTGGTAGGGCATGAACCGGGAGAGGTCGAACGGGACCTTTTCCGCGCCGGTCGGCTTATTGTTGTTGTTCACGGTTGGCCGTCCTGTTGCCCGCCGATTCGGGATCGGCCAATAATATCATCGGTTACGGTGTAAGGGATCGGCCCTTAGCATGGTCGGCCGGGTCTCGTTTGCGCTGCCCTCTCCGTCTTGACATAATAGTAACAAGTGTTACCATATCGCCGTGAAAGAGAGGGCGATGCGCGTCAGCGGCGCGCCGCCCGCGCGTCCCGCCCTGGAGGGAACGGCCATGAAGCTCGAGCAAATCCATCACGTCGCCTATCGCTGTAAGGACGCCAAGGAAACCGCCGACTTCTACAAGCGCGTGCTCGGCATGGAGCTGATCGGCGCGATCGCCGAGGACAAGGGGCCTTCCACCAAAGAGCCCGATCCCTACATGCACATCTTCCTGGATGCGGGCGGCGGCAACATCCTCGCCTTCTTCGAGCTGCCGAATTCGCCGCCGATGGGCCGCGACCCCAATACCCCCGACTGGACCCAGCACATCGCCTTCACCGTGAAGGACATGGCCGCGCTCGATGAAGCCAAGGCGCTTGCGGAAGCGGACGGGCTCGACGTCGTCGGGCCGACCGACCACACCATCTTCCAGTCGATCTATTTCCGCGATCCGAACGGCCACCGGTTGGAAGTGGCGGCGTGGACGGCCACGCCGGAGACGTTGAAGCGGCTGAAGGACGTCGCGCCGGCGATGATCGAGGAATGGAGCCGCACCAAAAAGCCGCCGCGCCACGCTGCTTGGCTGCACGAAAAGGAGTTCGCGGACGCGTGATCTCCCGGCCGCGTGAGGGGCGGCCTGCCGCGGGTGGCAACGCCTAGACCGGCGCGTCATGCATCGCGCGCAGGCGCAGCATGGCGACGATGCCGAAGGCGGGCCCGAGCGCGAGGCCCGCCAGCACTGCAGCCGATACGAACCACAGCGAGATGGCCGCGACTTCGGCCAGAAGCAGGAACGCCAGGGAACGGGTTTTCATTAAAGATGGTTTGGCTTTTGGCGGAAAAGTCGATGAAAAGATCGCACGCCTTGCTACCGGCCGTATATCCGCCTGACCAATCACAAGTCCGTGCGCCCCGTCGCCTCACCCCCACATGCGCCTCAAATTGGCACGCACGTCGACGCTCTCTCGCGCCGGCCCCTTGCCGGCGTCCGCGGGCTTGGCACGCGGCCAGTTCGTGCGTTCGAAATGCTTCAGCAGCGCCGGCGGGATGAAGCGCGTGCGCTGGGCATAAACGTGGCGATTGCCGCCGCCGCGCTGATTGTGGACGTAGAAGCGCTGCGGCACCATGAGATGAAGCTGGTCCTTGGCGCGCGTCATCGCCACGTAGAGCAGGCGGCGTTCCTCCTCGATCTCCGGCGTCGAGCCGGTGGCGAGGTCGGATGGTAGGCAGCCGTCGACGGTGTTGAGCAGGAACACGCTCGCCCATTCCTGGCCCTTGGCGGAATGGATGGTGGAGAGGATGAGATAATCCTCGTCGAGCAGCGGCGCGCCGGATTCGTCGCTTGTTGCGTCGGGCGGATCGAGGGTCAGCTCGGTGAGGAAGCGCTCGCGGCTCGGATAGTGTGAGGCGATCTGTGCCAATTGCGCCAGATCGGCCTGGCGCACGGCGGCGTCCTCGTGGATGCGTTCCAGATGCGGCTCGTACCAGCGGCAGGCGAGATCGATCTCCGAAGGCCAGCCGGCCGCTTTCAGCCGTAGCGTGCCCAGGGTCGAAACGAACTCCGCCCAATGCGCGCTTGCCGCCGCCGGCGGCTTGAATTCCTCCAGCGCCATCAGCGGGTCGCCCATCTCCGTCATGCGGTCGAGCAGCTTGCCGGCCGATGACGGCCCGATGCCGGGCATGAGCTGCGCGACGCGGAAGCCCGACACGCGGTCGCGCATGTTCTGCGCGAAGCGCAGGACCGCGAGCAGATCCTTGATGTGCGCGGCTTCGAGGAACTTGAGGCCGCCGAACTTCACGAACGGGATGTTGCGCCGGGTCAACTCGATTTCTAGGCTGGCGCTGTGATGCGAGGCGCGGAACAGCACGGCCTGCGATTTGAGCGCGATGCCGGCTTCGCGGTTCTCCAGGATCTGCTCGACCACGTAGTCCGCCTGCATGGTGTCGTCTTCGATGGCGACGATGCGCGGCTTGTCGTTGGAAGCACGCTCCGACCATAGCTTCTTGGCGAAGCGCTCCGGCGCCAGCTCGATCACCGCGTTGGCGGCTTCCAGGATCGTCTGCGTCGAACGGTAATTGCGCGTCAGCGCGACGATCTCGGCGCGTGGGCTGAAATGGCCGGGGAAGTCGAGGATGTTGCGCACGGTGGCGGCGCGGAACGAGTAGATCGACTGCGCGTCGTCGCCGACCACGGTCAGCCCCTGGCCGTTCGGTTTCAGCGCCAGCAGGATCGAGGCCTGCAGGCTATTGGTGTCCTGGTATTCGTCGACCAGCACGTGGTCGAAGCGCGCGGCGACAGCCTCCGCGATGGCGCCCGCCGCCATCATCTCGGCCCAGTACAATAGTAGGTCGTCGTAATCGAGCACGTTCTGCTGCTGCTTGGCCTCGACATAGGCGCCGAACAGTTGGCGCAGCTCGCCTTCCCATTCCTCGCACCAGGGAAAGAAGCGCTCAAGCGCTTCGTCGAGCGGCATCTGCGCGTTGACCGCGCGCGAATAGATCGACAGGCACGTGCCCTTCATCGGAAAGCGCTTGGCGGTTTTCGAAAACCCGAGCTCGTGCCGCACCAGGTTCATGAGATCCGCGGAATCTTCGCGGTCGTGGATGGTGAAAGCAGGCTCCAGGCCGATGTCGCGGGCGTGCTCGCGCAACAGCCGCGCGCCGATGGCGTGGAAAGTGCCCGACCAGGTGAGCGCGTCGGTCATCGGTGCCGCCAAGCCGGCATTGCCCAGAACTTGCGCGCCGATGCGCGCCACGCGGCGCTGCATCTCGTTGGCGGCGCGGCGCGAGAAGGTGAGCAGCAGGATGCGGCGCGGATCGGCGCCCCCGGCGATCAGATAAGCGACACGGTGGGCGAGGGTGTTGGTCTTGCCGGAACCGGCGCCGGCGATGATCAGCAGTGGGGCCGCGTCCGCCCCGGCGCCGCCATGCTCGACCGCGCGACGCTGAGCGTCGTTGAGCGTGGCGAAAGAGGCGGCGGCGGTCATTGTTGTTCGTGTTGCCCGGCTTGCTGCGAGGTCAACGTACAAAGCATGAACGGGCTGATTCGTCGATTCGGGCTCCGATCGGCCGCTTTTCGCCCGAATTGGGCCCTACAGGAGTGCCGGCCAGCGCGCTTTCAGGAGGCCCTGACCCGCTCGCGGACTTTGAATTCGGTGCGCTCCTGGTCTACAGATCGCGCCGTAATCTGAACCCGCTTCCCGCGAAATTCGACGGCCCGTTGGGGTTGGCGACCCGGGTGTCGCGCCCCCTGAGGCTGGCTGCTTTTTGACCTCAATCCTCGGGCTGAACGCCGGATCGCCGGGTCGGACGTGAACCTGGTGGTGACAAACCTGCGATAAGCCACGCTTTCCAATGATTACGCTTTCCGATGATTAAATCCGTCATCAAGACGACAATCGAAAAATGCACGCGCTGGCCGTGGCTGGTCCTCGCGGTGAGCGTCGTTTTGGCCGGGTTCGCCGGCCTCTACACCGTCCAGCATTTCGCCATCAATACCGACATCAGCAAGCTGATCTCGCCCAGCCTGCCCTGGCGCCAGCGCGAGATCGCCTTCAACAAGGCTTTTCCCCAGGGCAACAACATCATCCTGGCGGTCGTCGATGCGCCGACCTCGGAAGCCGCCAGCAAGGCGACGCTGTCGCTGTCCCATGCGCTTGAGGGCCGCAAGAACCTGTTCCGGGCCGTCGATCCGGTGAGCGAGACGCCGTTCTTCGCCCACAGCGCCTTCCTGTTTCTGCCGGTCGATCAGGTTGCCGCCATCACCGGCCGGTTGGGCAACGCCGCCCCGCTTATCGGGCAAATGGCGCGCGATCCCAGCCTGCGCGGCCTGTCGCGCGCGCTGCGGTTCGGCGTCACGGGCATCGCCGGCGAGGGCGGCTCGCTCGATCCGCTGGCGCCCGTGATGGACCAGGCGTCGTCCACCATCGACACCGTGCTGGCGGACAAGCCACCCGCGTTTTCGTGGCGGGCGGTGCTGACCGGCCAGCCGCCGAGTACCACCGACACGCGCCGCTTCATCGTCATCCATCCGGTGCTTGACTTCGCCGCGCTCGAGCCGGGCAAGAAGGCGAGCGACGCGGTGCGCCGGACGGTGGCTGACCTGCATCTCAGCCGAGATCTCGGCGCCACCGTGCGGTTGACCGGCTCGGTGCCGATCTCGGACGAGGAATTCCGCACCATCCAGGAAGGCGCCATTCCCAACGCCATGGCCACCATCGTCGTGGTGCTCATTATCCTGTGGCTGGCGCTGCGCTCGGCCAAGATCATCGTCGCCGTGTTCATCACCGTCGCCGTCGGGCTCGCCATCACGGCGGCGCTCGGGCTGATGATGGTCGGCGCGCTCAACATGATATCGGTTGCGTTCTTCGTCTTGTTCGTCGGTATCGGCGTCGATTTCGGCATCCAATTCAGCGTGCGCTACCGCGCCGAGCGCCACGCCATCGACGACCTGCGCCGTGCGCTGGTCGACACCGCCGAGCACATCTCGACGCCGTTGGCGCTTGCTGCCGCGGCGACCGCCGCCGGTTTCCTGTCGTTCGTGCCGACGGCCTACCGCGGCGTCTCTGAGCTGGGCCAGATCGCCGGCCTCGGCATGATCATCGCTTTCGTCACCAGCGTGACGGTGCTGCCGGCGCTGCTGACCATCTTCAATCCCGCCGGCGAACCCGAGCCGCTCGGCTATGCCGCGCTGGCGCCGGTCGACCGTTTCATGGAGCGCTACCGCATGCCGATCCTGATCGGCACCGCGGTCGTGATCGTGCTCGCCTCGCCGTTGCTCTGTTTCCTGCGCTTCGATTTCAACCCGATCGACCTGCGCAATCCGAACGCCGAATCGATCACCACCTATCTCGACGTCAGTCACGATCCGGCGGCCGGCGCCAACGCGGTCGACCATCTGGCGCCGTCGCTTAGTGCCGCGCGCGCCGACGCGGCGCGGCTCGCCAAGCTGCCGGAAGTCGCGCGCGCGATGACGCTCGACAGCTTCGTGCCCACCGACCAGCCGCGCAAGATCGCGCTCATCCAGGGCGCCGCCAAGGATCTGCTGCCCGCGCTCGATGCGCCGAAGGCGCCGGCACCGACCGACGCCGAGAACGTCGCGGCGCTGCAATCGGCGCAGCAGGCGCTCGTGCGCGCCGCGCAAGGTCGCGACGATGCCGGCGCCAAGGCAGCCAGGCGGCTTGCCGCCGACCTCGGCCAGCTCGCGGTCGCCGGTCCACCGGTCCGCGCCAAGGCGCAGGCCGCCTTCGTCACGCCGCTGACGACCGCGCTCGCCGGCTTGCGTCAGGCGCTGCAGCCAAAAACCGTCACCGAGACGAACCTGCCGGCCACGATCCGCCGGCAATGGATCACGCCCGACGGCCGCGCCCGCGTCGAGGTGCTGCCCAAGGGCGAGCTCAACACCAACGCCGAAATCCGCAAGTTCGCCGGCGCGGTGCTCAAGGTGGAGCCGCGCGCCACCGGCGGGCCGATCTCGATCCTGGAATCCGGCGATACCATCATCAAGGCTTTCTTCGAGGCAGGCCTGTGGGCGCTGATCTCAATTTTCATCCTGCTGTGGCTGACGCTGCGCCGCGTCGGAGACGTGCTGCTCACCATCATTCCGCTCCTGGTCGCCGCGGTGGTGACGCTCGAACTGGTGGTGGCCTTCGGCATGCAGCTCAACTTCGCCAACATCATCGCGTTGCCGCTGCTGCTCGGCATCGGGGTCGCGTTCAAGATCTATTACATGATGTCCTGGCGCGCCGGTTACAGCCAAGTGCTGCAATCGCCGTTGACGCGGGCGGTATTCTTCAGCGCGCTCACCACGGCGACCGCCTTCGGCAGCCTGTGGCTCTCCAACCACCCGGGGACGTCGAGCATGGGTAAGCTGCTGGCGCTGTCGCTGGTCTGCACGCTCGCCGCCGCCGTGCTGTTCCAGCCGGTGCTAATGGGCCCGCCCCGGAACCCGCGCGACCGATGACTCCAGCCTGCCGTCGAATCCGCCGGGTCAGGAACCTCGCTGGCAGCGGCTTTTCCGGCCTGCGCCCGCCGCCTCGGGACCCGCAAAATCCGCAGGGTTGCTGCGGAGCCCTGTTTTCGGCCGTCATTTGTCGGCCGAATCGCTCGCTGCACGTCAAAAGATCGGCATCCGGGCCGCGGCGGCTTGCCGCCACCCGGCCGATGGGCCATATGGCTGTTGGCGTTGGGGCGCGGCGGTCCCCGAACGCGGGGGCCCGGTTCCCAACAAGGTCTTGAGGTCGATCCAATGAAAAACGCGCGTCTGCTCTTCGTCGGCGTCATCGGCGCCATGCTCGCCTTCAGCCCGGTGTCGGGCGCGATCGGCGCCGAGCGCGGACCCTCGCAAACCGATCTCGCGCTGATCAACGGCATCATTCAGCTCGTGCAGCGCGAATACGTACACAAGATCGGCGCGCATAAGCTGACCGTCGACGCGCTCAAGGGCATGATGGCCCGGCTCGATCCGCATTCCGACTACATGGACGAGGCGGAATTCAAGGAATCGCAGGCCAACATTTCCGGCAAGTTCGGCGGCCTCGGCATCGAGATCACCGAGCTGCACGGCGTGCCCAAGGTCATCTCGCCGATCGACGGTACGCCCGCCGCCAAGGCCGGGCTCGAGCCCGGGGACCTGATCGTTGCCATCAACGGTGACGCTACCAACGGCGTCGGCCTCAACAAGATCGTGCGCACGCTGCGTGGCAAGCCCGGCAGCAAGGTCACGGTCACCATCCTGCGCGGCACCAAGAAGCGCTTCGACGTCACCATCACCCGCGCCATCATCTCGGTGCAGACCGTGAAGTCGAAGCTGGAGCCGAACAATGTCGGCTACGTCCGCATCACCGAATTCGGCGGCACCACCCCGGGCGACTTCAAGAAGGCGATCGAGGCCATGAAGAAGAAGGCCGGCGGTCACCTCAACGGCGTGGTGCTCGACCTGCGCAACGACCCCGGTGGCCTGTTGACCGCAGCGGTGGCGGTCGCCGGCAACTTCATCGACGGCGGTACCGTGGTGAGCATCCACGGTCGGCGCAAGTCCGACGACGAGACCTACAAGGCCGCCAAGGGCAGCATGAGCGTGCCGAAGAGCACGCCGATGGTGGTGCTGGTCAACGGCGCGGCGGCTTCGGCGTCCGAGATCGTCGCCGGCGCCATGCAGGACACCAAGCGTGCCACGATCATGGGTACGCAGAGCTTCGGCAAGGGCTCGGTGCAGACCATCATTCCGCTCGACGGCCACGGCGCGCTGCGGCTGACCACGGCGCTCTACTACACGCCGAGCGGCCGCTCGATCCAGGGCCGGGGTATCACCCCCGACGTGGTGGTCGACGCGGCCAAGGACGTGCAGGTCGCCGGCGTGCTGCCGCGCGAGAGCACCTTGCACGGCGCCTTCCACAATCCCGGCTCGCTCGTCAACGGCAAGGTGGCGCCGAAGGATATTGCCAAGCAGACGGCCAAGCCGGACCTGTCGCCGCCGATCAAGCCGCAGTTTATCGCCACCGACAAGGACAACCAACTCAAAGCGGCGCTAGCCTTCATCGACAAGAAGATCGGCGGCGCCACCACCGCCGACGGCGGCGCCACGCCGGCCAAGGATTGAGCGGCGCGTCGTTTCGATCTTGATGAATGCGTTATCGCCGGGGCCTTGCCCCGGCGATTTCGTTCCAGGCCAGACGGAAAACTGTGCATGGGGGCGCGCGCCGCTTATGCGACGCCCACCTTCGCAAGCGGTTCGCTTATTTGCTCATGCTCGCGTGCTGTCCGCTCGGGCTCGTATCGAGCGCGAAGATGGCGATGGCGTCGCCGCGCGGGTAGCCGAGCTGGAAGTTGCCGCCGGCGGCGACCGCGACGTGCTGCTTGCCCTTCACCGACTTTGCCGGCCTCGCCCGCCGCCGGCACGGTCTTGCCGTCGACCATGGTGTTGAACAGCGCCACGTTGGAGACCGCGTCATAGTCCCAGAGGTCGTGCTTGATCTCCTGATAGGCCCATTTCAGCGTGAACGAAGTAACGGAACTGGCGATGGAAAATTCCGCCGCAAGGCAGCGCGCAGCATTAAGAAGATTCAATAAAAAGAGGCCGCTTCTTGAAAATTCGGGAGTGTGCCGGCCTGTCCTTACGGATGCGCCGCCCAGGCCGCGTCGCGCGCGGCGGCGGGTCGCAACGGCGGCGCTTTCGTCGGCTGCAGCGGCACGACATTGCGATGCGCGGGCGTCTTCAGCGCCTGCATGAAGCCCGCGAACCAGGCGTGGATCGAGTTGCGCAGCAGCGCGTCCATCATCAGCTGCCAGCGGGCGCGGCGTTCCTCGAACGACATCGCTAGGCCTTGGGCGATGCCGCGCGTCATGCCTTCGACGTCCTGCGGGTCGACCAGCAGCGCCGCGTCGAGCTCCTGCGCGGCACCGGCGTATTTCGACAGCACCAGCACGCCGGGATCGGCTGGGTTCTGGGCGGCGACGTATTCCGTGGCCACCAGGTTCATGCCGTCCTTGAGCGGCGTGACCAGTCCGATCGCCGCCGCGCGGTAGAAGCCGGCGAGCGTCGCCTGGCAAAAGCCCTTGTTGAGATAGCGCACCGGCGTCCAGTCGATGTCGCCGTGACGGCCGTTGAGGTCGCCGACCTGCGCCGCCAGCTGCTGTTGCAGCGCGCGGTAGCTGGCGATGTTGGAGCGTGACGGCACGCCGACCTGCAGGTAGCTGAGGCGACCCTTGAGCTTGGGATAGCGATCGAGCAGATGGTCGAAGGCCTGCAGGCGCTCGCCGAGGCCCTTGGAGTAATCGATGCGGTCGACGCCGACGATCAGCTTGGCGCCGCTCAGGCTGGCGCGCAGCCGGTGCACGTCGCTATCGCCGGCCGCCTTGAGCGCGCTGTCGGCGAAGCCATCGGTGTCGATGCCGATCGGAAACGTGGCGAGGCGGCAGGTGCCGTAAGGCCCTTCGAAGCTGTGGCCCTCGCAAGGGACATGCAACACGCTACGCAGGATAGCCGCGAAGTTATCGCGGTCGCGGTCGGTCTGGAATCCGATCAGATCGTAGGCGAGCATCGCTTCGGTCAGTTCGCGGTGCTGTGCCAAGTGCGCCATGACACGGCGCTCGGGCCAGGGCGTATGCAAGAAGAAACCGATCTTCTCGCCGACGCCGAGCCGGCGCAGTTCGCGGCCTAGCGGGAGGAAGTGGTAGTCGTGGATCCAGAAGGTGGACTCCGGCGCCGCGAAGCCGGCAAGCGTGCGCGCCATATAGGCATTCACGGCGCAATAGGAGGCATAGTCCCCGGCGCGGGCATGGGCGATGTCGGCGCGCGCGTGCAACAGCGGCCACAGGCAGGAATTGGCGTAGCCTTCGTAATAGCCACCGTAGTGCTGTTCGGGCAGGTCGACACGGGCGATGGTGCCGCAGCCGTAGCCTGCGACCTCGACAAGCGGGTTATCGCCGGGCTCGATGTGGCGGGTGTTGCCGCTGGAGCCGAGCCATACCACACCTGACTTCTCGACCGCCGGCAATAACGCGGCTGCCAGCCCGCCGACCATAGGTCCACCGGGCGTTACGCGTGCCACCCGATTGGAAACGACGATGTCCATGGCGGTGGAGTCCCATCTCCCGAGCTGCGCTGTCGGGCTACTAACAAGAACCGTGCCATACGACGCTGTGGACAGAGCCGTGCCTTGATCCATGTCAACCGGCTCTTGCATGTCAATTCCGCGACAGCCGGAACTCGCCGAGAGGTGGCGCTGCGGTCGCGGTCATCCGCGACATTGAGACAACGCGTGTTTGTCGTGCCGGTTCCGATGGTTGCCGACATGCATGCACGTAAATGTGGCACAAAAGTCAAACGCGGCGTAAAACGCAAACCGGCATTTCGCTCAAAAGATGGACAAGATTTAATACGTCCGTGCGACGCTTCCGACACGTGCCGATGACATCGACGAAATTTGCGGGCGTTGTCGGTTCGACGACCGTATTTGGGCCGGCCGGCCAACGGCGGCCGCCATCGGTTAGCGGGGCAAAATGCCGCGCAACGGCGACGACGAGCTGCTGCCGTTTCCACGTGCGCGCAAAGGCGATGACATGATCGGCCTGCGGTCCGGAAACGGTCAGCGGCTCGTAACTTCCGCGCCGAAACAACTCCGCGTAATCCCGTCGCAACCGCAGGAGGCGGCTCGTTAATGCGATTTTTATGCGACCGTCGCGCCAATTTGCGGCGAGCGTTTGCCAGTCCTCCGGCGCCTTCGCCAGTTCATCGGCGCGTGCGGTGAAATCGACCGGCCGGCGGTTGTCGGGGTCGACCAGGGACAAGTCCCAGAACTCGGTGCCCTGATAGAAGTCCGGCACGCCGGGCAGCAGCGCCTTCAACGTCAGTTGTGACAACCCGTTGAGCGCGCCGAGTAGCGCCGTGCGTTCGGCGAATTGCGCGAACGCCTCGAGGAACGGCGCCGAGATCTTTTCGTCCAGCAGGGTGCGCACGAACTGTTCGAGGCCGGCTTCGTAGGGCTGGTTATTGTTCGTCCAGCTCGTCTCCTGCTTGCCCTCGCGCGCGGCCTTGATGGCGTATGCCACCATGCGCTCGGTGAATGTTTGGTCGCGCCGGTCCGGCCAAGCGCCGATCAGCGCCTGATAGAGCATGTATTCGTGGGACAGCGACGGCCGCCGCTCGCCGTCGCCGTGGCGGACGAGCGGCGCGTTCTGGTTGCGCCATTCGTGCACGGCGTCGTCCCATTCGCCGGAAAGCTCCGACAGCGCCAGGATGCGGGCACGCGCGTCCTCGCCGCGCTTGGTGTCGTGGGTGGCGGTGGCGGTCAGCCCGTTCGGCTCGGTTTCGACGTGAACCTGCTGGCGGCGGTGGAAGTGGTCGGGCGAAAGCGCCGGCAGCGCCGGATCGCCGCCGACTTCGTTGAGCGCGATCAGCCGGTGGTACCGGTAGAAGGCGGTGTCCTCTAGCGCCTTGGCGGTGATCGGGCCGGTGAACTGCTGCAGCTTGAGCGCGAAATTGCGTACGCGCGGCGCGCTGTAGCTGGGGTTATGGGCGAGATCGAGGGTGATGACGTCGCGCAAGAAGTCGAAGATGTCCGGGTCCGGGCCTTCCCAACGCTCGCGCGCGCGTTGAACTGCGTCCTCGATCAGCTTGCGGTCTTCGGCGGACGTGCCCGCCGCGGTGACGTAAGTGCGGTAAACTGGGAAGGCCAGCACGTAAGCTTCGAGTGCCGCGCGCAGGCGGTCGATGGTGAAGTCACGGGTCGAGAAATGGCCGGCGGCGATGCGCGCCAGTTGCTGGCACAACACGGTGAATTCGCTCGCCAGCATGGTGTCGATGACGGTTCGCTTGGCCGCTGCCACCATGCTCTCGAACGTGGCACGCTCGCCGGTAAAGTCACGCCAGGTGCGTTCCAGCGGATCGAGCCCCTTGCCGTCGACCAGCACGCGCGAGATGACGTTGAGCCATTCGTAGCCGGTGGTGCCAGCGCCGCCAGGAAAATGCGGCGGCAGCTCGCCGTCTTCGAGGATCTTCTCGACCACCACGTAGAAGGGGCCACGCAATTTCGCCTGCCGCCGCTCCTTCTGGATCAGCCGGCGCAGGCGGCGGGTGTACTGCACCGGGTCGCGCAGCCCGTCGATGTGGTCGAGGCGCAGGCCCTGCAATTCGTTGCCGCCGATCAGCCGCGCCACCAGCGTATGAATGGCGCGGAAGGTCGCGGGATTTTCCACGCGCAGGCCGGCGAGATCGTTGATGTCGAAGAAGCGCCGATAGTTGATCGCCGAGAAGGCCACGCGCCAATAGGCGAGGCGGTAGTGCTGGCGCTCGAGCAGGCGATGCCGCGCGGCGGCGCCGGCTTCGTTGTCGCTTGAGTAGGCGGAAAGCCCGCGTTCGATGACCGCCGCCCCGCCGTCGATGTCGTGCAGGCGCTGCTTGAGCGTTGGCGCCTCGCGATAGGAAGGCTCGCCCTGCGTGTGGTAATCGCCGGCAAGCGCCAGCAGCGCGCGGCCGGCGGGCTCTTGCGCCGCGTCCGCTGCGGCGACGATGGTGCGCAGCATTTCGCCGTAACGCTGCGGGTTGATCGGCAGCTTGTGGTCGAAATACCAGGCGGCGAAGCTGCCGGTGTCGGCATCGTATTTGAGCGCGATCTCGCCCGCCTGCAGCGCGTCGCCATAGGGGCGGCCGAGGATCGGCAGCAGCACGCCGGGATGGCGGCGGTGCGGCAGCGCGTCCCAGTCGATGTCAAAGGACGCCGCGTAGGGCGAGCGCTGGCCCCATTCCAGCACGTCGAGCCACCAGGCGTTGTCGGCGTGGCCGACGCCCATATGGTTGGGCACGAAATCGAGGATCAGCCCGAGGTCGTTTTCTTTCAGCGCCGCGTGCAGGCGCGCGAAGGCTTCCTCGCCGCCGAGCTCGGGGTTGAGCCGGTCGTGGTCGACGATGTCGTAGCCGTGGGAGCTGCCGGGGCGCGCCTTCAGGAACGGCGAGGCGTAGAGGTGGCTGATGCCGAGCTGCTTGAGATACGGCGCAAGCGCGGCGGCCTGGTCGAAGCCGAAGTCCTTGGTGAGCTGCAGCCGGTAGGTCGCAAGCGGCACCGCGGGTGGCATTAGGTGGCTCCGCTAGCGGCTCGTCATTCCGGGACGGCGCGTAGCGCCGGGCCCGGAATCCAGATGCATACTCTGTGCATTCCTCTGGATTCCGGGTTCGCGCACTTCGTGGGCGCCCCGGAATGACGGTGAAAGGACGACCGCGGCGAGCAATACTCTCTCCGCTCGTCCCCGCGAAAGCGGGGACCCAGGGCGATCAGCCGCTGCGCTTGCGATTGCATCCGTGGATTCCCGCTTGCGCGGGAATGAGCGGAGTGTGGCGCTGCGCAGGCCAAACATCTCAGGCGCTCTCGACGGCAGCATAGACCGACCACGGCGGTAGCTCCGGTGGCGGTGTGTCGCCCCAGATCGGCAGGCCCCAGTCCAGCGCGTCCGGCTTCGGCCGCAGGCTGTCGGAGAGATTGGCGAGCAGCATCAAAGCCTTGCCGCCGGCCTGCCAGCGCGCGGTGAGCAGGCCCGCGCGCAGGCTGGCCTCGCCTGCGCCGATCATCGCCGGCAGCAAAGGTTCGATGTGCTCGCGGCGCGCTTTGAGCAATGCGCGCACCAGCGCCAATCGTTCTTTGTATGGTGACCTCGTCAGCGCATCCCAGCCGAGCACGGCGCTGTCCTTGGTCTCTTTCGCCAGCGGGTCGGGAATGCCGTCGCCGGCCGTGGCGTGCCACTCGGCGTATTCGGCCTTGCGGCCCTTGCGCACGGCTTCGCCGAGATCGCCCTTGAAATCACAGAAGAACCGGAAGGGTTCGGTGGCGCCCCACTCGTCGCCCATGAACATCAGCGGCGGCGAGGGCTGCAGCATCAGCACGGCGAGTGCCGCTTCCAGCGGCTCGGGCTTGATGAGCGCCGCCAGCCGCTCGCCGAACGGCCGGTTGCCGATCTGGTCGTGGTTCTGGACGAAGTTCACGAAGTCGGCGCGCGGCAGGTAACCGCACGCCGCGCCTCGCAACTGGCCGCCACGGTGGGCCGACGCTTCGCCCTGATAGGAGAACCCTTGCGCCAGCGCGCGCTCGATGTGAACGTCGAGGTCCTGGTAGTCGCGGTAATAGCCACTGCTCTCGCCTGTCAACAGCACGTGCCAGGCGTGGTGATAGTCGTCGTTCCATTGCGCGCGGTAGAAGCCGTTCGACACTGTCGCATCGGGCGCCAGGAATTGCACCGCGTTGTCGTCGTTCTCCAGCACCAGATGGATGTGCCGTCCGGTTTCGGCGGCGAGCTCATTCACCACTTGCGCGAGGTCGGTGAGGATATGCGGCTCGCCCGGATCGACGATGGCGTGCACGGCGTCGAGCCGCAGGCCGTCGAAGCGGTAGTCACGCAGCCAGTGCAGCGCGTTCTCGATCACGTAGGCGCGCACTTCGGGCACGCGGTAGTCGATGGCGACGCCCCAGGGCGTGTGCGCCTTGGCGAAGAACTGCGGCGACAGCCTGTAAAGGTAATTCCCCTCCGGCCCGAAGTGGTTATAGACCACGTCGAGGAACACCATGATCCCGCGCGCATGCGCGGCGTCGATCAGCGCCTTCAGGTCGTCCGGCGTGCCATAGGCGCTGTCGGGCGCGAACGGCAGAACGCCGTCATAGCCCCAGTTCCAGCGACCCGGAAAGTCGGCCAGCGGCATCAGCTCCAGCGCGGTGATGCCAGTCTCCGCCAGATGGTCGAGCTTTTCCATCATGGCGCGGTAGGTGCCCTCGGTCGTGAAGGTGCCGACATGGGTTTCCAGGAACACCGCGTGCTGCCACGGCAGGCCTTTCCAGTCCGCGCACTGCCAGCGGTGCAGGCTGTGGTCGATCACCTCGCTCGGGCCGGCGATGTCGTCCGGCTGGAAGTGCGAGATCGGATCCGGGATGTCGAGTTCGCCGTCGATGCGGAAGCGATAGCGCGTGCCGGCGTGGGCGTCGGCGACATGTGCCTCGAACCAGTCACCGCTGCGCGTCATGGCCTGGTTCAAGGGCGCGGGTCCGCCGATCAGCAGCTCGACGTCGCGCGCGGCCGGCGCCCACAGGCGGAAGGTGACGCCGGCGTCGGAGATGAGCGGGCCGAAGCGGTATTGTTGCGTCATCGTCGCCTCGTCATGGCTGCCCCGCGAAGGCCAGCACCGAGCGCGGTCCCGCGTGCCAGGTGCTGCCGGGCGCTTGCGCGTTCGACGCCGGCTTGCCATTGGCGGTATCGACCAGGCACAGCCAGCGTGCCACGCTCGGCCATTGCGGAAAGGTGACCGTCACCGTCTCGTCGGCGCCGTTGAGCACGATGTAGAGCGGCTCGCCGTTCGCCTCGGCCGCTGCCAGCACGTAGGAGAGGAAGCGTCCGTCCGGGTAATTCCAGTCGTCGTCCTGCATCTCCACCCCGGCGGGCGTCAGCCATTTTACGTCGTAGGAACCGTCGGCGCGATGGCCTTCCATCCATTTCCCCGGTTTGAGCTGGGGGAAGCGCTGGCGCAGCCGCGCCATGTCGCCGATGAAATTGATGAGGTCGTCCTCGCCGCCGAGCCGCGACCAGTCGACCCAGCCGGTCTCGTTGTCCTGGCAGTAGGTGTTGTTGTTGCCGTCCTGGCTGTTGGCGACTTCGTCGCCGAATTCGCTACATCCTCATTCCATTTCTATCAGCAATGGTACTTGCTGTAATTGCAGGGTTCATTTATCAGAGTGAGTGGCTGAAATTAGGTGCGCTGTTATTAATGTTTGCTGGATATGTTGGGATTTTTGCTGTCCAGCTTTTGGAGATATATCAGGAAAATGAGTCTAATTTACCGTGCACGGTGACGTGGTTGATGCTGGCGCGCGGTCCCCGGCCGCTGTGATGGAACTGCGACGACGAGCCGGTCATGCAGTGGGCGAGGTCGCCGATCAGGTTGCCGTCGCCGCGCCAGAAGCGCCGCGCGGTGTGGCGGTAGAAGTCGTTCCATTCCGACCAGCCGGGTGGGAAGGCGCCGACCTGGTAGCCGCCGGGGCCGACGTCCCAGGGTTCGGCGATCAGCTTGACGTGGCCGAGCACCGGGTCCTGGCGGATGGCGGCGAAGAACGGCGCGTTGGAATCGAAGGCTGGCCCGCGCCCGAGCGTGGTGGCGAGGTCGAAACGGAAGCCGTCGACGTGAAAGGCCTCGACCCACATGCGCAGCGAGTCCATCACCATCTGCAGCACGCGCGGATGCGCCAGTTTGAGCGCGTTGCCGGTGCCGGTGAAGTTCTCGTAGTAGCGCGGGTTGTCTTCCGTGAGCCAGTAATAGGAGGCGTTGTCGACGCCGCGATAGCACAGCGTAGGTCCGAGCTCGCTGCCCTCGGCGGTGTGGTTGTAGACCACGTCGAGAATGACCTCGATGCCGGCGTCATGCAGCACGCCGACCATGGCGCGGAAATCGTTGATGACGTTGCCGCTGGTGCCGTAGCGCGCTTCGGGCGCGAAGAAGCCGAGCGTGTTGTAGCCCCAGTAGTTGCGCAAGCCCCGCTCGACCAGCACGCGGTCGTCGAGGAAGGCATGCACCGGCAGAAGTTCGACCGAGGTGACCCCGAGCCTGCGCAGGTGCGCGATCATGCCGGGCTCGGCGAGGCCGCGATAGCTGCCGCGCAAGTCGGGCGGCACGTCCTCACGCTGCTGCGTGGCGCCTTTGACGTGGGCTTCGTAGAGCACCGTGTCCTGCCAGGAAACGTGCGGCCGCCGCTGATGCGTCCAGGTGTGCGCCACGTCCACGACGACCGACTTCACCATGCTGCGGGCGTTGTCGCGCCGGTCGAACGACAGGTCGGCGAGCCGGTGCCCGGTGCGGTAGCCGAAATGGGCGTCGGTCCAGGTGAACTGGCCGGCAAGCTGCCGGCTGTAGGGGTCGATCAGCAGCTTGTTGGGATTGAAGCGGTGGCCGGCTTTCGGCTCGTAGGGCCCGGAAACGCGATAGCCGTAGAGCTGGCCCGGCGTTACGTTGGTCAGATAGACGTGCCAGACGTTGTCGGTGCGCTCCGGCAGGGGAATGCGGGCGGTTTCGCGCTTGCCGGCGCGGTCGAACAGGCACAGCTCCACGCGCGTCGCGTTGGCGGAGAACAGCGCGAAGTTGGTGCCGCGGCCGTCCCAGGTCGCGCCCAGCGGGTAGGGCGCGCCCGCGCCCGTATGCCCGCTAGACTTCAGGAACGAAAAAGACGGCCGCAAGGGGTGGGACGACAAGGTTGAGCTCCGGGGTGCCGCGCGTGACGACGGCGGAAACCGCGCCGGCATTGCCGGCATTGCTGCCGCCATAAACGGCCGCGTCTGAATTCAATACCTCCCGCCAGGTGCCTGCAAAGGGCACGCGCACACGGTAGTCGCGCAATACCTCCGGGGTGAAGTTGACCACCACGACACAGCGGTCGGTCGCGTTCTTGCCCTTGCGCAGCCAGGCGAACGTGCTGTGCGCCGAATCGTCGGCGACCAGCCATTCAAAGCCGTCGGCCTCGCAGTCGAGGGCGTGCAGCGCGGGCGTGTCACGATAAAGATGATTGAGGTCGCGCACTAGCCGTTGGATGCCGGCGTGGCTTTCCTGCTCGGTCAGGTGCCACGGCAGGCCGACGTCGTGGTTCCACTCTGTGTCCTGGCCGAACTCGCCGCCCATGAACATCAGCTTCTTGCCGGGATGGCCGAACATGAAGCCGTAATAGGCGCGCAAATTGGCGAAACGCTGCCATTGATCGCCCGGCATGCGGCCGAGAATGGAGCGTTTGCCGTGCACCACCTCGTCATGGGACAGCGGCAGGATGAAGTTTTCCGAAAAGGCGTAGTGCAGCCCGAACAGGATATTGCCGTGATGATAGCGGCGATAGATCGGGTCTTTGGACATGTAGTCCAGGGTGTCGTGCATCCAGCCCATGTTCCACTTGTAGCCGAAGCCGAGCCCGCCCCAGTCGACCGGCCGCGACACCATCGGCCAGGCGGTCGATTCTTCCGCCGCGGTGGTGGCTTGCGGATAGTCCTTGAACACCTCGGTGTTGGTGCGGCGCAGGAAGGCGATGGCGTCGATGTTCTCGCGCCCGCCGTATTTGTTGGGCACCCAGGCGTCGGCCGGGCGGCTGTAGTCGAGATAGAGCATGGAGGCGACCGCATCGACCCGCAGCCCGTCGACGCCATAACGATCCAGCCAGAACAGCGCGTTGGAGAGAAGGAAGTTGGTCACTTCCATGCGGCCGTAATTGTAGATCAGCGTGCCCCAGTCGAGATGGCGGCCCTGGCGCGGGTCTTCGTGCTCGTAGAGCCCGGTGCCGTCGAACTTGGCGAGCCCGTGCGGGTCGTCGGGGAAATGCCCCGGCACCCAGTCGAGCAGCACGCCGAGCCCGGCTTTGTGGAACGCGTCGATGAGATAGGCGAAATCCTCCGGCGTGCCGAAGCGGCTGGTGGGGGCGAACAGCCCGGTCGGCTGATAGCCCCACGAACCGTCGAATGGATGTTCGGCGATCGGCAGCAGCTCCACGTGGGTGAAGCCCATGTCGGCGGCGTAGGCCGGCAATTGCTCGGCCATCTCGCGGTAGGTCAGCCAGTACTCGCCGTGCTCGCCCTTCTTGCGCCAGGAGCCGAGATGCACCTCGTAGATCGACATCGGCGCATCAAGCGCGTTGACGTGCTCATGCGCCGGCGCCGGATGCGGGATCTTGGTGGCGTCGACCACCACCGAGGCCGTGGCCGGCCGCATCTCGCCGGAGAACGCGAACGGATCGGATTTCAGCGGCAGCAGCGCGCCGTCGTGGCCGACGATCTCGTACTTGTACTTGTCGTGCGCCTTGGCGCCGGGGACGAAGATTTCCCAATAGCCGTTGCCGCGCACGCGCATGGCGTGGCGCCGGCCGTCCCAGAAATTGAAGTCGCCGACCACGCTCACCCGCCGTGCGTTCGGCGCCCACACCGCGAAGCCGACACCGGCGACGCCTTCCATCTCCATCGGATGGGCGCCGAGCGTGTTGTACATCTTCAGGTGATTGCCCTCGCCCAGCAGGTAGAGGTCGTAGTCCGACAGCACCGGCGCAAAGCGGTAGGGATCTTCCAGCTCGACTTCGTTGCCACCGAAGCGTGCCCGCAGGCGGTAACGCTGCGCCCCGACGCGTCGGCCGGCGAACAGCCCGGCGGCATCGATACGGGTGAGTTCGTGCTCGCCGGCGTCGTCGACCGCGACGACGCGCTCGGCGTCGGGCAGGAACACGCGCACCACGGCGTGGTCGCCCTCGGTGTGGGGCCCGAGATAGCTGACCGGGTCGGCGTGACGGCCGGCGATGATCTCGCGGGCGGCGGGGGCAAGTTCGTTGGTGTCGCTCATGAGCCGATCACCTCGCGTTGTTCGAGGATGCGCAGCGTCCCTTCCAGGGGAATGTGCGACCAGGTGGGCCGGTTGGTCAGTTCGTATTCGATCTCGTAGAGCGCCTTCTCGAGCAGGAACAGGTCGAGCAGCGCGTGCGTCTCGGCGTCGTCCGCCGGCCACAGCCGCGAATCGCCGTCGAGCGTCTCGCGGTAGCTCCCCCAATAGGTCTCGCGCATGTCGCGCGCCCACGCGCGGATGCGCGGGTCGAGATTGTCGCGTTCCTCGGCGGAAAGGTCGGGCGAGCGGTCGATGGCCGCGCTCGCCGCATAATCGATGGAGCGCAGGAAGCCGGCAACGTCGCGTGCCGGTGGCGCCTTGCTGCGGCGCTCGTCCAGGCTGCGGCGCGGCTCGCCCTCGAAGTCGAGGATGTAGGCGTCGTCCTTGGCGATCAGCACCTGGCCCAGATGGAAGTCGCCGTGATGGCGGATCTTGAGGCCGCCAAAGGCGGTCTGCTTGCCGCTTTCGATGTAATTTATCACTGCCTCGCGATTGTCGAGCAGGCGCTGGGCGAGCTGCGCGGCGTGCGGCGTCAGGTCGTGGCGCAGGCGTTCGAGCAGGCCGAAGGCGTTCTGCGTGCGGATGCTGAGATTGCGGATCCAGTGCGCCACGTCGTCCGCCACGATCGGCTCCGGCCGGAACGCCGGGTCCTCGTCGCTGCAGGCAAACGCCAGATGCATCTCGGCGGTGCGCCGGCCGACCTGCCGCATACGCTGCAGCATGGTGGCATGCTCGACGCTTTCGAGCTGGGTCTCGGCGGCCAGCACGCGGTGTTCGTCGATCAGCCGGTCGAGCGCCGCGGCGGTAACACTCCAGGCGTCGCCCTGGTTCTCGACGAAGGCATGAACGACCGCCAGCGCGCTGCTGCTGTCGCCCTGCTTGAACTCGACCGAGCCGAGGAGTTGCGGCGCGTTCTGGAAATGCGCGACGTCGGCTAGGAAGCGGCCGACCTCGACCTCCGGATGGATGCCGGCGGTGATGCGGCGCAGCACTTTGACCACGTATTTGTTGTCGACGATGACGCTCGAATTCGACTGTTCGCGCGCGATCGGTTCGACGTGCTCGATCGGCGGCAATGGCTCGGCTGTGAACGGCGTTGTGGGGCGGAACTCGATCGTACCGCCGTTTTCGGCCACCGTTTCGCCCGCGTGGATTTTGGCCAGCATGGCGACAATGAAGTCATGTTCGGCGGTGGCGTCGAGCAGCACCCCTTCGCGCGGGCCGCGGCGCACGGCGGCGATGACGCTCGCCGGCTCCCGGTCGATATCCGTATAGCGGATCCAGCGGATGGTGAGTGGCAGGAAGTAGCGGCTGGCGCCGTCGTTGACGTCGACGATGGCCGCCAAGAAATGATTGTTGTCGTGCTCGATAGGGACCGAGGCCGAACAGATGGCCCTGATCGAACGCGTCGCTTTGTCGGCGAACCAGCGCCGCTCCGGTAGGAAGCCCGGCAGCACGTCGTGTTCAAACGTGCGTCGCGTGAAGCCGGTCAGAATCGAATCCCAGCCGGGACCGAACACGAGCGTGGTGACCTCGCGTGGCAGCACCTTCTCGGGCATGGGCCCCTCCTCGCGGTCGAGCGAGAACCAGAAGAAGCCGTAGGGCGGCAGCGTCACCAGGTAGGGCAATTCGCCGATGCGGGGAAAGCGCGTGCGGCCGAGCATTTCCTGCGGAATGCGGCCTTCCCATTCCTTGAGGTCAAGCTCCACCGCCTGCGCCGAGCGCGAGATGTTGGCGACGCAGAGGATCGCCTCGTCGCCGAGTTGGCGCACATAGGCGAGCACCGAGCGGTTCTGCGGCCGGATGAAGGTGAGCGTGCCGCGTCCGAACACTTTGGTCGACTTGCGCACGGCAATCAGGCGCTTGGTCCAGCTCAGCAGCGAGGACAACGAGCGGGTCTGCGCCTCGACGTTCAGCGCGGAATAGCCTTGGACCGGGTCCATGATGCAGGGCAGGTAAAGCTGCGCCGGGTCGGCGCGCGAGAAACCGCCGTTGCGGTCCGGTGTCCACTGCATGGGCGTGCGCACGCCGTTGCGGTCGCCGAGATAGATGTTGTCGCCCATGCCGATCTCGTCGCCGTAATAGATGATCGGCGTGCCCGGCATCGACATCAAAATCGAGTTCATCAATTCGATTTTGCGGCGGTCGTTGTCCATCAGCGACGCCAGGCGCCGGCGGATGCCGAGATTGATGCGGGCGCGCGGATCGGCCGCGTAGGTCGACCACAGGTAGTCGCGCTCGGCGTCGGTCACCATTTCCAGCGTCAGCTCGTCGTGATTGCGTAGGAACATGGCCCACTGGCAGTTGTCCGGGATCTCCGGCGTTTGCCGCATGATGTCGGTAATGGGGAAGCGGTCCTCTTGCGCGATCGCCATGTAGATGCGCGGCATCAGCGGGAAGTGATAGGCCATGTGGCATTCGTCGCCGTCGCCGAAATAGGCCTGCACGTCCTCCGGCCACTGGTTGGCTTCCGCCAGCAGCACCTTGCCCGGTGCATAGGCGTCGAGCTCGGCGCGCAGGCGCCGCAGCACGGCGTGGGTCTCCGGCAGGTTCTCGTTGTTGGTGCCTTCGCGCTCGCAGAGATACGGCACGGCGTCGAGCCGGAACCCGTCGACGCCGGCGTCGAGCCAGCGCTTCATCACCTGCAGTACGGCCTTGATGACGCGCGGGTTGTCGAAGTTCAGGTCGGGCTGATGCGAGAAGAAGCGGTGCCAGTAATAGGCACCGGCCTCGTCGTCCCAGGTCCAGTTCGACTTTTCGGTATCGGTGAAAATGATGCGGGTGCCGGAATACTTCTCGTCGTTGTCGCTCCAGACGTACCAGTTGCGCGCGCTCGTGCCGGGCGCGCTGCGCTTGGCGCGCTTGAACCAGGGATGCTGATCCGAGGTGTGGTTGACGACGAGCTCGGTGATGACGCGCAGGCCTCGCCGCTTGGCCTCGTGCATGAAGCGGCGGAAGTCCCGCATATTGCCGAACTGCGGGTTGATGTCGCCGTAGTCGGCGATATCGTAGCCGTCGTCGCGCCCGGGGCTCGGATAGAACGGCAGAAGCCACAGCGTGGTGACGCCGAGGTCGCGCAGGTAGTCGAGCCGCTGGGTCAGGCCGGCGAAGTCGCCGATGCCGTCACCATTGGAGTCCTGGAACGCCTTGACGTGCAGCTGATAGACGATGGCGTCCTTGAACCAGAGGCCATCGTCCTCGGCGGTCTTGTCTTCGGCCTCGAGCGTCGGCCTGACGTTCATGCATCACCCTTTAATGCAACGTTATGCGTGGCAGCGGAACAGCAGCGCCGGGTCGTCCTGCGGATCGATGCGCAGGCGCACGCCGCTCCATTCGAGCAGATGGCGTTCGCCGGTCTTGAGGTTCTCGATCTCGCGCACCGGCTTGCGGTCGTCGTCCGGACCGATCTGGATGTCGCCGAAATGGAACCAGAACTCGTGCGGCGTATCGGTGAGTGCGATCGCGACCGCCACCGCGTTGTCGCGCTTGACCGATTCCTTGATGAAGCCGATGACGTTGTCGTCGTCGACCGAAAGGAAGCGCAGGTTGGCGGTCTGCGTCAGCGCCGGGTTCTCGCGGCGGGCAACGTTCAGCCGCCGCAGATAACCCTTGATGTTGCCCGGCTTGTTCCAGTCGCGCGTCTTCAGCTCGTATTTCTCGGAGTGGATGAACTCCTCGCGCCCCGGGATCGGCTCGTGCTCGATCAGCTCGAAGCCGTTGTAGATGCCGTAGTTCGCCGACAGCGTGGCGGCGAGCGCCGCGCGCGCCTTGAACAGCCAGGTCTCGCCGGTCTGCAGCTGCACCGGATTGATGTCGGGCGTGGTGACGAAGAAGTTGGGCCGGTAGTAGTCGCGCTCGGGATGGCCGGTGAGCTCGCTCAGGTATTCCTGCAGCTCGCCCTTCTCGGTGCGCCAGGTGAAATAGGTGTAGGACTGGGTGAAGCCGAGCTTGGCCAGCCCCTTCATCACCTTCGGCCGGGTGAAGGCTTCCGCCAGGAAAATCGCGTCCGGATGGCGCGCCTGCACGTCGTGGATCAGCCATTCCCAGAACGGCAGCGGCTTGGTGTGCGGGTTGTCGATGCGGAAGATCTTCACGCCGTGGCCGGCCCAGAACAGGATGACGTCGCGCAGGGCCTCCCACAGCCCGATGCGGTCGGCGCAGGTGAAGTCCGGGTTGACGATGTCCTCGTATTTCTTCGGCGGGTTCTCGGCGAACTTGATGGAGCCGTCGGGCCGGTGGCTGAACCACTCCGGGTGTTCCTTCAGCCACGGATGGTCGGGTGAGCACTGCACCGCGACGTCGAGCGCCACTTCCATGTCGTGCTGGTGGCAGGCCTCGATCAGCCGGTGGAAGTCGTCGAAGGTGCCGAGCTCGGGATGGATGGCGTCGTGGCCGCCGTGCTCGTTGCCGATGGCGTAAAAGCTGCCGGGATCGCCGGGCTGCGCCTTGAGCGAGTTATTCTTGCCCTTGCGGTTGGTGTGGCCGATCGGGTGGATGGGCGTGAAATAGAGCACGTCGAAGCCGAGGTCGGCGATCTCCGGCAGCCGCGCGATGCAGTCGTCGAAGGTGCCGTGCTTGCCGGGGACCTTGCTTTGGCTGCGCGGCACCATCTCGTACCAGGCGCCCGCGCGCGCGCGCTCGCGGTCGGCGACCAGCGGCACCACGTGGCTGCGGGTCAGGTCCGGGCGGTTCTCGGTTTTCTCCATTGCTGCCGCCACCTCGTCGGTGAGCAGCATCGCCGGGTCCTTGGCCTTCGTGAACTGGCGGATGGCGGCTTCGACCACCCGGCGCGCCTCGCGCTCGTGGGGCATCAGCTCGGTGATGAGGTTGAGGCCCTCCTGCGCTTCCAGGCTCATGTCCTGGCCCGCTTCCTGCTTGAGCAGAAACTCCTTGCGCCAGGTGGCGTACTGATCGGTCCAGGCTTCGATGGCGAACAGATACCAGCCCGGTTCCTGCGGGGTGAACCGACCATGCCAGCGGTCGTTGGAATGCAGCCGCATCGGCGTGCGCTGCCAGGCGGCGTCGGCTTCCGGGCGCCACAGCACGGCCGCGGCCAGCACGTCGTGGCCCTCACGGAAGATATCCGCCCAGATGTCGACCGTTTCCCCGGCGATGCGTTTTACCGGATAGCGGCCGCCTTCGACGCAGGGGTAGATGTCTTCGATGCGGAAACGGGGGCCGGTTGGATCGGCAGGGGACAAGTCCCAGGTGTCATGGGAGGGACGCGTGTCATTCGAAGGATACGCTCTCATGCGTAAACCGGTACGTTTCGTTCCGGGTTGCTTCATGCGGTGTCCTGGTTTGGGGTCGGCCCCCTAGAAGGAACCACAAATGGACTATCAGCAGAACCACAAAAAATGGCCAAGGGTCCGGACAGTTTATGGTGTCACACCGTGCCTAAATCATTGGCAGCGTTTGAAAAGTACCATCGATGAATGACTTGACGGCGACAGCCCAGGCCTGGGGCGTGGAAACCGAGTATTTCGACGTCTTCGGCAAGCGGTATGCGGCGAGCGAGGCGACGCTGAAGCGCCTGATCGAGGCGGTTTCCGCCGGCCGCGCCGGCCCGGCGGCGGTCGATGTGTCCGCGGAGTCGGCCAAGGAACCAACAATGCGCTGTTGGCAGGGCGACGGCCGGCGGCTGTGGCTGCTGGCGGTGCAGCTCTATTCCCTGCGCTCGCGGCGCAACTGGGGCATTGGCGACTTCACCGACCTGGGACATCTCGTCGCGCGGGCGGCCGCTCGTGGCGCCGCCGGCATCGGGCTTAATCCGCTGCACGCGCTGTTTCCGGACGATCCCGAGCGCGCCAGCCCCTACGCGCCCAACAGCCGGCTCTTCGTCAACCCGCTCTATATCGACGTCGAGGCGATCCCCGAGTTTCCCGGGCTGATGGCGGCCGGGCTCGACGACGAGGTGGCCAGCTTGCGCGAGACCGAACTCGTCGCCTACGCCCGCGTCGCCGCCGCCA
This sequence comes from Pseudolabrys sp., assembly GCA_037381985.1. Taxonomy (GTDB): domain Bacteria; phylum Pseudomonadota; class Alphaproteobacteria; order Rhizobiales; family Xanthobacteraceae; genus Pseudolabrys. Next base: position 32,317 of record JARRQH010000022.1, read on the forward strand.
AGATGCGTGGCCTGCGGCTTGCTTATGAAACTTTTCGGGCCGCCGCCAGCGCCTCGCGTCGCGCCGACTTCGAAACCTATCGCGAGGAGCAAGGCGATGCGCTGCTGCGCTTTGCCTGCTTCGAGGTGTTACGCCAGCAGCACGCGCCGGTGCCCTGGACCGAATGGCCGCATCCGTGGCGCAGTCCCGAGATCGCGGACCTGCACGACTTCCGCTTCCGCCATCACGACGAGGTGGCGTTCCAGGAGTACGTGCAGTGGGTTGCCGACCGCCAGCTTGCCGCCTGCCAGCACGCGGCGCACCGGCACGGCATGCCGGTCGGGCTCTATGTCGACGTCGCCGTTGGCATCGACCGCCACGGCGCCGATGCCTGGACCAATCACGGCGCGGTGCTCAACGGCGTGTCGATGGGCGCGCCGCCCGACGAGTTCAATCCGGGCGGCCAGGACTGGGGTTTGGCGCCGCTCAACCCGCACGCCGTGCACGAGCACGATTTCCAGGCCGTGCGTCTCCTGATGCGCGCCGCCATGCGTCACGCCGGGGCGGTCCGGCTCGACCACGTGCTCGGCCTGCAGCGCGTGTTCATGATTCCGCTCGGGCACCCGGCGCTGGAAGGCGCCTATGTGCGTTTTCCCTTCCATCGATTGCTGAGCGTGATCGCCGAGGAAAGCGTGCGCCTCAAATGCATCGTCATTGGCGAGGACCTCGGCACCGTGTCGGCCGACTTCCGCGAGACCGTCGCGCGCTGGGGGTTGTGGAGCTATCGCGTCATGCTGTTCGAGCGGGAGGGCGACGACGCTCATTTCAAGCCGCCGGAGGCCTATCCGGCGGCGGCGCTCGCCACCTTCAACACCCACGACATGGCGAGCTTCCGCGGATGGCTCGAAGGCCACGACATGCGGGTCAAGCGCGCCATCGGCCTCGATCCCGGCGAGGACGACGGCGCCCGCGACTGGACGCGGCAGAAGCTGCGCGAAATCTTGAACGAACGCGCGCCCGATCAGGCGCCCGACGACATCGCCGCGGTGGCGGCGTTCCTGGGCCAGACGCCATCGCACCTGGTGGTGATATCGCTCGACGACGTGCTGGGCGAGCGCGAGCAGGTCAACATCCCCGGCACCATCGACCAGCACCCGAACTGGCACCGCAAGCTGTCGGTGTTGATCGAGGCGCTGGACGGCCACGACACTTTGCGCCGTGTGGGGGAGATGTTCGCGAAGGCGGGGCGGGGGATTTGAGTCGGGAATTGCGATCTGTCAGCCTGTTATGGTCGGGCTTGTCCCGGCCATCCCCGCTTAGTGACGCAATGCAGCGCCCACCTAAGCGAGATGCCCGGCACAAGGTTGGGCATGACGATTGAGAGCTTGTCGCTTGAGGCGAACTAACTAACCGGCACGCCCCAAACATCCTCCGCATACTCGCGGATGGCGCGATCGGCGGAAAACCAGCTCATGCGCGCGGTGTTGAGGATGGCGGTGCGCCACCAGTCGGCGGGCGAGCGCCAGAGCGTGTCGAGGTCGCGCTGCGCCTTCCAATAGGCATCGAAGTCGGCCGCCACCATGAAGCGGTCGTAGTCGCTGATCGCCTGCACGATGAGCGCGTAACGATGCGGATCGTCGGGCGAGAACTCGCCGGCGGCGAGGCTCTCCAGGACGGCGGCGAGTCGCGGCGAGGCCTTCACCGCCTCGGCGCCTGCGAAATGCACGTTCTGGCGCTCGGTCACCTCCGGCGCGGTGAGGCCGAAGATCACCATGTTGTCCGCGCCGACGTGCTCGCGCATCTCGATGTTGGCGCCGTCGAGGGTGCCGATGGTGATGGCGCCATTGAGCGCGAGCTTCATGTTGCCGGTGCCGGAGGCTTCCATGCCGGCGGTGGAAATCTGCTCGGAGACGTCGGCGGCCGGCATGATCTGCTCGGCCAGGCTCACATTGTAATTGGGCGCGAATACCAGCTTCAGCCGGTCGCCGACCACCGGGTCGGCGTTGATCCTAGCGCCGACGTCGTTCGCCAGCTTGATGATCAGCTTGGCGCGCTCGTAGCTCGCCGCCGCCTTGCCGGCGAAGATCTTCACCCGCGGCACCCAGTCGCCGTCGGGCCGCGCGCGGATCTCGTGGTAGAGCGCGATCGTCTCCAGGATGTTGAGCAGTTGCCGCTTGTATTCGTGGATGCGCTTGACCTGCACGTCGAACAGCGACTGCGGCGGCAGGCGCACGCCGGTGCGCCGGTGCAAGGTGTCGGCAAGCCGCCATTTGTTGCGCGTGCGCGTCTTCCGGTACTTGGCGACGAAATCGGGATCGCCGGCCAGTGGCTCGACCTCCTTCAGGCAGTCCGGATCGTCGAGCACGCGCTCGCCCAGCGTCTGCACCAGCAACTCGGTCAGCGGTTCGTTGGCGTCGTAGAGCCAGCGGCGGAAGGTGATGCCGTTGGTCTTGTTGACGATGCGGGTGTTCGTGGTGCGCGCGATGTCGTGGAACACGGTCTTGCGCAACAGGTCGGTGTGCAGAGCCGAGACGCCATTGACGCAATGCGCGCCGACGAAGGCGAGGTTGGCCATGCGGATCAGCTTGCCGCCGTTCTCGTGCACCAGCGACACGTTCGACAGGAATTCCGCATCGGTGAAGCCGGCTTTTCCCGTTTCCTGCAAGTGGTGCCAGTTGATTAGATAGATGATCTGTAGATGGCGCGGCAGCAGGCGCCCGAACATATCCGCCGGCCATGTCTCCAGCGCTTCCGGCAGCAGCGTGTGGTTGGTGTAGGACAGCGTCGCCCGCGTGATCTCCCAGGCCTTCTCCCAGACCACATTGTGCTCATCGACCAGCAGGCGCATCAGCTCGGCGACCGCGATTGCCGGGTGGGTGTCGTTGAGCTGCACGGCGGCGTAGTCGGCAAGCGTGTCGAGGGTGCCGTGATCATGCAGATGGCGGCGCAGCAGGTCTTGCAGCGAGGCGGAGGTGAAGAAGTATTCTTGCCTGAGCCTCAGTTCCTGCCCGGCCGCGGTCTCGTCGTTGGGATAGAGCACGCGCGAGATCGCCTCCGCGCGGGCGCGGGCGGCGGTCGCGCCCACCACGTCGCCGTGATCGAGCGCCGAGAGCTGGATCGGCGTCGGCGCGCGCGCCGACCACAGCCGCAGCGAATTGGCGTGCTTGCCGCGCCAGCCGCCGATCAACGTATCGTAGGGCACCGCCAGCACGGTTTCGTTGGCGTGCCAGGTGGCGCGCGCGGTCGAATGATCGCCGCCGAGGTATTCGAGCATGCCGCCGAACTTGACGGTGAGGGCGCGATCGGGATGCCCGAACTCCCACGGATTGCCGCGCGACAGCCAGTCCTCCGGCACCTCCTGCTGCCAGCCGTTCTTGACGCGCTGCTCGAACAGGCCGTTCTCGTAGCGGATGCCGTAGCCGTAGGCGGGAATGCCGAGCGCCGACATGCTGTCAACGAAGCAGGCGGCGAGCCGCCCGAGTCCGCCATTGCCGAGGGCTGCGTCGGGCTCGCATTCGCGAAGCTTGTCGAAATCGACGCCGAGGCTGGCGAGGGCTTCGCGCGCGGGCTGTGCCAGCCGCAGGTTGGTCAGCGTGTCGAGCAGCAGTCGCCCTACCAGGAATTCGATGGAGAGATAATAGACGCGCTTCTTTTTCTTGAGCTTGGTCTCCTTGCGCGTCGCCATCCAGATGTCGACTAGCCGGTCGCGCACAGCCAGTGCCGTCGCCTGATACCATTCGTAGTCGGTCGCGGTGTCGGCTTTCTTGCCGAGCACGTAAGTGAGCTTGGCGAGGATCGCCGTGCGCAATTCGCCGGCGGGGCTGTTCGGGTCGAGCGGTGCGACGGAGTCGGGCTGGTATTTCGGTTGCGACATCTCGGACATATGGGACTTTCACGTTGCGGCAAACCGTCGATGCGGCGAACGCCACATTCACTGGATGCAAGAAACAGGTTCCGCTCCGCTCGATGCAGGCTCGGACGGTGTCGCGCTCCACACGCGCGCCGCCTGCCGCATGCGGGGCTAGGTGCCGCGCGGTGCTTCCGGCGGGTCGCTTTATGCACAATTCGCGCCGTGAGAACAGGTCGTATGGCGTGCATTCACGGCTATTCGTGTTGTGCGTAAGCGAACGGTTATCCCGCGCCGCGGCAAAACAAAGGCGGCAGCACGGCTCTTTGTTGCTGTGGGAAGACGCCCGATGCGGGCCGCGGCAACGGCATCGCTGCCATGCGCGGAACTTTCGTTGGCTTCTTGTCGATTTTTGCCGGCTTTTTAGGCAGTCGGTGATTTCTCATAGTATGAATTGACATTCCACAATATCGAAAAATTGGGTGAACCACACTAGCGCCGTTCATTGCCGGGCTGCTTGCCGGGGCTGCGCGCGGGCCCCGGTTGGCCCGGAAGACCGGCCGCGCGGACCGTCCGGCCGGCGCGATCCATCTTTGTCCGTTCAAGGAGATCGAGCCGATGTCGGGTCGCAACGTGCTCAATGGCGCGCAAGTCATTGTCGACTATCTGATCAAGGAGAAGGTGCCCTACGTCTCCGGCCAGCCGATCGCGGCCTTCACGTCCTGCGGTCCGGGTTCGGCCAACCGCAAGGGCGTCGACGCCGACACCAATCCGGCCGGCGCCAGGATCTGGGA
>JARRQH010000023.1:0-16333 GCA_037381985.1 Pseudolabrys sp.
ATCATCCCGCGCGAGGGCGGCTATCTGTTCCGCGTTTATGTCGAGATGGATAAGCTCAATCCGAGCGAACGCGTCGCCGACCGCAATATCACGGTCGACCACGTGATCGCGGGCGCCCGGCGCATCCTCCATCCCTATACGCTCGCCGTGAAGGAGGTCGCCTGGTGGTCGGTCTACGAGATCGGCCAGCGCCTGTGCGACAAGTTCGACGACGTGGATGGCGACGCCCCGGACCGGGTGCCGTGCGTGTTCATCACCGGCGACGCTTGCCACACCCATAGCCCGAAGGCCGGGCAGGGCATGAATGTATCCATGCAGGACGGCTTCAATCTCGGTTGGAAGCTGGCGGCCGTGCTGCGCGGGCGCGCCGCGCCGCACCTGCTGCAGACCTATTCGGCGGAACGCCAAGCGGTCGCCAAGGAGCTCATCGATTTCGACCGCGAGTGGGCGCGGGTCATCAGTTCGTCCGCGCGGGCGGCCGATCCGGCCGAAACGCAACGCTATTTCGTCCAGCACGGCCGCTACACCGCCGGCACCGCGACCCGCTATCGGCCGGCGCTTTTGACCGGCGAGGGTACCCACCAGCATCTGGCGAGCGGGCTGACGATCGGCATGCGGTTCCATTCGGCGCCGGTCATCCGCGTCGCCGACGCCAAGCCGATGCATCTCGGCCATACCACCAAGGCGGACGGGCGCTGGCGCATCTTCGCCTTTGCCGGCGAGGGTGATCCGGCGGCGCCGGATTCGAAGCTGCGCGGCTTGTGCGGCTTCCTGGCCGACGCGCCGACCTCGCCGCTGCGCAAGTACACGCGCGCCGACGAGGATATCGACGCGGTGATCGACGTGCGCGCGGTCTTTCAGCAGGGCTTTCGCGACGTCGCGATTGAGCGGCTGCCGCCGCTGCTGCTGCCGCGCAAAGGCAGATTCGGCTTGTACGACTACGAGAAGGTGTTCGCGGCGGACCTCAAGAGCGGGCAGGATATCTTTGCGCTGCGCGGCATCGACCGCGCGCAGGGCTGCATGGTCCTCGTGCGGCCGGACCAATACGTTGCCCATGTGCTGCCGCTCGACGCCTATGGCGAACTCACCGCCTATTTCGACGGCTTCATGATGGCGGGTCAGGTTTCGGGAACGCTGCGGGCGACGGGCTAGCACGTCCCTCAATATCGCGTGGTAAGCGTCCCGAATCCGAAGGCGCGGTATCCGGTTGATGTTGCGGCCTGAAATGCTTCGGGGATCGCCGCGCTTCCGCCGGCCGGCGGAAGTGCTCGAGCCGATTTATTCACAGCTAGGGAATTCCCCAGTACTTGCCGTAAGCCCATTGGGGCCTTCTGCCGCGAGATTAGCTCTTCGCGGGGAAAGGTTTATGATCGAGGCGTTCTCTCTACGCACCGCGCATCTCTTTCAAGATGCCATGGCCTCGCAGGCACGGTTGCGACACAAGGTTTTCGTGGCGGACCGTGGGCTCGATCATCCTCATTTCGAAGGAATGGAATACGACGAATTTGATACACCGGCCGCCGTGTACCTCGTGTGGCGTGACGAAGCGCGCGTCGTGCGCGGTGTCGCCCGACTCCTCAGGACGGACCGGCCATATATGCTGCAGACCTATTGGCCTTACTTAGTCGAAACGGGGGCTCTGCCGTCGTCGGCGAGCGTGTGTGAAGTGACGCGCGTTTGCGTGGACCGGTCGGTCAACCCGCAAGTCCGCAAGGTGATATTCCCCGAATTGCTTTGCGGCATAAACGAGTACTTCAAGCGCCACGGTATTGTTGCAATGACCGGCGTAACACGACCGCATTTGCTCGAAGGCTTTTGCAAGACCGGCGTCACTTGGCTAGGTCGCACCCAACCGATCGAGGGTGAGATGGAAGGTGCGTTCTACGTTCCCACCGACCATATCAGGCCGGTTCGCCATTGCGCGCTCTACAAGCTGCCCGAGCACGTGCTGATGCCGCCGGAAGCGCTGCCGCAGGGTATCGCCGCATGATGAGCCCGCATCGCCCCCTATCGATCGAAGATCCGGAGCCGGGCCCCGAGGCGACCGCGGTACATATGATTTCGGCCGTCACCTACCTTATCCGCGTCGCCGACGACGCGGGATTGGAACGGATCGCGCGCTCGCTCGAAACGCTTCGCACCGATTTGACCCGGGCGATCACGGACATTCGCGAGGCCGGCGGACAAGGCCGGACACGTAGCCGCGCGATCAATCATCACTAGTGGAGCGAATTTGACATTTGATACCCGTTCGCAGCGCACCACGTATCAAATGTCAAATTAGAAGATTCAATAGGATCAAATGGTTGCTAGTGGTCCATTGCTTCCGACATTGCTCAGGAGCTAGCGGCAAAGGAATGCAAATGTCGGAAGCGGGCCACTAGACGGAGAACCGCGCGCGGCCTGAGAGCGGCTCAGGAATGAAGCTGTGGCTTCTCGCTGACGTCCGAGCCGCCAAGCCGTTCGGAAAGGCTGGCGATGCACATCCGGAGCTTTTCCGCCTGCAACTCGTGTCCCTTGATTTCCGTCGCTTCGCTGTATGCGTAAACGAACATACGATAGCTCATGAGACGGGCTTCGGCGGGGTTCTGGAATATCGGCTTATCGCCGGGACGCATATTCGCGTCCAAATCGAGGAAGCCCGCCAGTGCGGCACCGAGCGCCGGATCGCCGGCCTGGCAGATCGCCAGCGCCTCGCTGAGAAGGTTCTGCAAAGCTACGATGGCGTCCGGGTACTGGACGGTGTCCAGGCATTGTGAGCGAAAGATCATTTTGGTCACCCATCGGCAGCATAAGCCGTCGATGAGTCCACCGCTCAAACTCTACTGGAACAACTAGGGAAAACCCGGGGGCGGCAATGGCGCGCGCCGGTCAAGCGAGAGAGATTAGGCCTTTTTGCAGCGCGATCACGACGGCGGTCATGCGATTACTGGCGCCGAGTTTTCTCATGATGTTGCCGAAGTGCCATTCGATTGTCTTTTCCGACACGTTGAGTCTTTCGCCGATTTCCCAATTGGTCATGCCCGCCTTGCACCAGTTCAGGCAGGCCAGTTCCTGGTTGGTCAGGTGGACTAACTCCGACTTCGCGGCGCTTCGCCCGCCGGTCATCTCGTGGTGGCGGATCCAGACTTGAACGGCCATCGAATGGAGATAGGGCAGTCGCTCCGGTGAGACTTTGCTTTCGTTGCGAAGGCTCAGGCTGATGAGATCGACGCGGCTGCCGGGACCGTGCAAGGGAAAGGTCACGCCCGAATGGACCCCAAGTTCCTTGCACTCGTTGAGGAATTGGTGCTGCCGGCGCGTCAACTCGCGCCGCGCGATCACATCGAACCAGCGAAACGGCTTCCGCGCGACTTCGACATGCTTCAGCACGGGATCGATCTTGTCCCAGCGGCGGTCCTTGTAAGCCGGTAGGTAAGCCTCCGGGAATTCATCCCAGACAATATAATCGAGTTGTCTGTTGATGGTGGACGCAAAAGCCACATTCTCGTAGCCCTCCTTGCGGATGGCTTCCATGAAAAGGCTTTTTAGCTGCGCGTCCGAGCGTGCGCGCCGCGTGCGTTCGATAAAGGCATCGATAAATGGTTCGCGTCCGTTCGCCACGGCTTTCGCCTCCGAGCCCCAGCGTCGATGGTTTGTGCGCTAACTATTTCCTACCGTTTACTTGCCTTGTCGGGCGTCGTTCAAGAATTCGAGCAGGAGTTTATTGAACTTCTCCGGGCGCTGCCAATGGGGTGCATGGCCTGCATCTACATATCGCACACTGCCACGCCACAAGTTGCGGTAGGTCAAAGATTCCAGATAGTCGGCCCTGACAAATGGGTCGCTCCTGCCTTGCACGATGGCGAGCGGTTTGGGGCTGGTCTGGACCAGGGCGGCTTCGTCCGCGCCGACCCCGGACAGGCTATTCCTGACCATCCAATATCGCGCTTTGCCATCGGTTCGTCGGATTGCCCGCAAGAGATGGTTCGCGAGCCACTGCTTGCCGCCGAGCGCGGCCCGGCCGTACATCTCAGCCTGACGCTCGGAAAGTGCGCGCCAGCCGGTCAATTCCATGGCGGGCCCGCTATGAAACGCCCTGGCGACGACGCCCGGACCGAGCCTGACCGGGGGCGCGCCGCAGATCAACAATGACCGGATACGCTTATCGCTCGCGAGCAACTCAAGGCCGACGTGGCCGCCCAGCGACCAGCCGACGACGTGGGCTTGCGCTATGGCGAGGCGGTCCATCAGCGCGCCGATGGCCGAAGCGTATCCCGGAAAACTGTAGCCCGTGAGCGCGGAGCGGGCATCGTCCGAACCGCCATGGCCCGGTAGATCGGGGACCACAACACCGAAACCATGCCGTCGTAACGCTATGATCTGGTTTACGAATACCTCCTTGCAGAAGGAGTTGCCGTGCAGCAGCAGCACGGGCGGCCGGTCACCGCGCGTCGCAAAGGTGCACAATCTGCCGTTTGACGTGGGCAGGCGCACGTGCCGTAACGCTGTGATCGGACGCAGCTCCGATTGCGTCTTCTGGTGACACTTGAAGACCTGTGACTTCATTGCTCTGTCTTGTTGCTTGGTTGTGCCGAAGACCACGATTCCTGGGGTCGGCGATGTTCGGGGTACTTAAATGCCTCATAAGGTTGATGTTTTGGTCGGTATGCGTATCCGCGTGAGGCGGATTCAGCTTTCGATGTCGCAGGTCGAACTCGCCAGCAAGCTTGGGCTCACGTTTCAGCAGGTTCAGAAATACGAAAAGGGCACCAACCGCGTAAACTGCAGCCGCTTGTACGATATAGCGAAATGCCTTGATGCCCCAATTTCGTTCTTTTTCTCCGACGCGGACATCGACCCCTCCGGGCTGGACGTCGGCACGTCCGGGACAAAGCTGATCGACAACGTCGATCTATCGCAAGTGCGAGATGCCGTCCGGTTGGTCGCCGCGTTCGGCAAGATCAACAGCAGAAGCACCTGCAGCCACCTGGTCAACCCGGCCGAAACCATTGCGGAGGTGGACGGAAAGCGTTAGAGGCGCCGCCGTGTCTCTCCGAAGGGGCTGGTCGGAGGACTGGCGCTCTGCGAGATCGGCGGCATTCGGGCGAAGCGTCGAGCCGCTTCGCCCGGGCTTTCAAGTCGACCTCCGCCGACCTTTAGGCCGACCGCCAAGCCGATTTTCAGGGCTGCATTTTGGAGCATCCACCCCCATATCGCGCGACTGGGGCATGCGAGGTAGGTTTTTCCGACCCCTCCGGGCCCAAAAAGGGGCTTGGCAAGCCGGCCGTAAAGGTCTAGTTAAATTCATTGGGCGTGCCGGCCAGTTTGTCGGCACGCCTTTGCGCGTCCTTACAATACAAACAGATGGTGAGCTCGGCCACGACCTTTTGGACATCCCCGCGGGACATCTGAGAGGGGAGGGCAGGGTTTTCATCGTTTTTTGTGATGGCGCGCGGTCTTTTGGTCCGGAAACGGACCCGGAGGCCACCTGTCCAAGACTGCCGGCGCCGATGCCCAAGGGGACTCCCGGTGGGCTGACGCTTAATCTCGGTCCGTGCCGCCTAGCGGCGTGGACATGCCAAACGGGGCCAGCATAGACGGGGGACGCGACCCGAGTTTGCGCATTCCTGACCTTCGGTCATGAACATTCCTGACCTTCGGTCATGAAGGCGCCAGTTTGGTTCGAACCTCGGAGACCCGCTCGCGGCGATCAGCCCGCGAAACGGGGGGCAGGCTTCTCGAAGACGTCGTCCTGCCCGGACTTGTTCCCGCGTGGAGCGGTTTGTGGGGGATGGCGGGTCACTAACCCGACGGCCTTTTCCGCAAACCCGACGCGGAGCGGCCGTCAAACCGGAAAGAGCTTGCAGTGGACCGAGCGGAAAAGCAGGAGTCCATCGCCGAACTGAACGGGGCCTTCAAGGCCTCCGAAGTGGTGGTGGTGGCTCACTATTCCGGCCTCACCGTTGCCCAAATGCAGACTCTGCGTCAGCAGATGAAGCAGGCGGGTTGCAGCGTGAAGGTCGCGAAGAACCGTCTCGCCAAGATCGCGCTCAAGGACACCGATGCCGCCTCCATCGAGCCCCTGCTGAAGGGGCCGACCGTGCTCGCCTTCTCGGGCGATCCGGTGGCGGCGCCGAAGGTGGCCGTCGACTTCGCCAAGGCGAACGAATCGTTCGTCATCCTCGGCGGGTCGATGGGCAAGACGGCTCTGGACACCAACGGCGTCAAGGCACTCGCCTCGCTGCCGTCACTGGATGAGTTGCGCGCCAAGATCGTCGGCCTGGTTCAGGCCCCGGCGACCAAACTGGCCCAGCTCACCAACGCGCCGGCCGGCAAGGTGGCGCGCGTGGTCCAGGCCTATGCCTCCAAGAGCGAAGCGGCCTGACGGCTCAAGACAACGTCTCAAACTGGTTCGAACCGATAGGAAATTGAACAATGGCTGACCTGCAGAAGATCGTCGACGAATTGTCGAGCCTGACCGTCCTCGAGGCGGCGGACCTCGCCAAGATGCTGGAAGAGAAGTGGGGCGTCTCCGCCGCCGCTGCCGTTGCCGTGGCCGCTGGCCCGGCCGCCGGTGGCGCTGGCGCGGCTGCCGCCGAAGAGAAGACCGAATTCGATGTCGTGCTCGCCGCTGCCGGCGACAAGAAGATCGAGGTCATCAAGGAAGTGCGTGCCATCACCGGCCTCGGCCTCAAGGAGGCCAAGGACCTGGTCGAAGGCGCGCCCAAGCCGGTCAAGGAAGGCGTTCCGAAGGAAGAGGCCGACAAGATCAAGGCCACTCTCGAGAAGGCCGGCGCGAAGGTCGAACTCAAGTAAGCCTTGCTTATTTGAGCGGCAAATTCCGGTTCCGGACCCGCTTTGGCGGGTCCGGGGCCGAATTCTCCTCCGGAGGCGGTCCTTTCTGGGCGCGTCCCGAGGCGAATAAGGCGGAAAACGCGGATAACCCGCGAAATTGTGAAGGGGTGGCCGGATGGCATCCGGCTTCCCAAATAGAGTGAGGCGGTGGCTTGGCGACACCAGATATTCGGGCGGGCCGGGCGCGAGGTTGGCGAATTGGTTGGCGGAATAGCAATTCGGCTGTGCGGTGGCCGGCTACCGGCGGGTCCCCGCGAGAGGCAATCGTGAACGGCAGAGTTCGGATCACGATGAGATGGAACGAGTGCGGCGGTTCGGGCATGAGCCCCGAATCACATAAGTAACGGGCAGTTTCCGACGCCTGTCCGGATGGTCGCGATTGGATGGCGGCCGTCCGGAGAGGCGCCCGATGCTGGCCGCCACAATCGAATCGAAAGAGAGACGAGATGGCGATGGCGCAGACGTTTACCGGTCGCAAGCGCGTTAGGAAATTTTTCGGATCAATCAAGGAAGTCGCGGAGATGCCGAACCTCATCGAGGTTCAGAAGGCGTCCTACGACCAGTTTCTGCTCGTCGACGAGCCCGAAGGCGGCCGTCCCGACGAGGGCCTGCAGGCGGTTTTCAAGTCGGTTTTCCCGATCTCCGATTTCTCCGGCTCCTCGATGCTGGAGTTCGTCAAGTACGAGTTCGAGCCCCCGAAATACGACGTCGACGAGTGCCGCCAGCGCGGCATGACCTTCGCCGCGCCGCTCAAGGTGACGTTGCGGTTGATCGTGTTCGACGTGGATGAAGAGACGGGCGCCAAGTCGGTCAAGGACATCAAGGAGCAGGATGTCTACATGGGCGACATTCCGCTCATGACCAACAACGGCACCTTCATCGTCAACGGCACCGAGCGCGTCATCGTCTCGCAGATGCACCGTTCGCCGGGCGTGTTCTTCGACCACGATAAAGGCAAGACCCATTCGTCGGGCAAGCTGCTATTCGCCGCCCGCATCATCCCGTATCGCGGCTCCTGGCTCGACATCGAGTTCGACGCCAAGGACATCGTCTATGCGCGCATCGACCGCCGGCGCAAGATTCCGGTGACGTCGCTGCTCTATGCGCTGGGTCTCGACAGCGAAGAGATCCTGTCCACCTTCTATAATCACGTCGTCTACAAGCGCGCCAAGGACGGCTGGCGCGTGCCGTTCGATGCCAACCGGCTGCGCGGCTACAAGGCCGTCCATGACCTGGTCGACGCCGACACCGGCATGGTGGTGCTCGAGGCCGGCAAGAAACTGACCGTGCGCCAGGCGCGCCAGCTCGCCGAGAAGGGCCTCAAGGCCCTGCGCGTGGCCGACGAGGAGTTGATCGGCCATTACCTCGCCGAGGACCTGGTGAACAACAAGACCGGCGAGATCTATCTCGAGGCCGGTCAGGAGATCGACGAGAAGAACCTCAAGGTCCTGATCGAAGAGGGCTACAAGGAACTGCCGCTGCTCGACATCGACCACGTCAATGTCGGCGCCTACATCCGTAACACCCTCGCCATCGACAAGAACATGACGCGCGAGGACGCGCTGTTCGACATCTACCGCGTCATGCGCCCGGGCGAGCCGCCGACGGTCGACACCGCCGAGGCCATGTTCCGCTCGCTGTTCTTCGACGCCGACCGTTACGATCTGTCGGCCGTCGGTCGCGTCAAGATGAACATGCGTCTCGACCTCGACGCACCCGACACCCTGCGCGTGCTGCGCAAGGAGGACATCCTCGCCGTCGTCAAGACGCTGGTCGACCTGCGCGACGGCAAGGGTGAGATCGACGACATCGACAATCTCGGCAACCGTCGGGTGCGTTCGGTCGGCGAACTTATGGAGAACCAGTACCGCATCGGCCTCCTGCGCATGGAGCGTGCGATCAAGGAACGCATGTCGTCGGTCGATATCGACACCGTCATGCCGCAGGACATGATCAACGCCAAGCCGGCGGCGGCGGCGGTGCGCGAGTTTTTCGGCTCCTCGCAGCTCTCGCAGTTCATGGACCAGACCAACCCGCTCTCGGAGATCACCCACAAGCGGCGCCTGTCGGCGCTCGGCCCGGGCGGTCTGACCCGCGAGCGCGCCGGCTTCGAGGTGCGCGACGTGCACCCGACCCACTACGGCCGCATCTGCCCGATCGAGACGCCGGAAGGTCCGAACATCGGCCTTATCAACTCGCTCGCCACCTACGCGCGGGTGAACAAGTACGGCTTCGTGGAGACGCCGTACCGCAAGGTGAAGGACGGCCGCGTCACCGAAGAGGTGGTCTATCTCTCGGCCATGGAAGAAAGCCGCTACGCGGTCGCCCAGGCCGACGCGCCGCTCGACCCCAAGGGCAAGATGACGGAAGACTTGGTGGTTTGCCGCCAAGCCGGCGACGTGCACATGGTGCCGCGCGACAAGGTCGACTACATGGACGTGTCGCCGAAGCAGCTCGTGTCGGTGGCCGCGGCGCTGATCCCGTTCCTGGAGAACGACGACGCCAACCGCGCGCTCATGGGCTCGAACATGCAGCGTCAGGCCGTGCCGCTGGTGCGCGCCGAAGCGCCGTACGTCGGCACCGGCATGGAAGGCGTTGTGGCCCGTGACTCCGGCGCCGCCATCGGCGCCCGCCGTACCGGCATCGTCGACCAGGTGGACGCCACCCGTATCGTCATCCGCGCCACGGAAGAGACCGACCCGACCAAGCCCGGCGTCGATATCTACCGGCTGATGAAATACCAGCGCTCCAACCAGAACACCTGCATCAACCAGCGCCCGCTGGTGAAGGTGGGCGACATCGTCGAGAAGGGCGACATCATCGCCGACGGTCCCTCGACCGATCTCGGCGAGCTCGCGCTCGGCCGTAACGTGCTGGTCGCGTTCATGCCGTGGAACGGCTACAACTTCGAAGACTCGATCCTGCTCTCGGAGCGGATCGTGAAGGACGACGTGTTCACCTCCATCCACATCGAGGAATTCGAGGTGATGGCGCGTGACACCAAGCTCGGTCCCGAGGAAATCACCCGCGACATCCCGAACGTCTCGGAAGAGGCGCTCAAGAACATGGACGAGGCGGGCATCGTCTACATCGGCGCCGAAGTGAACGCCGGCGATATCCTGGTCGGCAAGATCACGCCCAAGGGCGAAAGCCCGATGACGCCGGAAGAAAAGCTGCTGCGCGCCATCTTCGGCGAGAAGGCCTCCGACGTGCGCGACACCTCGTTGCGGGTGCCGCCGGGCGTCCAGGGCACTGTCGTCGAGGTGCGCGTGTTCAACCGTCACGGCGTCGAGAAGGACGAGCGCGCGCTCGCCATCGAGCGTGAGGAGATCGAACGCCTCGCCAAGGACCGCGACGACGAGCAGGCGATCCTCGACCGCAACGTCTACGGCCGTCTGGCCGAGTTGCTGGAAGGCCGCCAGGGCGTCGCCGGCCCCAAGGGCTTCAAGAAGGATTCGAAGATCACCCGCGCGTTGCTCGACGAATACCCGCGCGCCCAGTGGTGGCAGTTCGCGTCGCCGAACGACAAGCTGATGGCGGAGATCGAAGCCATCCGTAAGCAGTACGACGAGTCGAAGAAGTTGCTCGAGCAGCGCTTTCTCGACAAGGTCGAGAAGCTGCAGCGTGGCGACGAGTTGCCGCCCGGCGTGATGAAGATGGTCAAGGTCTTCGTCGCGGTGAAGCGCAAGATCCAGCCCGGCGACAAGATGGCCGGCCGTCACGGCAACAAGGGCGTGGTGTCCAAGATCGTGCCGGTCGAAGACATGCCGTTCATGGGCGACGGTCGCCACGTCGACATCGTGCTCAATCCGCTCGGCGTGCCGAGCCGCATGAACGTCGGCCAGATCCTGGAGACCCATCTGGGTTGGGCCTGCGCCGGCCTCGGCATCAAGATCGGCGAGGCGGTCGAAGCGTATAACGACAAGAAGGACGTCAAGCCGCTCAAGGAGATGCTGAAGAAGGTCTACGGCGAAGACGAGACCATCAAGGCGCTCGACGAGAACCAGCTCGTGGAGCTCGGCGGCAACCTGGCGCACGGCGTGCCGATCGCCACGCCGGTGTTCGACGGCGCCAAGGAGAAGGACATCGAGCAGATGCTCGATCTCGCCGGCGTCGACCACTCCGGCCAGTCGACCGTCTACGACGGGCGCACGGGTGAGGCCTTCGATCGGCAGGTGACGGTGGGCTACATCTACATGCTCAAGCTGCATCACCTGGTGGACGACAAGATCCACGCCCGTTCGATCGGTCCGTACTCGCTGGTCACCCAGCAGCCGCTGGGCGGCAAGGCGCAGTTCGGCGGCCAGCGCTTCGGCGAAATGGAGGTCTGGGCGCTGGAAGCCTACGGCGCCGCCTACACGCTGCAGGAAATGCTCACCGTGAAGTCGGACGACGTCGCCGGCCGTACCAAGGTGTACGAGGCCATCGTGCGCGGCGACGACACGTTCGAGGCGGGCATTCCCGAAAGCTTCAACGTGCTGGTCAAGGAAATGCGCTCGCTCGGCCTCAACGTCGACCTGCACAATTCCAAGCAGGACCGGCAGGGCAACGAGCCGGCGGCGGAAGCGGCCGAATAACTTCAAGGGGAACGGCGGGCGCGCCGCTCCCCTCAGGCGTCATCGTCCGCGAAGGCGGACGATCCAGTAACCCGCGACGGCGGTGATTACTGGATGCCCCGCCTTCGCGGGGCATGACAGCGGAGAGATTGGGGCCGGCCGAGGTCGGCAAGCGGAGAGAATGCGATGAACCAAGAAGTAATGAATCTTTTCAGCCCGCAGGCGCCGGCGCAGGTCTTCGATCAAATCCGGATTTCGATCGCCAGCCCGGAGAAAATTCTGTCCTGGTCCTACGGCGAGATCAAAAAGCCCGAGACGATCAACTACCGGACCTTCAAGCCCGAGCGCGACGGCCTGTTCTGCGCGCGCATCTTCGGGCCGATCAAGGACTACGAGTGCTTGTGCGGCAAGTACAAGCGCATGAAGTACAAGGGCATCATCTGCGAGAAGTGCTCGGTCGAGGTGACGCTCTCCCGCGTGCGGCGCGAGCGCATGGGCCACATCGAGCTGGCCGCGCCCGTCGCGCACATCTGGTTCATGAAGTCGCTGCCGAGCCGCATCGGTATGCTGCTCGACATGACGCTGAAGGACCTCGAGCGCATCCTGTACTTTGAATACTACGTGGTGCTGGAGCCGGGCCTGACCCCGCTCAAGGACCGCCAACTGCTGAGCGAGGACGAGTACCTCAAGGCGCAGGACGAGTTCGGCGCCGACAGCTTCACCGCCATGATCGGCGCGGAGGCGATCCGCGAGATGCTCAAGGCGATGGACCTGCCCAAGCTGCAGGTCGATCTGCGCACCGAGATGGGCGAGACCGACAGCGACATCAAGAAGAAGAAGTACGCCAAGCGGCTGAAGCTGATCGAGGCGTTCCTCGTTTCCGGCAACAAGCCGGAGTGGATGATCCTGACCGTGGTGCCGGTGATCCCGCCGGACCTGCGGCCGCTGGTGCCGCTCGACGGCGGCCGCTTCGCGACCTCGGACCTCAACGATCTCTATCGCCGCGTCATCAACCGTAACAACCGTCTGAAGCGGCTGATCGAGCTGCGCGCGCCGGATATCATCATCCGCAACGAAAAGCGCATGCTGCAGGAAGCGGTGGACGCGCTGTTCGACAACGGCCGCCGCGGCCGCGTCATCACCGGCGCCAACAAGCGTCCGCTGAAGTCGCTCGCCGACATGCTCAAGGGCAAGCAGGGCCGGTTCCGCCAGAACCTGCTCGGCAAGCGCGTCGACTATTCGGGCCGGTCGGTGATCGTGGTCGGTCCCGAGCTGAAGCTGCACCAGTGCGGCCTGCCGAAGAAGATGGCGCTCGAGCTGTTCAAGCCGTTCATCTATTCGCGCCTCGACGCCAAGGGCCTGTCCACCACCGTGAAGCAGGCCAAGAAGCTGGTCGAGAAGGAAAAGCCGGAAGTCTGGGATATCCTCGACGAGGTCATCCGCGAGCATCCGGTGCTCCTGAACCGCGCGCCGACCCTGCATCGCCTCGGCATCCAGGCCTTCGAGCCGGTGCTGATCGAGGGCAAGGCGATCCAGCTCCATCCGCTGGTGTGCGCGGCCTTCAACGCCGACTTCGACGGCGACCAGATGGCGGTGCACGTGCCGCTGTCGCTGGAAGCGCAGCTCGAGGCGCGCGTGCTGATGATGTCGACCAACAACATCCTGCACCCGGCCAACGGTCAGCCGATCATCGTGCCGTCGCAGGACATCGTGCTCGGCCTCTACTACCTCTCGGTCATGCGCGAGGGCAGCAAGGGCGACGGTATGGTGTTCTCCAACCTGTCGGAGATCGACCACGCCCTGAACGTCAAGGCGATCGACCTGCACAGCAAGATCAAGTTCCGCTGGGAAGGCCTCGATACCGACGGCTCGCGCGTAAAGCGCATCTACGAGACCACGCCCGGCCGCGTGGTGCTCGGCAACGTGCTGCCCGAGAACCGCAAGATCTCGTTCGACATCGTCAACAAGCTGATGACCAAGCGCGAGATCTCGTCGATGATCGACACCGTCTACCGCCACTGCGGTCAGAAGGAGACGGTCATCTTCTGCGACCGCATCATGGCGCTCGGCTTCCACCACGCCTTCAAGGCCGGCATCTCGTTCGGCAAGGACGACATGGTGGTGCCGCACTCCAAGTGGAAGACCGTCGAGACCACGCAGGAACTCGCCAAGGAGTTCGAGCAGCAGTACAACGACGGCCTGATCACCCAGGGCGAGAAGTACAACAAGGTGGTTGACGCCTGGTCGAAGTGCACCGAGACCATCGCGGAAGCGATGATGAAGGAAATCTCGGCCGCCAAGAAGGACGACACCGGCCGCGACCTGCAGGTCAACTCGATCTACATGATGGCGCACTCGGGCGCGCGCGGTTCGCCGGCCCAGATGCGTCAGCTCGCCGGCATGCGCGGTCTGATGGCCAAGCCGTCGGGCGAGATCATCGAGAGCCCAATCATCTCCAACTTCAAGGAAGGCCTGTCGGTGCTCGAGTACTTCAACTCGACCCACGGGGCGCGCAAGGGCCTGGCCGATACCGCCTTGAAGACGGCGAACTCGGGTTACCTGACCCGCCGCCTGGTGGACGTGGCGCAGGACTGCATCATCACCGAGCCGGACTGTGGCACCGAGCGCGGCATCGCCGTGCGCGCCATCATCGATGCCGGCACCGTGGTAGCCCCGCTCGCCAGCCGCATCCTCGGCCGCACCACGGCGGAGGACGTCAAGGATCCGTCGTCGAGCGAAATCGTGATGCCGGGCGGCACGCTGCTCGGCGAGCCGGAAGTCGACAAGATCATCAAGGCGGGCGTGCAGGAGCTCAAGATCCGCTCCGTGCTCACCTGTGAGTCGAAGAACGGCGTCTGCGGCGCCTGCTACGGGCGCGATCTGGCGCGCGGCACCCCGGTCAACATGGGCGAGGCGGTGGGCGTCATCGCCGCCCAGTCGATCGGCGAGCCGGGCACCCAGCTCACCATGCGTACGTTCCACATCGGCGGCGCGGCGCAGATCTCCGAGCAGTCGTTCATCGAGTCGAACTTCGAGGGCACGGTTAAGTTCATCAACAAGAGCATCGCCCGCAACTCGGACAACGACCTGATCGTCATGGCCCGCAACATGGTGGTGGCGGTCATCGACCCCGACGGCACCGAGCGCGCCCATCACCGCTTGACCTACGGCGCGCGGCTGAAGGTCGACGAAGGTGAGACCATCAAGCGCGGCCAGCGCATCGCGGAATGGGATCCCTACACCCGGCCGATCCTGACCGAGGCGGAAGGCACCATCGACTTCGAGGACATGGTCGACGGTCTGTCGATGTCCGAGCAGCTCGACGAGTCGACCGGCATCGCAAAGCGCGTGGTCATCGACTGGCGTACGGGTTCGTCCCGCAACCAGCAGGACCTGCGCCCGGCCATCGTCATCAAGGGCGCCGACGGCAACATCCTCAAGGTCGCCCGCGGCGGCGACGCCCGCTATCTGCTGGCGGTCGAGGCCATTCTCTCGGTCGATCCGGGCAGCACCGTGAAGGCGGGCGACGTCATCGCGCGTATCCCGACCGAAAGCGCCAAGACCCGCGACATCACCGGCGGTCTGCCGCGGGTGGCGGAGCTGTTCGAAGCGCGCAAGCCGAAGGATGCGGCGGTCATCGCCGAGATCGGCGGCACCGTGCGGTTCGGCCGCGACTACAAGAACAAGCGGCGCATCTCGATCGAGCCCACGGACAAGTCCGAGGAGCCGATGGAGTACCTTGTCGCAAAGGGCAAGCACATCCATCTGCAGGATGGCGACGTCATCGAGAAGGGCGACTACATTGTCGACGGCAACCCGGCGCCGCACGACATCCTCGCCGTCAAGGGCGTCGAGGAGCTGGCGGCCTATCTGGTCAACGAGATCCAGGAGGTCTACCGGCTGCAGGGCGTCATGATCAACGACAAGCACATCGAGGTGATCGTTCGCCAGATGCTGCAGAAGGTCGAGATCGACGACGCCGGCGAGACCGAGCTGTTGCAGGGCGAGCAGGTCGACCGCAGCGAGATGGACGAGATCAACGCCAAGGCGGAAGAGGAGGGCCGCAAGCCCGCCTCCGGCCACCCGGTGCTGCTCGGCATCACCAAGGCGAGCCTGCAGACCCGCTCCTTCATCTCGGCGGCGTCGTTCCAGGAGACCACGCGCGTTCTCACCGAGGCTGCCGTCCACGGCAAGGTGGATACGCTCGAGGGCCTCAAGGAGAACGTCATCGTCGGCCGCCTGATCCCGGCCGGTACCGGCGCCATGATGAACAAGCTGCGCGAGGTGGCGACCAAGCGCGACGCCCTCATCCTCGAGGAGCGCGAGAAGGAAGTCGCCGCCAAGGCCGCCGCTGCCCAGGCGGAGGAGGCCCCGGCACTGCCGGCGGCGGAGGAGGCGGGCAGCCTAGTGGAGCGAATCTGACACTTGATACCCCATTCGCGGCAAGTCGATCATCAAATGTCAAACTCAAAGCTCCACTAGAATCAAAGATCCAAAGGGCCGCCTTCTGGCGGCCCTTTTTTCTTTCCTGGGCGGTCTCGCTTCTTCGTTCGCCGAATTATCCGGCGAGACCGCCGGCCCCGGTTCTTGGCTATCTCGCACGAGACTCCGGGGACGGGTGATTTTCTCGCAGCCATTCGTCGATACGCACCTGCCAATCATCGATCATTTCGGTGAAAGCGTCTTCTGTCAGGCCCGATAGGTAAACCGCCCCGTCGTCGTTCAATGCGGTGAATGTGTAGTTGACCGTGGCTTCGGTTTGGCCCGAACCGCGACGCGCGGCAAGCCACGTCGACAAAGCCAAAGCGGGAGGCGGGCGTGACGCGCACATATCGGACGTGGAATTTGACGGGGTCCCACGCGATGCAAGACCAGAGCGTCAGTTCGTTGCCGTGGCCCGTGCGAAAAACCATTCCCTCCTGAGTTTCCTTGTGTGCCGG
>JARRQH010000023.1:16373-34261 GCA_037381985.1 Pseudolabrys sp.
GAAACTCAGGATTCCATCCGGGCACCCATAACGTCTCGCCGGCCGGCGTAAACAGGGAAAAGACTCGGTCGATTGGACCGGCTAGGACGATGTTGTGCCGGCGTTCAAGATGCATCATCGCCCGCGCTTTCCCCGGTTTCGCTCAAACGGTGACTGTCGGCCGCGTTCAACTCCAGACCGTAAATTCGCTTCAACTGACCGATTGTCCTCAGCGTCTCCTGCGAGAACGGCCGCTCACCGTCGAAAGCGTGCAGGACGATGCCTTCGACGAGGTCGCCCAAGGTCATGTCTTGATGCTCGGCAAGCGCCTTGAGGACTTTCACAAGGCGCTTTTCGAGCCGGACACCGGTCTGCACTCGCTCGATCGTCATGGTCACCTTCGTATGTGATTGTTATCGATGTACCGATGTACCAAAATGCTGACAACCGTATTTCGCTGATGAGATCGGATTTGGGAGGATGGTGCCTTTCGCCGCCGGCTGCGGAGTGGGGCCGCCCCGAAAGAAGCGAAAGAGAAGCCGGGTGAGGCCTCGTCGTGGGGGATCCCGGGCCTGATCGATTCGGCTCAATGTTGGCCGGACAAGCCTACGGAGGTGGGTTGAATTTCCACCAAACGCTGTCATTTGCGTTGTAAGCTGCAAGCTTCGGCGGCATGGCGCAGGCCAACAAATGGCAATTTATAGATATAAATTCCCATTCGAGCTTGGTTGCGCGGCGGCGTGCTGATCTGGACTCGGCAACGGCGCCAAAAGCAGCCATTTCCGGCACCTTCCGCCTTGACTTGGGCGATTCCCGCCGATACATACGCCACACTTTACGGCAGGCGGTGAGCTTCGCTTGTTCGGAACGGCCCGCCCGGCAAGTGCTTGAGAGATATCGATTTTTCTCTTGAGTCTGGTCGGCGCAACGCCTCGACGATGAAGCTCAGACGCTGCCTCTGGCAGCCAATGTCAGGCTTGAACTGTGACCGGCCTCGGCGCGCTTCACCGCAACGTGGCCGTCCGAACGGAAGAGCGCCCCCGCACATCGAGGCGGATGGCGCGATTTCGTTTTGCGCGCGCGGATGGTTCTTCCGGGCGCGGTACGGGGGGCGAATAGCCCGAAACAGCGCGGACGGTAACGCCCGGGCGAACGATTAAGAAAACGGGGCGGCATGCCGCCCGTTCCCGGGCGAAAGCGCCCAAACCGAAGGTAAGCGATCGACGATGCCGACGATCAACCAGCTGATTGCCAAGCCGCGCCAGCCGCTCAAGGCGCGGAACACCGCGCCGGCGCTGCAGTCTTCGCCGCAGAAGCGCGGCGTGTGCACGCGCGTCTACACCACCACGCCGAAGAAGCCGAACTCGGCGCTTCGCAAGGTGGCCAAGGTGCGTCTGACCAACGGCTTCGAGGTGATCGGCTACATCCCGGGCGAGGGGCATAACCTCCAGGAGCACTCGGTGGTGATGATCCGTGGCGGTCGCGTCAAGGATCTGCCGGGCGTGCGCTACCACATCCTGCGCGGCGTGCTCGACACGCAGGGCGTCAAGAACCGCAAGCAGCGCCGTTCGAAGTACGGCGCCAAGCGCCCGAAATAATCGAGGATCAGCGTTATGTCCCGCCGTCACGCCGCAGAGAAGCGCGAAATCATTCCGGACCCCAAGTTCGGCAACGTCGTCGTTTCGAAGTTCATGAACGCCATCATGTACGACGGCAAGAAGTCCGCCGCTGAACGCATCGTCTACGGCGCTTTCGACATCATCGAGGGTAAGACCAAGCAGCAGCCGCTCGGCGTGTTCCAGCAGGCGCTCGACAACGTCATGCCGTCGATCGAGGTGCGCTCCCGCCGTGTTGGCGGCGCCACCTATCAGGTGCCGGTGGAAGTGCGCGTCTCGCGCCGCCAAGCGCTCGGTATCCGCTGGATCATCACGGCCGCGCGCAGCCGCAACGAAAAGACGATGACCGAGCGGCTGTCGGCCGAGTTGCTCGACGCGTCGAACAACAGGGGGAACGCCGTCAAGAAGCGTGAGGACACGCACAAGATGGCGGAAGCGAACCGCGCCTTCTCGCATTATCGCTGGTGACGGCGGACCGAATTTCGAGGACTCCCTAAAATGGCACGCACGCACGCAATCGAGGACTACCGCAACTTCGGCATCATGGCCCACATCGATGCGGGCAAGACGACGACGACCGAGCGGATTCTCTATTACACCGGCAAGTCCCACAAGATCGGCGAGGTGCACGAAGGCGCCGCGACGATGGACTGGATGGAACAGGAGCAGGAGCGCGGCATCACCATCACGTCGGCCGCGACCACCGCGCTCTGGAACGGCAAGCGCCTCAACATCATCGACACCCCCGGCCACGTCGACTTCACCATTGAGGTCGAGCGTTCGCTGCGCGTGCTCGACGGCGCGGTATGCGTGCTCGACTCCAACCAGGGCGTGGAGCCGCAGACCGAGACCGTATGGCGCCAGGGAGACAAATATAAAGTCCCGCGCATCGTCTTCGCCAACAAGATGGACAAGATCGGCGCGGACTTCTTCAAGTGCCTCGAGGACATCAAGACCCGTCTCGGCGCCAAGCCGGTAGCCATCCAGCTCCCGATCGGCGCCGAAAGCAATTTCAAGGGCCTCGTCGATCTGGTGACCATGAAGGCGCGCATCTGGGACGACGAGTCGCTTGGCGCCAAGTTTGAGGACACTGACATTCCGGAAGACCTGCAGGCGCAGGCGAAGGAATATCGTGAGGCGATGATCGAGGCGGCGGTCGAGATGGACGACGACGCCATGACCGCCTACCTCGAGGGCAAGGAGCCCGACGAGGAGACGCTGCGCAAGCTGATCCGTAAGGGCGTGCTGTCGAGCGCGTTCTTCCCGGTGTTGTGTGGTTCGGCCTTCAAGAACAAGGGCGTGCAGTCGCTGCTCGACGCGGTGGTCGATTATTTGCCGTCGCCGGTCGACGTGCCGCCGATCCACGGCATCGACGAGAAGGGCGAGGATGTCGTTCGCGCGGCGCGCGATGACGCGCCGCTGGCGCTGCTCGCCTTCAAGATCATGGACGACCCCTTCGTCGGCACCATCACCTTCTGCCGCATCTATTCCGGCGTTCTGACCAGCGGTACCGGCGTCATCAACTCGACCAAGGAAAACCGCAAGGAGCGCATCGGCCGCATGCTGCTGATGCACGCCAACAACCGCGAGGACGTCAAGGAAGCCTATGCCGGCGACATCGTCGCGCTGGCCAGCCTCAAGGACGTGCGCACCGGCGATACGCTGTGCGATCCCAAGGATCCGGTGGTCCTCGAGAAGATGGAATTCCCCGATCCGGTGATCGAGATCGCCATCGAGCCGAAGTCGAAGGCCGACCAGGAGAAGCTGGGCGTCGCGCTCGCCAAGCTCGCGGCCGAGGATCCGTCGTTCCGGGTCTCGACCGACTTCGAGAGCGGCCAGACCATCCTCAAGGGCATGGGCGAACTGCATCTCGACATCAAGGTCGACATCCTCAAGCGTCAATACAAGGTCGACGCCAATATCGGCGCGCCGCAGGTGGCCTTCCGCGAAAAGATCACCAAGCAGGCGGAAGTCGATTACACCCACAAGAAGCAGACCGGCGGCACCGGCCAGTTCGCGCGGGTCAAGTTCATCGTCGAGCCGACCGAGCCGGGCGTGGGCTTCGAGTTCGAATCCAAGATCGTCGGCGGCAACGTGCCGAAGGAGTACATCCCCGGCGTCGAGAAGGGCCTCAACAGCGTGCTCAACTCGGGCGTCGTCGCCGGCTTCCCGGTGGTCGACGTCAAGGTGACCCTGATCGACGGCGCCTACCACGAGGTGGACTCGTCGGCGCTGGCGTTCGAAATCGCGTCCCGTGCGGCGTTCCGCGAAGCTCTGCAGAAGGGCAAGTCGGTCCTGCTCGAGCCGATCATGAAGGTCGAGGTGGTGACGCCGGAAGACTACACCGGTTCGGTCATCGGCGATCTCAATTCGCGGCGCGGACAGATCCAGGGTCAGGACATGCGTGGCAACGCCAACGTGATCGACGCGATGGTGCCGCTTATGAACATGTTCGGCTACGTCAATAACCTACGCTCCATGTCCCAGGGGCGCGCCACCTTCACCATGCAGTTCGATCACTACGCGGAGTTGCCCGCGAACGTGTCGGCAGAGGTTCAAAAGAAGTTCGCGTGATTGCGATCGTTCGCAACGTGATAGTCTGAACGGAGAGATCCATGGCAAAAGAGAAATTCAACCGCAGCAAGCCGCACTGCAATATCGGCACGATCGGTCACGTCGACCACGGCAAGACCACGCTGACTGCTGCGATCACCAAGGTGCTGGCTGAGAGCGGCGGCGCCAGCTTCACCGCCTACGACCAGATCGACAAGGCGCCGGAAGAGAAGGCGCGCGGCATCACCATCTCGACGGCGCACGTCGAGTACGAGACCGCGAACCGCCACTACGCGCACGTCGACTGCCCCGGCCACGCGGACTACGTGAAGAACATGATCACGGGCGCCGCGCAGATGGACGGCGCCATCCTGGTCGTGTCGGCCGCCGACGGCCCGATGCCGCAGACCCGCGAGCATATCCTGCTCGCTCGCCAGGTCGGCGTGCCGGCGATCGTCGTGTTCCTCAACAAGTGCGACATGGTCGACGATCCGGAGCTGCTGGAGCTCGTCGAGCTCGAGGTCCGTGAGCTGCTGTCGAAGTACAACTTCCCGGGCGACACCATCCCGATCGTCAAGGGCTCGGCGCTGATGGCGCTCGAGGGCAAGGACGACAAGCTCGGCAAGGAAGCCATTCTCGAGCTGATGAAGAACGTCGACGAATACGTCCCGCAGCCGGAGCGTCCGGTCGACCAGCCGTTCCTGATGCCGGTCGAAGACGTGTTCTCGATCTCCGGCCGTGGTACCGTCGTGACCGGCCGCGTCGAGCGCGGCATCGTCAAGGTCGGTGAGGAAGTCGAGATCGTCGGCATCAAGCCGACCGTCAAGACCACCGTCACCGGCGTGGAAATGTTCCGCAAACTGCTCGATCAGGGGCAGGCGGGCGACAACATCGGCGCGCTGCTGCGCGGCACCAAGCGCGAGGATGTCGAGCGCGGCCAGGTGCTGTGCAAGCCGGGCTCGGTGAAGCCGCACACCAAGTTCAAGGCCGAGGCCTACATCCTGACCAAGGAAGAGGGCGGCCGTCATACCCCGTTCTTCACCAACTACCGCCCGCAGTTCTACTTCCGCACCACCGACGTGACCGGCGTGGTGCACCTGCCGGAGGGCACCGAGATGGTGATGCCGGGCGACAACGTGGCGATGGAAGTGCACCTGATCGTGCCGATCGCCATGGAAGAGAAGCTCCGCTTCGCCATTCGCGAGGGCGGCCGCACCGTCGGCGCCGGCGTGGTGGCGAGCATCATCGAGTAACGATCTGTCGCGCCCCCGCGATGAGCGGGGGCGCCCAGTTTTCCCCACCTCGCGTGGGGCTGCTGATTGAATGGCGAATACTGGGTTGTCCGCCCCCGCGCGGATAATGGCAGTCGAGAGAGACAAACAAATGAACGGCCAGAATATTCGGATCCGGCTCAAGGCGTTCGATCATCGTATCCTCGATGCGTCGACCCGCGAGATCGTGAACACGGCCAAGCGCACCGGCGCTCAGGTCCGTGGCCCGATCCCGCTGCCGACGCGGATCGAGAAGTTCACGGTGAACCGCTCGCCGCACATCGACAAGAAGAGCCGCGAACAGTTCGAGATGCGCACGCACAAGCGCCTCTTGGACATCGTCGATCCGACGCCGCAGACCGTGGACGCCCTGATGAAGCTCGACCTCGCCGCCGGCGTGGACGTCGAGATCAAGCTCTAAGGGGGCATAGGGAAAAACCATGCGTTCCGGAGTTGTCGCGCAGAAGGTCGGTATGACCCGGGTGTTCACCGAGGCCGGCGAGCACGTCCCGGTTACAGTGCTGCGCCTGGCTCAGTGCCAGGTGGTCGCGCACCGCACCAAGGACCAGAACGGTTACGTCGCTTTGCAGCTCGGTTCGGGCGAGCGGCGGACCAACAACATGAACAAGGCCGACCGCGGTTATTTCGCGAAGGCCAACGTGGAGCCCAAGCGCAAGCTTGCCGAGTTCCGCGTGAGCGAGGACGCGCTGATTCCGGTCGGCGCCGAGATCACCGCCGATCATTTCCTCCCCGGTCAGTTCGTCGATGTCTGCGGCACCTCGATCGGTAAGGGTTTTGCCGGCGCCATGAAGCGCTGGAACTTCGGCGGCTTGCGCGCCTCGCACGGCGTGTCGATCTCGCATCGTTCGCACGGTTCGACCGGCGGTCGCCAGGATCCCGGCAAGGTCTTCAAGAACAAGAAGATGGCCGGTCATATGGGCAGCGAGCGGGTGACCACGCTCAACATCAAGGTGGTGTCCACCGACGTCGAGCGCGGCCTCATCCTGGTCGAGGGCGCGGTGCCAGGCGCCAAGGGCGGCTGGATTCTGGTGCGCGACGCGGTGAAGAAGCCGCTGCCGAAGGATCTGCCGATGCCGGGCAAGTTCCGCGCGGCTGGTGCCGAGCAAGCGGCGCCCGCGTCCGATGCGGCGCCGGCCGAGGCGCCCGCGGCGGATACGGCGGCCTCCACCGAGCAAGAGGGCGCGTGAGATGGAACTGAAGATCACCACGCTTGAGGGCAAGGCCGCCGGATCGGTCGATTTGCCGGATGCCATTTTCGGCCTCGATCCGCGTTCGGACCTGGTGCAGCGCTGCGTCAACTGGCAGCTCGCCAAGCGCCAGGCCGGCACGCACAAGACCAAGCTGCGCGGCGAGGTCGCCCGTACCGGCAAGAAGATGCACTCGCAGAAGGGCACCGGCGGTGCCCGTCACGGCGCGCAGAGCGCCCCGCAGTTCCGCGGCGGCGGTCGCGCCTTCGGGCCGGTCGTGCGCAGCCACGCTCACGAGCTGCCCAAGAAGGTCCGCGCGTTGGCGCTCAAGCATGCGCTGTCGGCCAAGGCCAAGGACGGCGGCATCGTTGTGCTCGACAAGGCGACCGTGAAGGAAGCCAAGACCGGGCCGCTCGCCAAGCAGTTCGGCAAGCTTGGGTTCGAGAACGCGCTGATCGTCGATGGCGCCGAGGTGGAGGCCAACTTCCAGACAGCGGCGCGCAACATCCCGAACATCGATGTGCTGCCGGTGCAGGGCATCAACGTCTACGACATCATGCGGCGCAAGACCCTGGTGCTGACCAAGGCCGCGCTCGATGCGCTGGAGGCGCGCTTCAAATGAGCACCAGCGATCCCCGCCATTACGACGTCATCCTGGCTCCGGTGATCACGGAGAAGGCGACGATGGCGTCCGAATACAACAAGGTCATCTTCAAGGTGGCCAAGACCGCGACCAAGCCTCAGATCAAGGAAGCGATCGAGAAGCTGTTCGACGTCAAGGTCAAGAGCGTGAACACGCTGACCCGCCAGGGCAAGCTCAAGGTGTTCAAGAATCGCATCGGCCGCCAGTCGGATTTCAAGCGCGCGATCGTGACCTTGGAAGAGGGTCACCGCATCGACGTGACCACGGGATTGTAAGGAAGCGTTGTCATGGCTTTGAAGACCTTCAATCCAACCACGCCGGGCCAGCGACACCTGGTCATCGTCGACCGCAAGGCGCTGCATAAGGGCGCGCCGGTCAAGACGCTGACCGCCGGCAAGAGCTCGAGCGGCGGGCGCAACAACACCGGGCGCACCACCGTGCGTTTCCGCGGCGGCGGCCACAAGCAGGCCTACCGCTTGGTCGATTTCAAGCGTCGCAAGTTCGACGTGCCGGCGACCGTGGAGCGGCTCGAATACGATCCGAACCGCACCGCCTTCATCGCGCTCATCAAGTATGAGGACGGGGAGCTCGCCTACATCCTGGCCCCGCAGCGCCTGTCGCCCGGCGACAGCGTGGTCGCCGGCGAGCATGTCGACGTGAAGCCCGGCAACGCGATGCCGCTGGCGTCGATCCCGGTCGGCACCATCGTGCACAACATCGAGCTGAAGATCGGCAAGGGCGGGCAGATCGCGCGCTCGGCGGGCTCCTACGCCCAGATCGTCGGCCGCGACGGCGACTACGTCATCATGCGCCTGAGCTCGGCCGAGCAGCGCCTGGTGCACGGTCGCTGCATGGCCACCGTCGGGGCGGTGTCGAACCCCGACAACATGAACACCAACATCGGCAAGGCCGGCCGCAAGCGCTGGATGGGCCGTCGGCCGCACCAGCGCGGCATCACCATGAACCCGGTCGACCACCCGCACGGCGGTCGTACTAACGGCGGCGGCAACTGGGTGACGCCGTGGGGCTTCCCCACCAAGGGCAAGAAGACCCGCAAGAACAAGCGCACCACCAAGTTCATCGTGGCCAGCCGTCACGTCCGCAAGAAGAAGGGTTAAGGATCAGCCATGTCCCGTTCATTGTGGAAAGGTCCGTTCGTCGACGGTTATCTGCTGAAGAAGGCGGAAGCCGCGCGCGCGTCCGGCCGGCACGACGTGATCAAGATATGGACCCGGCGTTCGACCATTCTGCCGCAGTTCGTCGGTTTGAACTTCGGGGTCTACAACGGCCACAAGCACATTCCCGTGCTGGTGACCGAGGAAATGGTGGGTCACAAGTTCGGCGAGTTCGCGCCGAGCCGCACGTTCCACGGTCACACCGCGGATCGTAAGGCCAAGAAGGGCTGAGCAGGGCTCAGGCGATAGGATCGAGAGAAGAAGTTATGGGCAAGAGCGCACACAAGCGAAGCCTCGCCGACAACGAGGCCCAGGCGGTGAGCCGGATGCTGCGGATTTCGCCGCAGAAGCTCAACCTGGTCGCGCAGATGATCCGCGGCAAGAAGGTCGCGAGCGCGCTCGCGGACCTGCAGTTTTCGCGCAAGCGCATCGCTGGCGACGTGCGCAAGTGCCTGGAATCGGCGATCGCCAACGCTGAGAACAACCATGACCTCGACGTCGACGAGCTGGTCGTCGCAGAGGCCCATGTCGGCAAGGCACTGGTGATCAAGCGCTTCACCCCCCGCGGTCGCGGCCGGGTGGGCGGCATCATGAAACCGTTCTCGAACCTGACCATCGTGGTGCGTCAGGTCGAGGCGCAGGCGTAAAGCCTGGGGAGAGACGTATGGGTCAGAAAGTCAATCCGGTCGGGCTTCGGGTCGGCATCAACCGTACTTGGGATTCGCGCTGGTTCTCCGGCAAGGGCGAGTACGGCACGCTGCTGCACGAGGACGTTAAGATCCGCCAGGAGCTGATGAAGCAGCTCAAGCAGGCGGCGGTGTCGCACATCGTGATCGAGCGCCCGCACAAGAAGTGCCGCGTCACCATCCACTCGGCGCGGCCGGGTGTGGTCATCGGCAAGAAGGGCGCCGACATCGAGAAGCTGCGCCGTTCGGTGGCGAAGCTCACCGACTCGGACGTCGTGATCAACATCGTCGAAATCCGTAAGCCCGAGCTGGACGCCCAGCTCGTCGCCGAATCGATCGCCCAGCAGCTCGAGCGCCGCGTCGCGTTCCGCCGCGCCATGAAGCGCGCGGTGCAGTCGGCCATGCGCCTGGGCGCCGAGGGCATCCGCATCAACTGCGCCGGCCGTCTCGGCGGCGCCGAGATCGCGCGTACCGAGTGGTACCGCGAGGGCCGCGTGCCGCTGCACACGCTGCGCGCCGACGTCGACTACGGCGTTGCTACCGCTTTCACCACCTACGGCACCTGCGGCGTCAAGGTCTGGATCTTCAAGGGCGAGATCCTCGAGCACGATCCGATGGCCCAGGACAAGAAGATGGCCGAGGCCGATCAGGGCCGCCCGCGCCGCGATAACGCGGCCTGAGGGACAAGAGAGTAAGAAGTCATGCTGCAACCGAAACGCACCAAGTTTCGCAAGGCGCACAAGGGCCGCATCCACGGCGTCGCGACCACCGGCAATACGCTCGCCTTCGGCCAATATGGTCTCAAGGCGCTGGAGCCGGAGCGCGTCACCGCGCGCCAGATCGAGGCCGCCCGCCGCGCGCTCACGCGCTTCATGAAGCGCGCCGGTCGCGTCTGGATCCGCGTGTTCCCCGACGTGCCGGTGTCGAAGAAGCCGATCGAAGTGCGCATGGGTAAAGGCAAGGGCTCGCCGGAATTGTGGGTGGTTCGCGTCAAGCCCGGCAAGATCCTGTTCGAGGTCGACGGCATCCCGCACGCGGTCGCGCGCGAGGCGCTGACGCTGGCCGCGGCCAAGCTGCCGATCAAGACCCGTTTCATCGAACGTATCGCCGAGTGACGATCATGAAAGCCGCCGACGCAAGATCAATGACGGTCGATCAGATCGACGACGAAGTGCTCAAGCTGAAGAAGGAGCAGTTCAACCTGCGCTTTCAGCGGGCGACCGGCCAGCTCGAGAATACCGCGCGGGTGCGTGTCATCCGCCGCGACATCGCGCGCTTGAAGACCATTGCGGCGCAGAAGCGCGCCACGTCGAAGTAAAGGGAACGAGAAGATGCCGAAGCGCACGCTGCATGGCGTCGTCGTCAGCGACAAAGAGAACAAGACGGTGGTCGTCCGCGTTGAGCGGCGCTTCACCCATCCGACGATGAAGAAGACCGTCCGCCGTTCCAAGAAGTACCACGCCCATGACGAGACCAACGAATACGCGGTCGGCGACACGGTGTGGATCGAAGAGCGCCGCCCGCTTTCCAAGCTGAAGTGCTGGGAAGTGGTTCGCGGCGAGAAGCGCCAGAGAGTTCAATAAGCGTCATGGATTTGCATAAACCTGACGCAAAGACAGTGAGAGCCGCATCATGATTCAGATGCAGACAAACCTCGACGTGGCGGACAATTCCGGCGCGCGCCGCGTCATGTGCATCAAGGTGCTGGGCGGCTCGAAGCGCAAGTACGCCACCATCGGCGACGTCATCGTCGTTTCGGTGAAGGAGGCGATCCCGCGCGGCCGCGTCAAGAAGGGCGACGTGATGAAGGCCGTGGTGGTGCGTATCTCCAAGGACATCAAGCGCGCCGACGGTTCGGTCATCCGCTTCGACCGTAACGCCGCCGTGCTGATCAACGCGCAGGCCGAGCCTGTCGGCACCCGCATCTTCGGGCCGGTGCCGCGCGAGCTGCGCGCCAAGAACCATATG
This sequence comes from Pseudolabrys sp., assembly GCA_037381985.1. Lineage (GTDB taxonomy): Bacteria > Pseudomonadota > Alphaproteobacteria > Rhizobiales > Xanthobacteraceae > Pseudolabrys. The sequence goes on from JARRQH010000023.1 coordinate 27,473, forward strand.
AAGATCATCTCGCTCGCCCCGGAGGTGCTGTGATGGCCGCCAAGATCAGGAAGGGCGACAAGGTCGTCGTGCTTTCGGGCCGCGACAAGGGCCGCACCGGCGAGGTGATCGAGGTGCACCCGGCCGACAGCCGCGCGCTGGTGCGCGGTGTCCACATGGTCAAGCGCCATCAGCGCCAGACCGCGCAGCAGGAAGGCGGCATCATCTCGAAAGAGGGGCCGATCCACCTGAGTAACCTGGCGCTCGCCGACCCGAAGGACAACAAGCCGACGCGCGTCGGTTTCAAGTTCGTCGGCGAGGGCGACGCGCGCCGCAAGGTGCGCATTGCCAAGCGTTCCGGAGTCGAGATCGATGGCTGATACGCAAACGAACCAAGAGACCAAGGGCGGCAAGGGCAAGGCGGCGAAGCCCGCCGGCGCGCCTTACGTGGCGCGGCTGAAGACGCGCTACGAGCAAGAGATACGCGGCGCGCTCACCAAGCAGTTCGAGTACAAGAACCCGATGCAGGTGCCGGGCATCACCAAGGTGGTGCTCAACATGGGCATCGGCGAGGGCGTGGCCGACCGCAAGAAGGTCGAGAACGCGGCCGCCGACCTGTCGCTGATCGCCGGCCAGAAGGCGGTGATCACCCGGGCGCGCAAGTCGATCGCGAACTACAAGCTGCGCGATGGCCAGGCGATCGGCTGCATGGTCACGCTGCGCAAGAGCCGCATGTACGACTTCATCGACCGACTGGTGACGATCGCGCTGCCGCGCATCCGCGACTTCCGGGGCCTGAACCCGCGGAGCTTCGACGGCCGCGGCAATTACAGCCTCGGCATCCGCGAGCACATCGTGTTCCCGGAAATCGATTTCGACAAGGTCACCGATTCCTGGGGCCTTGATATCACCGTGTGCACGAGCGCGCCGACCGACGACGAGGCGCGGGCTTTGCTCGCGGCGTTCAACTTTCCGTTCCGGCAGTGAGGCGGCTTTAAGCAAGCCTCATACGCGGAACCGCAAGGAGCGATAGAGAATGGCGAAGAAGAGTTCTGTCGAGAAGAACAACCGGCGACGCAAGATGGCGAAGAAATTCGCCGGTCGGCGCGCGCGGCTGAAGGCGATCGTGCACGACAAGGAATTGCCGATGGAGGAGCGGTTCGCCGCCACCCTCAAGCTCGCCGAGGTGCCGCGCAATTCGTCGACCACGCGCATCCGCAACCGGTGCGAGCTCACCGGCCGTCCGCGGGCGTTCTACCGCAAGCTCAAGCTTAGCCGTATCGCGCTGCGCGAGCTCGGCTCCAAGGGCCTGATCCCAGGCCTCGTCAAGTCGAGCTGGTGAGGGAGGATCGACCATGTCCGTGAACGATCCGATCGGTGATATGATCACCCGCATCCGCAACGCGCAGATGCGTAACAAGCCCAAGGTCTCGATGCCCGGCTCCAAGCAGCGCGAGCGCGTGGCCGAGGTGCTCAAGGTCGAGGGCTTCATCCGCGGCTACGCCAGCGTGGCGCACGCCAACGGCCGCAGCGAGCTCGAGCTCGAGCTGAAATACTTCGACGGGACGCCGGTGATCCGCGAGATCGCCCGCGTTTCCAAGCCCGGCCGGCGCGTCTACGCTTCGGTGAAGACGCTGCCGCGCATCAACAATGGCCTCGGTGTCGCCATCGTCTCCACGCCCAAGGGCGTGATGGCCGACCACGCCGCCCGCGACGCCAATGTCGGCGGCGAAATCCTCTGCACGGTGTTCTGATGTCTCGTATCGGTATTCGCGCGGTCAAGGTTCCCGCCGGCGTCACCGCCAGCGTGGAAGGTCAGACCGTCAAGGTGAAGGGCCCCAAGGGGGCCATGGAGCTGACGCTGATCGACGACGTGACCGTCAAGATGCAGGACGGCGCGATCAAGGTCGATCCGCGCAACCAGAGCAAGCGCGCCCGCTCGATGTGGGGCACCGCGCGCACGGCGGTTTCCAATCTGGTCACCGGCGTGAGCCAGGGCTTCGAAAAGAAGCTGGAGATCAACGGCGTCGGCTATCGCGCCGCGGTGCAGGGCAAGAGCCTGAACCTGCAGCTCGGCTTCTCGCACGACGTCAGCTATCGGATCCCGCAGGGGGTCAGCATCGCGACGCCGAAGCCGACCGAGGTCGTGATCTCCGGCACCGACAAGCAACTGGTCGGCCAGGTCGCCGCCGAGATCCGCGGCTGGCGCCCGCCCGAGCCCTACAAGGGCAAGGGCGTGAAGTACGCCGACGAATACATCTTCCGCAAGGAAGGCAAGAAGAAGTAGAGGACGAGAGAGCCATGTCGAAGCTGAGAGACAGAACGGCGCGGCGCAGGGCGTCGGTGCGGCGCAAGATCAAGCGTACCGCCCGCGGCCGCGCGCGGCTCACCGTGTTCCGTTCCTCCAAGCACATCTACGCCCAGCTCATCGACGACGATAAGGGCGTGACGGTCGCCGCTGCGTCGTCGCTGGAGAAGGCGATGCGCGATGCCGGCACCAAGGGCGCCGACACTGACGCCGCCAAGGCGGTCGGCAAGCTGATCGCCGAGCGTGCGCAGGAAAAGAAGATCAAGGACGTCGTGTTCGACCGCGGCAGCTATCTCTATCACGGACGCATCAAGGCGCTGGCGGATGCCGCGCGCGAAGGCGGACTTAACTTTTAGGATCGAATGGTTATGGCACGTGAACCGAGAGAACGGCGTGATCGCGACGATCGCGACAGCGAGTTCGTAGACAAGCTGGTCCACATCAACCGCGTGGCCAAGGTGGTCAAGGGCGGCCGCCGCTTCGGCTTTGCCGCGCTGGTGGTGGTCGGCGACCAGAAGGGCCGCGTCGGCTTCGGGCACGGCAAGGCGCGCGAGGTGCCGGAGGCGATCCGCAAGGCGACCGATGCCGCCAAGCGCGGGCTGACCCGGGTTCCGCTGCGCGAAGGCCGCACGCTGCATCACGACGTCGCCGGCCGTCACGGCGCCGGCAAGGTGTTCCTGCGCGCGGCGCCGGCCGGTACCGGCATCATCGCCGGTGGCCCGATGCGCGCGGTGTTCGAGACGCTCGGGATGCAGGACGTGGTGGCGAAGTCGCTCGGCTCGGCCAACCCGTACAACGTCGTGCGCGCCACCTTCGACGCGCTGAAGAACCAGGATTCGCCGCGCTCGGTCGCCGCGCGCCGCAACATCAAGGTTTCCGCTCTGCAGGCTCGCCGCCGCGAAGGCGGCGAGGCCGAGCAGGCGGCGGACTGATAAGAATCGAGAGTAGTAAAGGGCCCGATCCATGGCGAAGGCAGACAAGACCATCAAGGTCGAGCAGACGGGCAGCCCGATGCGCCGCGACGGTGCGCAGCGCGCGACGCTGATCGGGCTCGGCCTCAACAAGATCGGGCGCGTGCGCGAACTGCCGGACACGCCGGCGACCCGCGGCATGATACGCAAGGTTCAGCACATGGTGCGCGTGGTCGGCGAGGCGAAGTGACCGTTTGGTCATGGCCGGGCTTGATCCGGCCATCGCGACAAGGATTTGACGAGGAACTGGCACGATGAAACTCAATCAGATCGCCGACAAGCCGGGCGCGCGCAAGAAGCGCATGCGCATCGGCCGCGGCATCGGCTCCGGCATGGGCAAGACCGGCGGCCGCGGCGGCAAGGGCCAGACGGCGCGCTCGGGCGTGGCCATCAAGGGCTTCGAAGGCGGCCAGATGCCGCTGCATCGGCGGCTGCCGAAACGCGGCTTCCGCAACAGCCCCTTCGCGCTCACGATCAATGAAATCAACCTCGGCGTCGTGCAGACGGCGATTGACGCCGGCAAGCTCGACGCCAAGGCGCCGGTTGACGTCGACGCGCTGGTCAAGGCCGGCCTGTTGCGGCGCGCCAAAGACGGCGTGAAGCTGCTCGGCGGCGGCGAGTTCAAGGCCAAGGCGTCGTTCTCGGTCTACCGCGCCTCCAAGTCGGCGATCGAGGCGGTCGAGAAGGCGGGCGGCTCGGTCACCATCTTGGCCAAGCCGAAGGAAGAGGACGAAGAGCCGCGCGGCAAGAACAAGCGCGCGGCCCTGGCTGCGGCCAAGGGCGAAGGCAAGGGCAAGGCGGGCAAGAAGGCCGGCAAGGAGGCGTAACCTCTCGGGGGGTCGCGCCGATTCGGCCGATCGTGCCGGCTTCGCGGGCAATGTGCCGCGCGGCCCCTGACTACCGAAGCCGGGTGCTTGCGGCTAGATTAGCACCGGCGGCGACGACAGGCTCCGATAAGGGGCGCAAGGGCAGGGCGGGCAGGAGCGACTGATGGTTTCCGCAGCGGAACAACTGGCGGCCAATCTCAATTTCTCGGCGCTCGCCAAGGCCGACGAACTCAAAAAACGCATCTGGTTTACCGTCGGCGCGCTGCTGGTCTATCGGCTCGGCACCTATATCCCGCTGCCCGGCATCGACCCGGCCGCCTGGGAGCAGGTCTTCAATACCCAGTCGAGCGGCATTCTCGGCATGTTCAACATGTTCTCCGGTGGCGGAATCCAGCGGATGGCGATTTTCGCCTTGAACATCATGCCGTACATTTCGGCCTCCATCATCATCCAGTTGATGACGACGGTCTCGCCCACGCTCGAGGCCCTCAAGAAAGAGGGCGAGCAGGGCCAGAAGACCATGAACCAGTACACGCGCTACCTCACGGTGGTGCTGGCCGCGTTCCAGTCCTACGGCATCGCCGTCGGCCTGCAGGGCACCGGCCACGTGGTCAGCCATCCCGGCTTCTTCTTCCTGATGTCGACCACCATCACGCTCACCGGCGGCACCATGTTCCTGATGTGGCTCGGCGAGCAGATCACCTCGCGCGGCATCGGCAACGGCATTTCGCTCATCATCCTCGCCGGCATCGTGGCGCGGCTGCCGTCGGCCATCGCCGGCACCCTCGAGCTCGGCCGCCAGGGCGCGCTGTCCACCGGGCTGATCCTGGCCGTCATGGTGATGGTGGTGGCGGTGATCGCCTTCATCGTGTTCATGGAGCGCGCCCAGCGCCGGCTGCTGATCCAGTATCCCAAGCGCCAGGTCGGCAACCGCATGTTCGAGGGCCAGTCCTCGCACCTGCCGCTCAAGCTCAACACCTCGGGCGTGATTCCGCCGATCTTCGCCTCGTCGCTGCTGCTGTTGCCGACGACGGTCGCCAACTTCAACGCCGGCAGCGGGCCCTCGTGGCTTACCACAGTGACCACGCTGCTCGGCCACGGGCAGCCGCTGTTCCTGACTCTCTACATCGGGCTGATCGTGTTCTTCGCCTTCTTCTATACGGCGATCGTGTTCAACCCGACCGAGACCGCCGACAACCTGAAGAAGCACGGCGGCTTCATTCCTGGCATCCGACCGGGCGAGCGCACGGCGGAATACATCGACTATGTATTGTCGCGCATCACTGCGGTGGGCGCACTCTACCTCGCTATCGTGTGCTTGATCCCGGAACTCCTGATCTCCTACGCGGCGGTGCCGTTCTATTTCGGCGGCACCTCGCTCCTCATCGTGGTGAGCGTCACCATGGACACGGTCGCCCAGATCCAGGGCTATCTGCTGGCGCACCAATACGAAGGGCTGATCAAGCGCTCGAAATTGCGGGGACGGAATAGATGAGGCTGATCCTGCTCGGCCCGCCAGGGGCGGGGAAGGGCACACAAGCGCAGCGACTGGTTTCCAAGTACGGCGTCGTCCAGCTCTCGACCGGCGACATGTTGCGCGCCGCGGTCGCCGCCGGCACGCCGGTGGGCCTGCGCGCCAAGGCGATGATGGAGCGCGGCGAACTGGTGCCGGACGAGGTGGTGGTGGCGATCATCGCCGACCGCATCGACCAGCCGGACGCCGACCGTGGCTTCGTGCTGGACGGCTTCCCGCGCACGGTGCCGCAGGCCGAGGCGCTAGACGGCCTGCTGGCGCAGCGCGGCATCGCCCTCGACGCCGTGCTCGAGCTCAAGGTGGACGAGGGCATCCTGCTCGACCGCATCCATCAGCGCGCGTCCGACGCCGCCGCCCGGGGCGAGGAGGTGCGCGCCGACGACAACGCCGACGTATTGCGGGGGCGACTCGCCGCCTACCGGGAGCAGACCGCGCCGCTGGTCGACTACTATGCCGACAAGGGCACGCTACGCGGCGTGGACGGCATGGCCCCGGTCGATGAGGTCACCGCTGCGCTGGAGGCCGCCCTGAGCCCTGCCACGGCCGCTGTGGCCCCGTCGGAAGCCCCGGCCGCCCGGGTGCTTGAACCGGTCGACCCGGCTCCGAAGAAGCCGGCCGCCAGGAAGCCAGCTGCCAAGAAGCGGGTTGCCGGTAAGGCTGCCAATAAGGCCCCCAAGCGGGCCGCGAATAATACCGCCAGGAAGACCAAGAAGTAGACCAAGAAAACGGCCAAAAAGGCCCCGGCCAAAGCCCGGACCAAGACCCGGACCAAGACCCGGACAAAAACCCCGACTAAGACCTCGAAAAAGGCCGCAACCGGCCGCCGGGGGGCCAAATCCAGGACCAAGGGCAAGGCCAGGACAAAGACCAAGGCCAAGAGCAGGCCGGCCACCAAGTCCACCGCCAAGCGGCGGAAAAGCAAATCCCGCACCAGTCTGAGGTTGACGAGGCGGCGATGAATCCCCTAATACACACCGCATTCAGAAGTCTGACACGATGCCGGGCCCAAAGGCAGCGGGGACGGGTGTCGTGTTACGCTTTGCGTTATCCCCTTGCGGGAACACAAAGATTCGGCGCGCCGGGCGCCGCCGGCCAATAGCAGGAGAGCATCAGTGGCTCGTATCGCGGGCGTCAATCTTCCGACCAACCAGCGCGTCGTCGTCGCGCTAC
>JARRQH010000024.1:0-17753 GCA_037381985.1 Pseudolabrys sp.
AGACTTTGTCGATTAACAGAGTCAAGGCGAGCTTGGTGATGGCGGCTGTCATGGCGTTACGATCGTCTCCACCGGCGGCGTCCGGGACCCGTGCGCCGCGACCCTTGAATTACCGACGGAATCACATAGTTGTTGCAAAGAGGCCACAATTCAGACCCTGTTTGTGGGCTTCAAACACGCGGGAGTCAGCCAAGGGTGGCCATTTTAGAGGGTTAAAAGGGGCTCATGCCGACCATCGCTCTCGTCGACGACGACCGCAATATCCTGACCTCCGTTTCGATGGCCCTCGAGTCGGAGGGCTACCGCATCATGACCTACACCGACGGCGCTTCCGCCCTCGACGGTTTCAAGACCTCGCCGCCCGATCTCGCCATCCTCGACATCAAGATGCCGCGCATGGACGGCATGGAGACATTGCGGCGGCTGCGCCAGAAGAGCGACGTGCCCGTCATCTTCCTCACCTCCAAGGACGAGGAGATCGACGAGCTATTCGGCCTCAAGATGGGCGCCGACGACTTCATCCGCAAACCGTTCTCGCAGCGGCTCCTGGTGGAGCGCGTGAAGGCAGTGCTGCGCCGCGTGGCCGGCACCAAGGACGGCACGCCGGCCAAGGAAACTGACAGCGCCAAGGTGCTCGAGCGCGGACAACTGCGCATGGATCCGGAACGCCACACCTGCACCTGGAAGGGCGAGCCAGTGACGCTGACGGTCACCGAGTTCCTCATCCTGCAGGCGCTGGCCGCGCGGCCCGGCGTGGTGAAGAGCCGCAACGCGCTGATGGACGCCGCCTACGACGACCAGGTCTACGTCGACGACCGCACCATCGACAGCCACATCAAGCGGCTGCGTAAGAAGTTCAAGGTGGTCGATACCGACTTCGAGATGATCGAGACGCTGTACGGCGTGGGTTACCGCTTCAAGGAACTGTGACCGAGGTTTAATGCGACGGTCGCCGGCAAGCGCCTGACGAAGCGTCCCGGCTTGCGGTAGAATCTGTTCGGGGGCGGCAACACACGACCAGGACGCGCCCCAGCCCCGACAACCGGCTGGCTTGCAACCGTGCTCGATCGAACCACAGAGATCAACGCGCCGAAGCCCAGCGCCGACGCCGAAGGGCCCGGCGAAGAGAAACCGCGCGGCCCGCGCAAACGCCTCACCGGCGCGCTCCGCAGCACGTGGCAGCACACCTGGCAGCGCGCCTGGCAGTTTTTCGTGCGGCAGAGCTTCTCCAGCCTCACCCGCCGCATCGTCATCCTCAACCTCGCCGGCCTGGTCGCGCTGGTCACCGGCGTGCTCTACCTGTCGCAGTTCCGCGCCGGCCTGATCGACGCGCGCGTGCAGAGCCTGCTGGTGCAGAGCGAGATCATCGCCGGCGCCATCGCGGCCTCGGCAACGGCGGACACCGATTCCATCACCCTCGATCCCGACCAGTTGCTGCAATTGCCGACCGGCAAGAGCTACGGGCCGGTCGACAATTCGATGTCAAGCATCGAATTCCCTATCAATCCGGAACGCATCGCGCCGGTGCTGCGCCGCCTGGTGTCGCCGACCAAGACGCGCGCGCGCATCTACGATCGCGACGGCGTGATGATCCTCGACAGCCGCAACCTCTACGGTCGCGGCGACGTGCTGCGCTTCGACCTGCCGCCACCGAACGCGGAACAGCCGGGGCTGGTCGAGCGCGCCTTCATCGCGCTGCGCCGCTGGTTCGGGCGCGGCGATCTGCCGCTCTACCGCGAGCTCGGCCCCGAAAACGGCAAGGGCTATCCGGAAGTAGCGCAGGCGCTCGCCGGGCAGCATGCGAGCATGGTGCGGGTCAACAGCCGCGGCGAGGTGATCGTGTCGGTGGCCGTGCCGATCCAGCGCTTCCGCGCGGTGCGCGGCGCGCTCATGCTGTCGACGCAAGGCGCGGACATAGACGACATGGTGGAGGCGGAACGGCTCGCCATCGTCAAGGTGTTCCTGATCGCCGCCGGCGTCATGGTGGTGCTGTCGATGCTGCTCGCCGGCACCATCGCCGGCCCGGTGCGCCGGCTCGCCGACGGCGCCGAGCGCGTGCGCCGGCGCATCCGCGCCCGCGTCGAGATCCCCGACTTCACCCGCCGGCGCGACGAGATCGGCCATCTCTCCGGCACGCTGCGCGACATGACCAACGCGCTCTATACCCGCATCGAGGCGATCGAAAGCTTCGCCGCCGACGTCGCCCACGAGCTGCGCAATCCGCTCACGTCGCTGCGCTCGGCGGTCGAGACGCTGCCGCTAGCCAAGACCGAGGAAAGCCGCAACCGCCTGCTCGAGGTCATCCAGCACGACATCAAGCGGCTCGACCGGCTGATCTCGGATATTTCGGATGCCAGCCGGCTGGACGCCGAACTGCAGCGCCAGGAGGCCGCGCCCGTCGATCTGGCGCAGCTTCTCGAGGCGCTGGTCGCCGCCGCCAACGAAATCCGCAGCGACGACGTCAAGGTCACGCTGAGCTTCGAGAACGGCAAGCCGGAGGACTTCAAGGTGCCCGGCCACGATTCGCGGCTCGGCCAGGTGGTCAGCAACCTCATCGACAACGCGCGCTCGTTCTCGCCGGCGGGCGGCACCGTGCACGTCACCTGCCGCAAGCTGAGGGAGGAGGTGGAGATCGTCGTGGACGACGACGGCCCCGGCATCCCGCCCGACGCGCTGCAGAAGATATTCGAGCGCTTCTATACCGACCGCCCCGCGCAGGGCTTCGGGCAGAACTCCGGCCTCGGCCTGTCGATCTCCAAGCAGATCGTGGAGGGTCATGGCGGGACGATCTGGGCCGAGAACCGCACGGCGCCGGCCAAAGGCGGCGACAAGAGCGGCAAAGGGGCCGACAAGGAGCCCAAGGTGCTCGGCGCCCGCTTCGTGGTGCGGCTGCCGGCGCAGTGAGCCCGCGCTCGTCCAGGAGCATCCGCGCGCCTGTCATAGCTGCCGGTGCAGAAGCGCCTAGTCCTCGCCCCTAGCGGCGGCGGACCGCCCGCCCCAGATAACCTTCCGGTGGGCGACGCATGAGACGGGGTCCTTGTGACCCGTGCTTGTTGACCCAGCCATGGGACTGGGCTACTCCCGGCGGCCGCGACGCCAACGTGGAAAAATTAACCATAAGCCCCCTAGGATCGCGCACGCTCGAATTGACTAGGCGAGCCTTATCTTGGTACCTCCAATTCGCAGTGCAGCAATACGCCCCCATCGCGAGTCAGCCCCTTGCCATGGGGCTGCAAATGAGCCTGAATGCCCGCCTCATTCTGCATTGCAGCAGGGCGAGCCCCGCGTGGAGTCCGGTATGATCGGTCTCGTTTTGGTGACCCACGGCCGTCTGGCCGTCGAATTCCGCTCGGCCCTCGAGCATGTGGTGGGGCCCCAGGACCAGATCGAGGCGGTCACCATCGGCCCCGACGACGACATCGAGCAGTGCCGCAAGCAGATCCTGGACGCGGTCAAGCGGGTGGACGGCGGCGACGGCGTGGTCATCCTCACCGACATGTTCGGCGGCACCCCCTCCAACCTCGCCATTTCGGTGATGAGCCAGCCCAAGGTCGAGGTCCTGGCCGGCATCAATCTGCCCATGCTCATCAAGCTCGCCAAGGTGCGCGAGACCGCGAACCTGCAGGACGCGGCCGCCGCGGCGCAGGAGGCGGGGCGCAAGTACTGCACAATCGCCAGCCGGGTTCTGAACGGTAAATGAGCGATCTGGGCAAATGAACGACTTGCCCCCAGCGGACGGCCCCAAGGGGGCCGACATGGAAGACGGCGCCGCGCCGGTGGTGCGCGAGGTCGAGATCATCAACAAGCTCGGCCTGCACGCGCGCGCGGCGATGAAGTTCGTGCAGACCGCCGAGCAGTTCAACGCCGCCGTTACCGTCAGCCGCGGCGACGAGAGCGCCGACGGCACCTCCATCCTCGACCTGCTGATGTTCGCGGCCGGACCCGGCTCGACCATCGTCGTCTCCGCGACCGGCAAGGAAGCGGAAGCCGCCGTCAACGCCCTGTCGGAGCTGGTGGCGAACCGCTTCGGCGAAGACGAGTAGCGGTACCGCCTGCCGGTTGATCGGCAGCCCAATTCAGTCACAATGATTGCAGATCTTTGAAGCGTTTCCGGGCGAAGCGGGAACTCGTTCGCCGTCCCGAAACCCGACAAAGCAAAAGTCGGCGCGGCCGGGGCGGCGGTGGCTGGCGCCAATCGAACCGGCGGTGTCCGTTCAAACCGGGCGCGCCGGTCCGACAAAAATCGCCTCAGGGACAAGCCACAGGGCGACAACGTCACAGGGAAGGAAGCCACCCCATGCAACGTAGCACCGATCGCATTCTGACCACCCACACCGGCAGCCTGCCGCGGGCCGAGCCGCTCAGCGGCATGCTGCTCGACCGGGAGCAGGGCAAGCCGGTCGACAAGGCCAAGCTGAACGAGACCATCGAAGCCCGCGTCAAGCACGTGCTCGACAAGCAGGTGGAAGTGGGCATCGACGTCGTCAACGACGGCGAGCAGGGCCGCGTCGGCTTCCAGACCTACATCCTGGAGCGGATGAGCGGCTTCGGCGGCGCCTCCGAACGTCCCTACGGCAAGGAGTTCGTCCAGTTTCCGGAGTTCACCCAGCACATGCTGGCGCGCATCCCGAACCACAGCAAGGTGTTCGACGCGCCGATGGCGATCGCCGAGGTGCAATACTTCGACGACACCGCGATCAAGACCGAGATCTAACGCTTCAAGCGACTGTCCGCCGCGGCTAAGCCGAAGGTCAGCGAATTCTTCATGAACGCGCCCTCGCCCGGCATCATCGCCACCACCATGCTGAATGAGTTCTACGGCTCGCATCAGGACTATCTCGATGCGCTCGCGCGTGAGCTTCACGGCGAGTACAAGGCGGTGGTCGACGCCGGCTTCGTGCTGCAGATCGACGCGCCCGATCTGGCGATGGAGCGTGTGCTCCTGTTCCAGGACAAGACCGACGCGGAGTTCGCAGGAATCGTCGAGCAGCACATCGGCGCCATCAACAAGGCGATCGACGGCCTGCCGCCCGACCGCGTGCGCCTGCACGTGTGCTGGGGCAATTGGGAAGGCCCGCACAATTACGACGTCGCCATGGAAGTCATTCTGCCGGCGCTCTACCAGGCCAAGGTCGGCGCGCTCGGGCTCGAATTCGCCAACCCGCGCCGGCAACACGAGACCGCCGCCATTCGCAAGATGAAGCTGTCGGACAACATGGTGCTGATCCCGGGCATCATCGATTCCAAGAGCAATTTCGTCGAGCACCCGGAAGTGGTGGCACAGCGCATCGAGGCGGTGGTCGCCGCGGTCGGCGACCGCGAGCGGGTGATCGCCGGGGTCGATTGCGGCTTCGGCACCTTCGTCGGCTGGGAATGGGTCACCGAGGACGTGGTCTGGGCCAAGCTCAAGGCCTTGCACGACGGCGCGGCCCTCGCCTCCGGCCGGCTGTGGGGCAAGAAGGCGGCGTAGCGCGATGGACCGGGGAGCTTACGCCCTTCCCGGTCCGCCACGTCTCTTCCTTATGGGACCAGCAGGATCGAGCCGCTCGTCTCGCCGTTCTCGAGCAGGAGATGAGCCCGCGCCGCCTCGGCGAGTGGGAGTTCCGCGCCAACCGAAATGTCCAGTCCCGCTGCAATCTCGGCGAAGAGAGCCGCTGTCGCCTCTCGATAGGACGCAAGGTCGTTGACGTAGGCAAAGACACTGGGGCGGGACAGCGAAAGCGAGCGGCTCGGGCCGAGTTCGGCCAGCGAAATGTCGGGCAACGATCCGCCTGCCTGGCCAATGCTGGCCACCATGCCCAAGGGCCGGACCGCATCGAAGGTCTTCAGAAGGGTGTCCGCGCCGATGCCGTCATAGGCGACATCCACGCCCTTGCCGCCGGTGAGCGCGCGAACATCGGCGACGAAATCCGTCTCCTTGTACAGGATGGCGTGGTCGAGCCCGTGGCTCAACGCTAGCTCCGCCTTGGCCGGCGAGCCGACGGTGCCGATCACCCTCGCGCCGAGACGTTTCGCCCAGGCGGTCAGGATGAGCCCGAGGCCCCCCGCCGCTGCATGAACAAGCACCGTTCTGTTCGCGACGACCGGATGGACGCGCTTCAATAACATGTGGGCGGTCACGCCGCGCAACATGGCGGCGGCGGCGGTGCGATCGTCGATGGTCGCCGGAATCGCGACGACGCGTTCTGCGGGAAGGTTACGGATTTCGATATAGCCGCCCGTCGGCAGGCCGGCGTAGGCCACGCGATCGCCAACTGCGAGGCTATCGACGCCGTCGCCGACGGCCTCGACCACGCCCGCGCCGTCAACGCCCAGCACAGCCGGAAAACCGGGCAGCGGGTAGAGCCCCGTTCGATGGTAGATGTCGACAAAGTTCACGCCGGAGAAGGTCTGGCGCACTTGGACCTCACCCGGCGCGGGCGGCGGCGTGTCGACCTCGACAAGCGCGAATTGATCCGGTCCGCCGGGGGCGGCGAGAACGATGGCCTTAGTCATCCCTGGTCTCCTTGCTTGGGTGACCGGACGCTATCCCTGGGTTGATTTGCGCAGAATTCATAATTATTGCACAGATTCTGATCAAATTTGCACAGAAGGCGAGCCGAAAGCGCCGATGCTGAACTGGGATGACCTGCGCTTCTTTATGGCACTTGCCCGCGGCGGCAGCTTGTCGGAGGCTGCCCGGCGGCTGCGCGCGGACCATTCGACTGTCGGCCGGCGTATCACGAGCCTCGAACAAGCCCTGGACGTCAAACTGTTCGACCGGCTGCCGCGCGGCTACGTGCTCACCGTGGAAGGCGAGCGCCTGTTGCAACGAGTGCCCGCCCTTGAGGACGCCATCGCGTCGATCGAGCGATTGGCCGGAGGCGGCGGCCGCATCGAAGGCCGCGTGCGGATCAGCGCGCCGCCGGCCTTTGCCAGCCATTGGCTGGTGCCGCGGTTGAGGCCGCTGTTCACGGCGTATCCGGGAATCGTTCTCGACGTGGTCGGCGAGTCATCCGAAGCAAGCTTGGCGCGACGGGAGGCCGACCTTGCCATTAGGCTGTCGCGGCCGGACGGCGACGCACTGATCGCGCGCCGGCTTGGCGCGCTGAAATACGGCCTCTATGGCGCGCGGTCTTATATTGAGGCGACGCCGAACGACGCGCGCGTGTTTCTCGGTTACGACGAAGAGCTGCAAGGCTCGCCGCAGCAGAAGTGGCTCGAGAGCGTCGCAGGTGGCCGCTCGTCCGCCATGCTGACAAACGATCTGGCCTCGCTGCTGGCCGGGGCCCGCGCAGGACTTGGCCTAGCCGCTTTGCCCCACGCGATTACGGGCGACTATCCGGAGCTCGCGTTGCTGACCGAGGGGCCGGCGGCCACGCGCGAACTGTGGCTCGTCGTCCATCCGGACCTGCGGCGCTCCCAGCGTGTCCGGGTCGTCATGGATCATCTAGTCGAAATCGCTGCGCCGCTGAGATAGGCGAGCCACCCCTTTTTGCCGCCCTGAAAGCTACATAAAGAAATCTTTATATATGCGTTGCGGGGCCGACCGGAGGCTGGTATAGGCACGGGCGACCCACCCACCCCTTTCCATCAGTTGCATAAGGATCGTCATGACCGCAGCCGCCAAGAAGAAAGCCCCGGAACACGACTACATCGTCAAGGACATCGATCTCGCCCCCTGGGGCCGCACCGAGATCAATATCGCCGAGACCGAAATGCCGGGCCTGATGGCGACGCGCGAGGAGTATGGCCCCAAGCAGCCGCTCAAGGGCGCCAAGATCGCCGGCTCGCTGCACATGACCATCCAGACCGCGGTGCTGATCGAGACGCTGAAGGCGCTCGGCGCCGACGTGCGCTGGGTCTCCTGCAACATCTATTCAACCCAGGACCACGCGGCCGCGGCCATCGCCGCCGGCGGCACGCCGGTGTTCGCGGTCAAGGGCGAGAGCCTCACCGACTACTGGAACTACACCCGCAAGCTGTTCGAGTGGCATGACGGCGGCGTGCCGAACATGATCCTCGACGACGGCGGCGACGCCACCCTGTTCGTGCATCTCGGCGTGCGCTCCGAGAACGGCGACACCAAGTTCCTCGAGAGCCCCTCGTCCGAGGAAGAAGAGATCCTGTTCGCTCTTCTGAAGAAGACGCTGGCCGAGAAGCCGAAGGGCTGGTTCAACGAGATCGCCAAGTCGATCAAGGGCGTGTCGGAAGAGACCACCACCGGCGTGCACCGTCTCTACATGATGGAGAAGGAAGGCCGCCTGCTGTTCCCGGCCATCAACGTCAACGACGCCGTAACCAAGTCGAAGTTCGACAATCTCTACGGCTGCCGCGAGTCGTTGGTTGACGGCATCCGCCGCGGCACCGACGTGATGATGGCCGGTAAGGTCGCTATGGTCGCCGGCTTCGGCGACGTCGGCAAGGGCTCGGCGGCTTCGCTGCGCAACGCCGGCTGCCGCGTGATGGTGTCCGAGATCGATCCGATCTGCGCGCTGCAGGCGGCGATGGAGGGCTACGAGGTCATCACCATGGAGGACGCGGTCAAGCGCGCCGACATCTTCGTGACCACCACCGGCAATAAGGACGTCATCACCGGCGACCACATGCGCGGCATGAAGGACCGGGCGATCGTCTGCAACATCGGCCACTTCGACAACGAAATCCAGGTGGCCGCGATCAAGAACATGAAGTGGCACAACGTGAAGCCGCAGGTGGACGAGATCGAGTTCCCCGATGGTCACCGCATCATCCTGTTGTCGGAAGGCCGCCTGGTGAACCTGGGCAACGCCATGGGCCATCCCTCGTTCGTGATGTCGGCGTCGTTCACCAACCAGACGCTGGCGCAGATCGAGCTGTGGAACCACTCAGACAGCTACGACAAGAAGGTCTACACGCTGCCCAAGCACCTCGATGAGAAGGTCGCGCGGCTGCATCTCGACAAGATCGGCGTGAAGCTGTCGAAGCTCTCGAACGAGCAGGCGGCTTACATCGGCGTGCCACAGGACGGCCCCTACAAGCCGGATCATTATCGGTACTAGGAGCGTTTCCAGGCGAAGTGGATACCGGTTCGCCGTCCGGAAACGCGAAAACAAAACCAAGCGCTGCTGCCCAAGAGCGCGAACGGAACGGCCGACCTTCGGGTCGGCCGTTTTGTTTTGGGGCGCGTTCGGCGTCGGCCAAGTAATGGCCGCGTATCAACGTTCCGGCGGCACCAGCCGCACCGCGTAGTTTTGCGGCCGACCTTCAACGCCGAGGTAAGTCCGCGCCAGCGTGAAGGTTGTCAAATGACTGGCGCCAAGGCGCGCGGCCTGCCTACCCGCATTCTGCCGGCAGCCCATGTCCGCGGCGAAGCATACGAACACCGCGCCGTCTCGTTTGAGCGTTGCCGCGCTTGGCTGCGGCAAATTGGGCAGCGAACGCGGCCGGTCGGCGGCATAGGCCGCAACGCCATAGGCGAGATCCTCAGGTCCACCGACGTAGCGTAGCGGCTTCGGCGTCAGGGCATGCCAGTCATGCTCGACGCGTGCCGCCAGTCGCGCGGCCAGCGCCGACGCTGGCGGCGGCCCCTTGCGCTGGCCGGCGACGGCGATGAAGGGCGCCGCGATCAGCATCACGAGCGGAAACACTGTCGCCGCCACGAGAATGCGGCCGGTGTGAACGGGGCTGACCTTCGCGGCCTCCGGCGACAGCAGCAGCATCAGCAGCAGCGCGAAGGCCGACATCGACCACAGCGACGTGATCTCGACCAGGCCTGCCAACGCGGCAACCACCGGCAGCAGGAACGGCGCCCAGAACGCCGTGGCGACAAGGCGGCGGCTCGGGCTTCTCGGCCAGACCATCTCGGCAAGCGTGGCGCGATCCGGCCGCACCATCAGCAGGACGACGACAACC
This sequence comes from Pseudolabrys sp., assembly GCA_037381985.1. Lineage (GTDB taxonomy): Bacteria > Pseudomonadota > Alphaproteobacteria > Rhizobiales > Xanthobacteraceae > Pseudolabrys. The sequence continues at coordinate 9,874 of JARRQH010000024.1, forward strand.
GGGACGGCGACATAACCGAGCGAGCCACCGAGATAGCCGAACGCGCTCTTGACGTTGGCCAGGAAGGTGTCCTCGCCGTGCACGGTTATCGCGTAGGAAAACGGCGCGTAGTCGTGCTGCGTCAGCCAGATGAGATGGGGCGCGAGCAGCGCGAGGCCGGCGAGCACCGTGACCCAGGGCGCCGGCGAGCGGAAATAGCGCGCGCGGCGGGTGTCGGTCAGCGCCGCGACGACAAGCCCCGCCAGCAGGAACACCGACCAGTACTTGGTCATCATCGCGGCCGCCGCCGCCAGCCCGGCCAGCGCCGCGTAGAACACACTTTGCCGCTCATAGGCGCGCAGGAACCACCACGCGGTCAGCGCCCACATCGGCAACAGCACGGTATTCACGTTGTACTTGAGCGCGTGGAAATTGAAGAACGGCACGAAGGTCATCAGTGCCACGCCGGCGACACGCTTTTCGATGTCGAGATAATCCGCCGACAGCCGCCACATGATCCATAGGGCGGCGGCCGGCATCAGCATGGCGAGTAGGTAATAGGACCACTCCGCCACCGGCAGCACGGAAAACCAGGCCCACGCCAGCACGGCCGCCACCGGCCCATGCTTGGCGTAGCCCCAAGCGAGCTCACGCGACCAGGCAATCAGCTCGGTCATGTCCGGGTGCAGGCCTTGCGGGCCCTTGGCGATGGCGCCGTAGACCGCCCAGACGACCGCATACAGCAGCAGCGCCAGCGCCACGTTGCGCTCGCGCGCGGGCGAGACGACGAAGGCGTCGCGTAGGCCGCCGGCCGCCCGCCGGACCGCTGAAGGGAACTGCAAAGAAGGCATGGTGCGAGCCCGTATGGCATGGCGGCATCGGTTCCGTCCATGCGGCTTTGCCGGTCATTGCGAGGCGCTGGGCGAAGCCGGGCGAGCCCGGAATCCAGGGGCGGCGCGCCAATGCTTCAACTTTGGCCCTGGATTTCGGGTCCAGCGCAAATGCGCCGCCCCGGAATGACGAGAAGGTTGCTTGAAGGTACCCCGGGCGAGTGCTATCTGCCCGCCATGACAGCGGTTTCCCTGAAAAATATCCGCAATTTCTCCATCGTCGCGCACATCGACCACGGAAAATCGACCCTCGCCGACCGGCTGATCCAGCTCACCGGCGGGCTGACCCTGCGCGAGATGAAGGAACAGGTGCTCGATTCCATGGAAATCGAGCGCGAACGTGGCATCACCATCAAGGCCCAGACCGTGCGCCTGAAATACAAGGCGAAGGACGGCCAGAATTACATCCTTAACCTGATCGACACCCCCGGCCACGTCGACTTCGCCTACGAGGTGAACCGCTCGCTTGCCGCTTGCGAGGGCTCGCTGCTGGTGGTCGACGCCAGCCAGGGCGTCGAGGCGCAGACGCTAGCTAACGTCTACCAGGCGATCGACAACAACCACGAGATCGTCCCGGTCCTCAACAAGATCGACCTGCCGGCGGCCGAGCCGGAGAAGATCAAGAAGCAGATCGAGGATGTCATCGGGCTCGACGCCTCCGACGCCATCGGCATCTCGGCCAAGACCGGCGAAGGCGTGCCCGACGTGCTGGAAGCGATCGTCACCCGCCTGCCGCCGCCCAAGGGCGACCGCGACGCGCCGCTCAAGGCGCTCCTGGTCGATAGTTGGTACGACGTCTACCTCGGCGTCGTGGTGCTGGTGCGCATCCTCGACGGCGTGATGCGCAAGGGCCAAGAAATCCACATGATGGGCACCGGCGCCAACTACGAGATCGACCGCACCGGCGTGTTCCTACCCAAGCTGACGCCAGTCGACGCGCTCGGCCCCGGCGAGATCGGCATGCTCACCGCCTCGATCAAGGACGTCGCCGACACCCGCGTCGGCGACACCATCACCGAGGAGAAGCGCCCCTGCGCCGAGATGCTGCCCGGCTTCCGACCGGCGATCCCGGTGGTATTCTGCGGCCTGTTCCCGGTCGACGCCGCCGACTTCGAAGACCTGCGCGCGGCCATGGGCAAGCTGCGCCTCAACGACGCCAGCTTCTCGTTCGAGATGGAGACGTCCGCCGCGCTCGGCTTCGGCTTCCGCTGCGGCTTCCTCGGGCTGTTGCATCTCGAGATCATCCAGGAGCGCCTGGAGCGCGAATTCAATCTCGACCTGATCGCGACGGCGCCCTCGGTCGTCTACCAGATCAAGATGCGCGACGGCTCCGAGGTCGAGATCCACAATCCGGTCGACATGCCGGACGTGATGCAGATCCTCGAAATCCACGAGCCGTGGATCGAGGCCACCATCCTGGCGCCCGACGATTATCTCGGCGCGGTGCTCAAGCTCTGCCAGGACCGCCGCGGCGTGCAGAAGGAGCTCACCTACGTCGGCAACCGCGCCATGGTGAAATACGAGCTGCCGCTCAACGAGGTGGTGTTCGATTTCTACGACCGGCTCAAGTCGGTGTCGAAGGGCTACGCCTCGTTCGACTATCACATCACCGACTACAAGGCCTCCGACCTAGTGAGGATGTCGATCCTGGTCAACGACGAGCCGGTCGACGCGCTGGCGATGCTCGTGCACCGCACCCGCGCCGAGAGCCGCGGCCGCGCCATGGTGGAAAAGCTGAAGGAACTGATCCCGCCGCACATGTTCCAGGTGCCGATCCAGGCGGCGATCGGCGGCAAGATCATCGCCCGCGAGACCGTGCGTGCGCTGCGCAAGGACGTCACCGCCAAGTGCTACGGCGGCGACGCCACGCGCAAGCGCAAGCTGCTCGAGAAGCAGAAGAAGGGCAAGAAGAAGATGCGGCAATATGGCAAGGTGGAAATCCCGCAAGAGGCGTTTATTGCAGCGCTGAAGGTGGATGTGTAGAGGGCGGCCCGCTCTCCATGACACCAGCCCTCTTGGTCAACGAACAACCGCAAGATACCGAGGAACTACATGGAATTAGCGCTTCGTACTTTCTATCACGTGCCGGTCGTTGGCTGGCTCATGAAAGACGCCGTGAAGGGTAAGCCGGACGCCAAATATTATTTCATGGCGAATATCGGCATCCTGTACGCGGTCTTGCTGTACGTGTTCGGCTATCCGCTTCTCATCGTCACGTTGCTGGCGGCGACGGCGCTCATGCTCACAACAATCGTTGTATTTACAGCAATTGACCTCGGCGCCGGCGGCGTTCGCGCGCAACCCAACGACCGCAAGCACAGGTAACACGCAAAGCGGGTTCGCGCGGCGCACTCCGTCATTCTTGCTTCACCAAAGAACGGCAGGTTATGCCTTCGGCTTACCTGCCGTTCAATTTATTGCCCTCCCCCGCAATGATCCGCCTCGACTCCATCTCCAAGCAAAACGGCCATCAGCTCCTGTTCATCGAGGCCTCCGCGGCGCTCAACAGAGGCGAGAAGGTCGGCCTGGTCGGCCCCAACGGCGCCGGCAAGACCACCTTGTTCCGCATGATCAAGGGCGACGACGCGCCCGACGAAGGCCAGGTGGCGGTCGATCGCGGCGTGACCATCGGCTATTTCAGTCAGGACGTCGGCGAGATGGCGGGCCGCAGCGCCGTCGCCGAGGTCATGGACGGCGCCGGCCCGGTGAGCGAGGTCGCCGCCGAGATGGCGGCGCTGGAAGCGGCCATGTCCGATCCGGACCTGGCCGATCCGGCGCGCGCCGACGAGATGGAGGCGATCATCGCGCGCTACGGCGAGGTGCAGCACCGCTTCCAGGAGCTCGACGGCTACGCGCTGGAAGGCCGCGCGCGCGAAGTGCTCGCCGGTTTGAGCTTCAGTCCCGAGATGATGGACGGCGACGTCGGCGCGCTCTCCGGCGGCTGGAAGATGCGCGTGGCGCTGGCGCGCATTCTGTTGATGCGGCCCGACGCCATGCTGCTTGACGAGCCGTCGAACCATCTCGATCTCGAAAGCCTGATCTGGCTCGAGCAGTTTTTGAAAGGCTACGAGGGCCTGCTGCTGATGACCTCGCACGACCGCGAGTTCATGAACCGCATCGTCGGCAAGATCGTCGAGATCGACGGCGGCGGGCTGACGACCTACGCCGGCGACTACGAGTTCTACGAGCAGCAGCGGGCGTTATCCGAGAAACAACAGCAGGCGCAATACGAGCGCCAGCAGGCGATGCTCGCCAAGGAGATCAAGTTCATCGAGCGCTTCAAGGCACGCGCTTCCCATGCATCCCAAGTGCAGAGCCGGGTCAAGAAGCTTGACAAGATCGAGCGAGTCGAGCCGCCTAAGCGCCGCCAGACCCTGACGTTCGACTTCCCGCCGGCGCCGCGCTCCGGCGACGATGTCGCGGTCTTGAAGAACGTGCAGAAAGGCTACGGCAGCCGCAGCATCTACGACGGGCTCGACTTCACGGTGCGCCGCAAGGAACGTTGGTGCGTCATGGGCGTCAACGGCGCCGGCAAGTCGACGCTCTTGAAGCTGGTTGCCGGCGGCGCGGAACCGGATGGCGGCACAGTGGCGCTGGGCGGCAGCGTGAAGATGGGCTACTTCGCGCAGCATGCCATGGATCTCCTGGATGGCGAGCGCACGGTGTTCCAGTCGCTGGAGGAAGCTTTTCCGCAGGCAGGTCAGGGCTCGCTGCGCACGCTTGCCGGCTGCTTTGGCTTTTCCGGCGACGGCGTCGAGAAGAAATGCCGGGTGCTATCGGGCGGCGAGAAGGCGCGGCTGGTGATGGCGATCATGCTGTACGATCCGCCGAATTTCCTGGTGCTGGACGAGCCCACCAACCACCTGGACATGGCCACCAAGGAAATGCTGATCGGGGCGCTCAGCGATTACGAGGGCACGATGCTGTTCGTGTCGCACGACCGGCACTTCCTCGGCGCGCTGTCCAATCGCGTGCTGGAGCTGACGCCGGAGGGCGTCCATCAGTATGGCGGCGGCTACACGGAATATGTCGCCCGCAGCGGGCACGAGGCGCCCGGGCTTCACAGTTGAGGTCGGGGCCGCGCGCCTTGGCCTCAAGCGCGGCGCCGAACGTCGAACCGGCTTGTCTCTTGGAAGCGCGCTAGCGGGTATACCACCATTTCCGGAACGCGCGCTGGCCCGGATCGTCCTTGTTCAGCATGTCGTCCCAGGTGGTATAGGGCTGGCCGCCGCCACGGGCGGTGCGCCGCGCCGCGAACGCGTTTTCGAAATGCGGCCGGCGCGTGCGCTCTCGGCTGGATCGCGCCACCGACCGATAAGACGGTCGCGAGCCGGTGACGACGATCTTGGTGTCGCCGCGGTTGGCGCGCACGAGCTTGAACAAAACCGCCGCGTGCTTCGGCTGCAGGCGGATGCAGCCGTGCGAGGCTGGCCGGCCAAGATGGGAAATCGCGTAGGAGCCGTGAATGGCGTAGCCGCCGTGGAAGAAGATCGAATACGGCATCGGCGACATGTGGTACTTGCGCGAGTACCACTTGCGCGCCAGCCGCTGCGGCCGGTAGGTGCCGTTCGGGGTGCGGTAGCCCCACCGCGCCGTCGAAACCGGCCACTCATGTTCGGGGACGCCATCGACCGAGACCGATAGCCGCTGGCTCGACTTGTCGACCGCAATGACGACCCCGGCCCGAGCGGCGGCGATGCCGCTCAGCAGTCCGGTCAACAGAAATCCGACGGCGGCGAGTGCAACAACAAAACGCGGCATCGGGCCCTTCCAGGGTACGCACATGAACGCAACGGACATCAGTACACTGACGCCGTTGAGCAAAGATTAATACAGATACGGTACTGGCGCACCTGCTTGCGCGGAGAATACTTCCGGCCCGCCTGCGACAACACATATCACCCGGGCATGGCGCTTCTTTCCACTTTCCACGCCAATTTCACTGGCTTGACGGGCCATCGCACCACCGTGTTAATCGCCTCCCGCAATTTACCTGACAGGCTTCGTGGAAGGCGCTAGAGGAAGCGACCATGAACATCCGGGTCGTCCTCGTCTTGGCCGTTGTTCTCGCCGTTTGCGGCGACGTCCTCGTCGTGGCGCGGTCCGATGCGCAGGCGCCAGTCGCGACCACGCCATCACCGGCGCAGACGGAGCAGAGCGAAAAGCCCGCCGCCGCGGCGAAGTCTTCGCAAGCGCCCACGCCTACGGAAACACCCACGCCGGTCGTCACCGCGCCGAAGACGAAGTCGGAGCCAAAGCCGGCCATCGTCATGACCCCGCTGCCGGAGAAACGCCCCAACATCACCAGGGAGCTGATCGAGCGCACCGAGCCGGCCAAGGAACTGTTCGGGGCCGTCAAGCTGCCGTCCGTCGGCAAGTCGCGCGTCATCGGCTATTACTCGAAGGGTTGCCTCGCCGGCGCCATCGAACTGCCACCTGACGGACCGCACTGGCAGGCCATGCGCCTGTCGCGCAACCGCAACTGGGGCCACCCCGAGCTCGTCCGCTTCATCAAGCGCGTTTCGGCGGATACCGCCAAGGCCACCGGCTGGCACGGCATCCTGATCGGCGACATGGCGCAGCCGCGCGGCGGCCCTCTGCCCTACGGCCACAGGAGCCACCAGGTCGGGCTCGACGTCGACATCTGGTACACGCCGATGCCGGACCATACCCTGACGCGCAAGCAACGGGAGACAATGTCGGCCACGCACATGGTGGCGGCAGACGGCCTGTCGGTGAACAAGAACTTCACGATTGCCGACGCCAAGTTCCTGCGTGCCGTCGCCGAAGAGCCCGTGGTTGAGCGCGTGCTGGTCAACGCGGCGATCAAAGAAAAGATGTGCGCGCTCGAAGGCAAGCATCATTACGCCTGGATGGCGAAGCTCAGGCCCTGGTACGGCCACACCAGTCACATCCACGTGCGGCTGAAGTGCCCGGCCAGTTCGCCGCATTGCCGCCATCAGCCGCCGGTGCCAAGCGGCGACGGCTGCAGCAAGAAGGCGCTGGCCTATTGGTTCTCCGACCGGGTGCTGCACCCCAAGCCCGCCAAGCACCACAAGCCGCGCAAGCAGATCATGCTCGCCAACCTGCCGGCCGCTTGCAAGACGGTGCTCAACGTGCCGGCGAAGAAGAGTCACCTGGCGTCGGAAGCGCGGTAGTTATTTGCGCATGATCTTGTACGAAAACCGGTACCCACTTTTCGGGATCATGCGCTAGGCCACCGGCAGCACGTTAGTGTACTTCACCTGCTCGAGCGCAAAGCTCGACTCGATCGAGGCGATGCCTTCGAGCCGGGTCAGCTTCTGCTTGAGGAAGCGCTCATAGGCGGCGAGATCCGGCACCACCACGCGCAGCCAGTAATCGCGCGGGCCGGTCATCAGATAGCACTCGAGCACTTCCGGCCAGCGCGCGATGGTCTTGGCAAAACGGTCGAGTAGCTCCTCGCGCTGCTTCTCGAGCTTCACCGACACGAACACGCTGACCGGCAGCCCCACCGCACGCTGGTCGAGCACGGCCACGTAGCGCGCGATGACGCCGGCCTTCTCCATGAGCCGTACCCGGCGCAGGCACGGCGACGGCGACAGCCCCACCTTGGCGGCAAGGTCGGCGAGGCTGAGGCGGCCGTCGTCCTGCAGGTGGCGCAGGATCTTCAGGTCGATGGCGTCGAGATCCGGGCTTGGCATATTCTGCTCTTTTGACGCATATTATTGCTGCAATCAGCCAATTTGATGCCTCAGGATAGCTCCCTTTGGCAACTTTCGCCAGGACTCAACCCGGATAGTAGCTTTTTCACGAGGCAACGCAGGCGAACGCCATGGCCAAGTCCGGTATCCCGTCCGACGATCTGACGACCCTTGGGGCGCTGGAGCGCAAGGTGTTGTGGCTGGCGAGTTGGACGATCCACAACGCCAACCACCTGCGCGAGAATACCGACGGCCTGAAGGTCGGCGGCCACCAGGCCTCCTCCGCCTCGCTCGCCACCATCATGACCGCGCTCTATTTCAACGTGCT
>JARRQH010000025.1:0-26812 GCA_037381985.1 Pseudolabrys sp.
GGACGGGCCGAAGCCCGTCCCTTGAGACCATTCCACCGGCGGGGGCGACGGATGCCGATGAGACGCTCTCAAACTCAGCCCTGCTTGATCGGCAGGGCAACGAAGTGGGTATCGGAACCCGACTTCACACGGATCAGTACGGCGCGCTTGCCTTGCGAGCGCACGCTCGCGATCTCGTTGCGCACCTCCTCGGGTGTCGAAACGTTCTTGCCGGCAACGGCGAGGATCACGTCACCGGTGGAGAAACCTTGGCTGGCGGCAACGCCGCCCGAATCGACGTCGGTCACCACCACGCCTTCATGGCCCGCGCCGGCGACCTTCTTGGCCGGCGCCAGGGTCAGGCCAAACTTGCCGAGCTCGACCTTGCCGTCGCTCCGCTTACTATGCTGCGGCGACGTATCGATGCTGGCCTCGAGCTTCTTCGGGAAGGTTCCGAGCGTCACCGAGACCGACCGGTCGGAGTGGTCGCGCATGATGCCGAGCGTCACCTTGGTGCCCGGCGCCATGGCGCCGATCTTCTCGGCGAGATCGTGGGGATCCTTCACCGGCTTGTCGTTGACAGCGACGATGGCGTCGCGGGCCTTGATACCGGCTTTCGCCGCCGGGCTGTTCGGCTGCGGATCCGTGACCAGCGCCCCCCGCGCCTCCTTCAGGCCGAGGGTGTCGGCGATGTCCTTGGTGATGGGCTGGATCTGAACGCCGAGCCAGCCGCGCGTGACCATACCGTGCGCCTTGAGCTGGCCGATCACGGTCTTCACGGTGTCCGCGGGGATCGCGAAGGCGATACCGACCGAACCGCCGGAGGGCGTAAAGATCGCCGTATTGACGCCGATCACGTTGCCTTCGGTATCGAACGTCGGACCGCCCGAATTGCCCTTGTTGATCGGCGCGTCGATCTGGAGCATTTGATCGATGTTGTTGCCGACTTCGCGATTGCGCGCCGACAGAATGCCGGCGGTCACGGTGCCGCCCAGGCCATAGGGATTGCCGACCGCCAGCACCCAGTCGCCGATGCGCGGCTGCTTGTCGGCGAGCTTCACAAACGGATAGCCGCTGCCGTCAACCTTGATCAGCGCCAGATCGGTGCGCGGGTCGGTGCCGATCACCTTGGCCTTGTGCGTCTTGCCGTCGTCGGTCTTGACCTCGACGCTCTCGGCATTCTCCACCACGTGGTTGTTGGTGACGGCGTAGCCGTCCGCCGAAATGAAGAAGCCGGAACCCTGGCCGAGGATCATGTGATGGCCATGCCCCTTCGGCGTGTTGTCGGGGAAGCCCCGCATGCCGAAGTGACGGAAGAATTCACGCAAGCCCGGCGGAACGCTGTTGTCGTTGTTGTCAAAGCCGTCGGTCGACGAATCGCCGTTCATCTTGACGCGAACGGACATCACCGCCGGCTTCACCTTGGCCACGACATCAGCGAAGCCGACCGGCGCCCGCAGCTTGTGCGCCTGCTCGCTCAGGTTCTGAGCGTGGGCGGCGGTGTAGCCCTGCATGACGTCGAGGCCGGGGCCGAGCACGAGAGCGGCGGCGCCGAGACCGGCAATATAGGTGGTGAGCAGCGCGACACGGCGGACCGACAGCGCACGTCGCCGCTGGGGCGATACAGGAGCGGAATTTTCGCTCGCGCTTGTCAAAGGGAAGCTCCACCGGATGTCGCCAAGACGCAATCGAGAAGCCGTAATCGAGTGCGTCTTTGTTGAGTTCGAAGATGGCGGAGCGCGCCTTACAGCGTCCTGTCGGGAGGATTAAACTTTTGTAAGGTGGGGGTGTAATTTTTTATTTGAAATTCAAAGGTTTACATGGCGGGTCAGCCGGCCGGCGGTTCCACCAAAGTCGCAACCCGTTTCTCTTCCTCGGCGCTCAGCGTCGCGGGCTCGCTGCCGCCCGACTTGCGCTTGCGCATGGCGAAGAGGATGCCGACCATGCCGGCCAACAGCGCCGCCGGCGGCGCCCCCCACAGCAGCAGCGTGTGCCATTCGAAACGCGGGCGCAGCAGCACGAACTCGCCGTAGCGCGCGACCAGGAAATCGAGGATCTGTTTGTCGGTATGGCCTTCCGTGATCTTCTTGCGCACCAGCACGCGTAGATCGTGCGCGAGCGGCGCGTTCGATGCCTCGATCGATTCGTTCTGGCACACCATGCAGCGCAGTTCGCCGGAGAGATGTCGCGCGCGCGCTTCGAGCGCCGGGTTCTTCAGCATCTCGTCGGGGCGCACCGCCAGCGCCGCGCTCGGCGCGAGCAGCGTGAGCAGGAAGGCGATCAGGGCAAGCCGGCGCATCGATCTCTACTCCGCCGGCTGCAGCGGCGACTTCGCCGCCGGCTTCCGGGCCGGCTTGGGCGCCCCCACCCGCAAGCGCCGGTCGGACAGCGACAGCGCGCCGCCCAGCATCATCACGACGGCGCCGATCCAGATCAGCAGCACCATCGGCTTGTAATAGATGCGCACACCGACCGCGCCGCCGGCTTCGTTGTCGCCAAGCGATACGTAAAGCTGGTTCAGGCCGCGCGTCATCAGCGCCGATTCCGTCGTGGTCATGCTGCGCGCGCCGAAATTGCGCCGCGCCGATTCCATCACGCCGATCGGCACGCCGCCTTCGCGCACGGTGAAGCGCGCTGCAAGCGCGGTGTAGTTCGGCCCGGTCTCGTTCCGCAAACCGTCGAACGTGAAGTCGTAGCCGGCAAGCGAAACCGTCTGCCCCGGCTTAACCGCGACGATACGCTCGGCCTCCCAGTTGGTCACGCAGACGATACCGAGCAGGGTCAGCGCCAGCCCGCAATGGGCGACCGCCGTGCCCCAGCTCGAGCGCGGCAGGCCCTTGGCGCGCGCCCGCACGGTCGCAAACGGCGAGCGGAACAGACCGGTGCGCTCGACCAGATCGGTCAGCGCGCCGAGGATCACGAAGAACGCCAGACCGATACCGAACGGCGCCAGCATCGAACGGCCGCTGGCGATCGCGAAACCGATCGCTACCGCCACCAGGGCGACACCGAAGGCCACCATCAGCCGTTGCGCCGCCCCCAGCAAGTCGCCGCGCTTCCAGGCCAGTAGCGGCCCGAACGGCATCGCAAACATCAGCGGGACGAACAGCGGCGCGAATGTGAGATTGAAGTAAGGCGGGCCGACCGAGATTTTGGTGCCGGTCAGCGCCTCCAGCGCCAGCGGATAAAGCGTGCCGACCACGACCGTCAGGCAGGCGGTGGTAAGGAACAGGTTGTTGAGCACCAGCGCGCCCTCGCGCGACACCGGCGCGAACAGGCCGCCCTGCTTCAACAGCGGCGCGCGCCAAGCGAACAGCGTCAGCGCGCCGCCGATGAACACGACCAAAATGGCGAGGATGAAAATGCCGCGGCGCGGATCGACCGCGAAGGCATGCACCGAGGTGAGCACGCCCGAGCGCACCAGGAAGGTGCCGACCAGCGACAGCGAGAAGGTGAGGATGGCAAGCAGGATGGTCCAGACTTTCAGCGCGTTGCGCTTTTCCATCACCACGGCGGAATGCAAGAGCGCGGTGCCCGCGAGCCACGGCATCAGCGAAGCGTTCTCCACCGGATCCCAGAACCAGAAGCCGCCCCAGCCGAGCTCGTAATAACCGTCGATCAGCGCGGCGATGGCGAAGGAAAAGGCGATCGAGAAGCCGACATAGCCGAGATAGAGCATCGGCGGGTGCACGGCGAGGCCGGGATCCTGCAGCACCGGGTTGAGGCTGCGGCCCTCGAACGGCGCCGGCGACAGGCGGATAAACGGATTGGAGGTGAGCAGGATGAAGAGATAGAAGGCGGAGGCCACCCACGACTGCACGGCAAGCACCAGCGCCTTCAGGCTGAGCGGCAGGTTGCTGCCGAAGGCGGCGACCAGCGCGCCGAAGAACGACAGGATGAGCACCCACAAGAGCATCGAGCCTTCGTGGTTTCCCCACACGCTGGTGAACTTGTAGACCAGCGGCATCAGCGAATGGGAATTCTCGTAAACGACGCGCACCGAAAAATCCGAGGTGACGAAGCACGTCACCAGCGCGGCGAACGACAGCGCGACGAAGAAGAACTGCATCAATGCGGTCGAGTTGGCGAGCCGCATCAGCGTGCCGTCGTTGGTTCGTGCGCCGATCACCGGCACCACCGCCTGGATGAGACCGAGCGCCAGCGCCAACACCAATGCGTAGTGACCGAGTTCGGGGATCATTGCGCAGCTCCCTTCGCGACGCCTGACGTCATACTCGTCGAGGCGCTCAACGCCGCGTCATTCGCGGTTTGCGTCGCTCCCTCTTTCCAGCGGCCGGCCTTCTTCAAGGCTTCCACCACCTCGCGCGGCATGTAGCGCTCGTCGTGCTTAGCCAGCACCGTATCGGCGAGAAGCGTGTTGCCGGGCTCGATCTTGCCCTCGGCCACGACCCCCTGCCCTTCACGGAACAGATCCGGCACCAGGCCCTGGTAGCGCACCGCGATGGCGTGCTTGCCGTCGGTAACCTTGAAACGGATGCGCAGATCGCCGCCGCGCTTGACGCTGCCGTTCTCGACCAGGCCGCCGATGCGCACGCGGGTTCCCACTGCCAAATGTTGCGTGGCGATCTCGCTCGGCGAGCGGAACAACGCGATCGACCCGCTCATGGCGTTCAGCACCAGGCCGACGGCCACCGCCAGCACCACGCCGCTGCCACCGATCAGAACCAAGCGTCTTTGCTTGCGGGTCATTTCTCGTCAGGTCCTAGGTCCTGTTCACGTTCCGGCTCAACTTGCGAGCCCCAGGCTCTTGATCATATCGTCAAGCTCACGAAGCTTGGCCGGCTCGGCGGCAAGTGCCTTGCGCGCGTCGGCGGCGGCGGCCACCGCCTTGTCGCGCTCGCCCAGCACCATATAAGCACGCAACAGCCGTTGCCATCCCGCAACATCGCCGCCGTTCTGCTTCAGCCGGTCGGCAAGCCGCGCGACCATGGTGTGGATCATGGAACTGCGATCGGCGGTGCTCCTCTTGCTCGCGGCGGCGACATCGGCCGCGCTCGGCCCGGGCACGGTGGCCAACGGCGCGGCGGCAGGCGCCGCCGCCGGACCGGCCGTATTGGCGGCGGCTTCCTTGAAGGTGCGCAGCTTGTCGGGTTTGTCCTTCAGCGCTTTCTCGGCGTCGACCATGGCGGCATGCGCCTTCTGCATGTCGCCGAGCACGCGATAGGAGCGCACCAGCCGCACCCAGCCGTTGACGTCATCGCCGTTCTGCTTGAGGCGTGCGGCAAGCTTTGCGACCATGCCGCGGATCATGGCGGCGCGATCGTTCGGGCTCAGGTTGGACGCACCGGCGATCTGCGCCGCGGTCGGCCCGCGCGGCGTGCCGGAGGCGGTCGCGCCGGCCGGCGGCGCCACCGGTCTGCCGATGCGCGCCAGCGCCTGACGCACGGCCGGCGCCCAGGGCGCATTGGCCGGCGCTCTTGCCAGCATGCCGCGCCAGATGCCGGCGGCTTTCTCATTGTCGCCGTCCTGCTGCGCCATCACACCGGTGAAGAACTGCGCCTTCAACTCGTTCGGGTCGAGCTTGAGCGCTTTCTCGAACGCGTTCTTGGCAGTGTCGGTGACGACGCCATTGGCGGCGGCGACCAGCGCCTCGCCGAGGTCGGCTTCGCGTGTGGCGCTGTCGCCCGCGAGCACGATGATCTTGCGGCACGCGCGCACCGCGTCCTCGAAGCGGCCAAGCCTGAGGTAGACCGGCGCCAGCACTTCGTAGCCGCGGGCGTCGTTCGGATTCTTAGCGAGATGGGTTTCCACCTGCGCCACCAGCTTGGCGATCGGACTTTTCTCGTGGATGGTCTTGAGGCGGGCGGCGAGCGGTTTGCCCGGCAACTGCGGCGAGCCGAGATGGATATAAAGCGCGGCGGCGCCGGCCGGCACCAGCAGACGCCAAAGCGACGATCGGTCGCGGGCCTGCGGCGCCGCGTCGACCGTCTTGCCGGCTTGTTCGCTGTCGGCGGCGGCGATGAGCCGGCGCGACACTTCGACCTTGGCGGCTTCGGCCTCCGATTCGCCGATCAGGCCGGCGGCGCGGTCGCGCGCGATTTCGCCGAGCTGGTCGCGATAGACGGCAAGGTCGCTGCCCCCTTGCGCGCGCGCGCTTGCGCCGCGCCAGGACAGCGGCCACAACACCGCGAAAACCGCCGCCGCGGTCATCAGCGCAAACACCAACCACAAGGTCATCGGATAGCGTTACCTGGCTTGCTTCTCGTCGGCCCCGGGAGCCGCGCCCCGTTAGGGCATACATCACGCGCAATCATGGCGGCAATGCGCAAGATGAAATAGCGGAAATAGCCGAAAAAGGCGGGAATTCCGGCCTTCAGGCCCAGGCGGCCTTGCGTTCGGGTATCTCGGGGGCCTGGGACTCCTCCCGCGGCTCGGACGCCTCCTGCGCGCCGGCGTCGTCCGCCACCGCGCGCAGCTCCGCGGCCAGATCCGGCTCCAAAACCTGGGCACAGAAACGGACCGCGGCGTCGAGCTGCGACTGCCGAAAGGCACGGTCTTCGTTGCCGGCGTGGCGCAGGCTCTCGGCCAGCGCCCGGGTGCCGCGCTGCAGGAGGTCCGCGAGCGCCGACACGGTGCGCCGCGTGATCTCGTTGGTGGCAAGTTCGCCGGCGAACTGCCGGCAGACGCCGATGAACTTCAGCAGTGCCTCGGTATCGGCCACATCGCCGGGATCGAGCGTCGAATGGGGCCGGATGTCGGCCGCCTTGCGCACGCACAGCATGCGCCGCACGCGGTCGGGAACGTTGTCGATCTCGAAACGCAGCGTATCGGCGATCTGCGCGCGGTGGCCGGCGATGGCGCGCGCCCAGGCGCCGTCCGACGGCGGATCGAGCTCGGTGCGCAGTTCGTCGATCTGCCGTTCGGCATCCATCAGCACGACGGCCACCGCGACCGCGTAGGGCGTCTCGGCCATGCGCGCGGCGCCGTCGCCGGCGGAGGCGACCGCGAGTGCGCCGTCGATCGTGACCTTGGCGTCTTCGCGCAGGAGGTCGCGCCGCACCCATGTCCACAGCGCTTCGCGCGAGGACCGCGCGATGCGACCGGGGTGCTCGCGCTCGCGGTCGGATACCAGGAAGGGCTCGAGCGGGCGGAAGAACAGGCGGGCGATGTTGCTGACGCGCGGGGTGCCGTCGCGGTCGTCCCGCGCGATGCGGCGCAGTTGCGCGAGCACGAGTTCGGCGCCGCTGTCATCGTCGCCGCGCAGCACCGCGCGCTCCAGTTCGCCGATCAACAGCGTGCGCGCCTCGGGCGAGAGCGCCACGAGTTACTGCCGCAATCGTTCGATCGTCTCGGCGTTGACCATCGCCGGCCCAATCCCGCTTTCAAGGGCCCCCCAATAGAGCGTGAGGTCCCTTGATAGCGCAGCGAGCGTTAAGAACGCTTTAAGGATGTTTGGCCGGATTTGTCCGAAGGCGTCAGCTCCGCGTGGTCCACGTTCCATCCGGATTGCGGCAGGCGACGCCGCGGGCGGTCTGCGGTTGACCGCCGATATAGATGGTATGGGTGTAGGAGCGGCAGTGGCGGCCGTTGTCCACGTAGGCCGGGCCCGGCACGACCGCTCCGTAATGGCCGCTATCCGGGTTGCGCCACGAGGTGGCGACGCCCGAACGGCCATGTTCCAGCGCATTTTCCTCGGCGGCATAGGCGCGCCGGCGGTCCTGCTCGTCGAGCGAGGCGCCGATGCGGTTGCCGATCAGGCCGCCGAGCAGACCACCGATCGCGGCACCCGCCAGCCGGCTGCCGGTACCACCGCCAGCCACCGCCGCGCCCAAGAGTGCGCCACCGCCGGCGCCGAGCAGCGTGCCCGTGTTTTCGCGCGGGCCCGGGCCACGGCCATAGGGCGAGCTGGCACAGCCGGCAAGCATGAGACCAATAGCGGCGATGACAGCAAACTTGAATGCGGACATTGCGACCCCCGGGGAAATCGACATGAAACCAAGAGAATCCGTCGGTTGGCGGATAATAACGACTACGTGACGGGACGAATAGGGCAAAAGTCCGGCAGGGGATATGCAAAGAATCGGCGCGCTCACGCAGCGCCCATCACCCTGCCGGCAGCACGAGTTCGGCGCGCAAGCCGCCGAGCGGGGCAGCGCCGAGCTTCAGGCTTCCGCCGTAGAGCCCGACAAGATCGGTCACGATGGAGAGCCCCAATCCGGAGCCCGGCTTGCTCTCGTCCAGCCGCAACCCGCGCTTGGCGACCTGCTCGCGCTCGGCCGCCGAGAGCCCGGGCCCGTCGTCGTCGACGGTGATGCGCACGGTTTCGGCGTTGCTTTCCGCTGTGGCCGGCGCGCGCGCGACTTCGATGGAGACGCGCGAGCCCGCCCACTTGTAGGCGTTGTCGACCAGATTGCCGGCCATCTCCTCGAGATCGGGCCGCTCGCCGCGAAAGCGCGCCGCGTCGTCGGCGCGCACGTCGACGGCAAGGCCGCGGTCGCGATGGATTTTGTCCATGGTGCGCACCAGCGCGGTCACCACCGGCGCCACGTCGGTCACGGTGCCGAGCATGCTGTGGCGGGCCGCGAGCCGCGCGCGCTCGAGATGGCGCGCGACCTGGTCGCGCACGATTGCCGCCTGCTCCAGCACCTTGCCGGCAAGCGGATCGGACGACCGCGCCGAGGCTTCGTTGACCATCACCGACAGCGGCGTCTTCAGCGCGTGCGCCAGATTGCCAACGTGGGTGCGCGCGCGCTCGACGATCTCCCGGTTGGCGTCGATCAGCGCGTTGGTCTCGCGCGCCAGCGGCGCGATCTCTTCGGGAAACGTGCCAGTGAGACGCTCGCTGCGCCCGGCGCGGATGGCGGCGAGGCTGTCGGTGATACGCTTGAGCGGCGCCAAACCAAAGCGCACCTGGAACATGGTGGTGAGCAGCAGCACCGCCGCCAGAATCGTGAAGGTGATCGCCAGCGCTTGGTCGAATTGGCCGATCTCATCGTCGATCTCGGCGGCATCGCCGGCGACCGCCACCAGATAATGGCCCTCCTTGCCGAGGTCGATGGTGCGCTCGACCTGGCGCAGGTTCTGGTGCTCGGGACCGGCGACGTAGCCCTCGCGCGATCCGTCGGGACCGGGCGCGACTCCCTCGTCCGCGAGGTGCGGCAGGCCGCGGTCCCACAGCGAGCGCGACGACCGCACCTCGTGCTTGCCGGGATCGAGCCGCGTCACCTGCCAGTACCAACCCGACAGCGGCAGCTTGAACAGCGGCTCGCTGATCGATTGCGGAAACGCCTCGGTGGCGTCCTCGGGCGCGGCGAGATCGGCGACGAGCGTGCGCAGGTAGACGTTGAGCCGGCGGTCGAACGAGCGCTCGACCGCGTGGCGGTAGAGCGACGACAGCACGATGCCGGTAATGAACAGGATGATCACCGCCCAGGCGGTGGCGGAGACGAACAGGCGCAGCGCGAGGGAGTTAGGGCGCATCGGGCGGGCTGAGCAGATAACCCAGACCGCGCAGGGTCTGGATGATGTCGACGCCGAGCTTGCGGCGGATACGGCCGACGAACACCTCGATGGTGTTGGAATCGCGGTCGAAGTCCTGGTCGTAGAGATGCTCGACGAGCTCGGTGCGCGAGACCACGCGGCCGGCGTGGTGCATCAGATAGGCGAGCAGCCGGTATTCATGGCTGGTGAGCTTGACCGGGTTGCCGTCGACCGACACGCGCCCGGTGCGGGTGTCGAGCCGCACCGGCCCGCAGGCGAACTCGCTCATGGCGTGGCCGGCGGAGCGGCGCAGCAGCGCGCGCACCCGCGCCAGCACCTCCTCCATGTGGAACGGCTTGGCGACGTAGTCGTCGGCGCCGGCGTCGAAGCCCTGCACCTTGTCGCTCCAGCGGTCGCGCGCCGTCAGCATCAGCACCGGCATGGCGCGGCCGGCTCGCCGCCAGGCCTCCAGCACCGAAATGCCGTCCATCTTGGGCAGGCCGATATCGAGGATGACGGCGTCGTAGGGCTCGGCCTCGCCGAGATACTGCCCCTCCTCGCCGTCGAAGGCGCGGTCGACGACGTAGCCGGCGTCGGTCAACGCGGTCGCGAGCTGGCGATTGAGGTCGGGGTCGTCCTCGACGACGAGCAGGCGCAAATTGGTCAGCTCCGGTCAGTGTCCGCCGATCACACGGCCATTGGCCGCATCGACGGTCACGCGCCGCACTTTGCCATTGCGCGGCAGCAGAGTCAGCACATAGACGAGCCTGCTGCCGCGGTGGCAAAGCCGGGCCCGCAACGTCTCGCCATGATGGCCATGGCGATGCGCGGACTTGATAGCGCGGCCGAGCGAAATCGCCCGATGGCTTGCGACCGCCGCGCGCTGCTCGGCCTTGGTCAGGCAGGCGCGGCGCGCGTGGTTGGCGGCGACGGCCGACGTCGCTCCCATGGCCAGGAAGCCAAGCAAAAGAAGGGCGAAAAGGCGGCGAATGACCGGCATGCGGGCTGTCCTAGGGGGCGGCCGGTGAATGCGACCTGAACAAAGCTAGTGGAGCGAATTTGACATTTGATACCCCATTCGCGGCAAGTCGATCATCAAATGTCAAATTCAAAGCTCCACTAGAATCAAATATTTGCTAGTGGTCCTTTGCTTCCGACATTTGCTCAGGAACTCACAGCAACGGGATACAAATGTCGGAAGCGGACCACTAGCTTTCAAACCCTTCGAACGACGCGACGCTGTCGAGCGGCGCCCGCGGGGCGCGCCAGGCGTTGATCGGGGCGGTTTCGTCCGCAAAGCCCAGCGCCATGCCGGAGTAGATCATGAATTCGGGGGGGAGATCGAGGAAGGACCGCACGGTGCGGTGGAAAGACACCCACGCCTGTTGCGGGCAGGTGTGCAGGCCGTGGCCGCGGGCGAGCAGCGTGACGGCCTGCAGCAGACCGCCGATGTCGGCCCATTGCGCCACGCCGAAGTCGCGCCGGAGCGCGAAGAACAGCCCGACCGGCGCGCCGAAGAACGTGAAGTTGCGGGCGTATTGCCGGTAGCGCGCCGGCTTGTCGGCGCGCGGCACATCGATGGACTTGTAGAGCAACTCGCCCACCTCGAAGCGGCGGGCACGGTAGGGCTCTTCCATCGGATCGGGATAGATGCGGTAGTCGCCGCCCTCGCCTTTCGGCAATTCGTCCATGCGCGGCACCAGCGTGGCCTTCAGCGCCTCGAGCCGCTTGCCGGCGATGGCGTAGATGCGCCAGGGTTGCATGTTGCCGGCCGACGGCGCCCGCGCCGCCCGTTCGACGATGTCGCGCACGGTCGCTTCGGGCACCGGGGTTGGCAGAAAGGCGCGGCAGGAGAAACGGGAAGCAACGGCTTCGAAAACGTCCATCAGGTCAGGACCTCCGCAGGAATCGCGGAGAGTGTGGCGGGCACGGACGGCTCTGCCAAGCCGGCCTACTTGCGCCCGAGAATCCGCGCCACTTTCTCCAGGCTGCGGCCGCCGAAATAGGCGGTGAGCACGATCATCGCCCACTGCGCCACCTGGCCCGAAAGCACGCCAGTGGTGCCGAGGCCCAGCACAGTGTCCCACACCACCACCTTCCACACATATATAATGAAGGCGAAGGCAAACAACGGGCGCGGCAGCGCGGTGTACCAGCGCCCCTGCTCCGCGATCACCGCCTGCGTCGCCAGTTCGCGCTCTCGTTGTTGAACCGCCAGCTCACGCGCCTTCAGGTCGGCGGCGATCCTCGCGCTGGTGTTGTCGGAAGCGAGCTTGGCGCGATAGGCGTCGACCGCCGCCTTGGCGAAGGGGCCGCCGAGCAGGTTGCCGAGCCAGCCGAGAACGGTCGCGAACATACTCTACCCTTCTTTTATTTTGCGCGTGATCTTTTCCGAAAACCGGTTCCCACTTTTCGGGATCACGCTCGCCCCACGGTACGCCGGCGCGCCAGCTCCGTGACAAGGCCGATGGCGATCACGTAATAGGGAATGAGTTTCGGCTGCAGCACGCTGTGGATGGCAGCGCCGACATTGGGATCGTTGGACAGCGACACCAGCGCCGCCAGCACGGCGCCGCCGAGCGTCACCAGGCGCGCCCACAGGATGGTGACCGAATGCGCGAACCAGGCCTTGATCTTGTCCCACATGGGTGAAGCTTCCTTCTTTAGTGACCCGCGAATGCGACGACGCCGATGAGCAGCGCCGCCAGCATCGCAATGCCGATGAGATCGCACGCGTCGAAAAACGACCGTTTCACGCCGGGGCCTCCTGCGCCTTGGCGTGGTGCCGGGACCACAACAGCACGACGGCAACCGCCGCGATGATCGCAACCGCGGCGATGAGGACGATGACGTCGATCGAGAAGCCGCCCGCGTGCGCCCGCTGCGCCGCCGCGGCACCGGCCGCCGCAATGGCCCCGGCGGCCGCGGCCGCCTTGTTGGTCGGCTTCGCGAGCGCGCCCTTGCCGCTCGCGATCCTGTCGCTCGTCGCCGGCACCGACGCGTTGGCGGCGAACGCCAGCGCCACGGCTTTCACCTCGGCGACCCGCCGGCCCCAGCCGCGGCCAAACACCGGCCAGGTGCGCAATCGCTTCAGGAAGCGCAGCCGCTCGTCACAGATCGCGATGACGACCGCCTTGGGATCGCTGGCGTTCACCGCGCACATGGTCAGCGGACCCAGCACGCCGTCCGCCTTCACGCCGACCACGCGTTGCAGCACTTTCTTCGAGCGCCCGATGCCGGAATTCACGCCGTAGTCGAACACGGCGTAATCGACGCCGGCCGGCAATTCGTCGCAGCGCTGCGCGTCCCAGTACTTGGCGCGATAGATGCGTTTGGCCTCGCTCACCGTCATCGCTTTGACGTCGGCGGCGGTTGCGCCCGGCTTCACGTAGCGGCGGTAGTCGTGGATGGTGATGCCGAAGTTGGTCGGGCCGCCGGGATCGGCGGGATGATTGGTGTAGCCGCCCTCGTGCGCCAGCAGGCGCCGCAGCGCCTCGTCGTAGCTTTGTTTTGCCACGGCAGCCTCACTCGGTGAAAATCGAACTGATTTGCGATGGAACGCGCGCGGTCAGGCTACACGGGCGGCGGCGAAGTGGTTGTAATCCGCCGCCACGTAGCCATCGTTGCTGACGAACTGACAGCGCGCACCGACGACGTCGCCCGCCGACAGCTTCAGTACCGCACTGGTATGCAGACAACTGCCCTGATCGACGACCGTATCGGTAAGCACGCGCGTTTGCGGGGCTTCGCTATCGTTCACGAACAATGCCAGCATGATCCGCGTCGGCAGGCTGGCGTTCTTCTTGAAGAGGTAATGCGCGGAGACCTGATAGTAGCCGTCCACCGCGGCGGTGAAATCGTTGTTGCTGGCCGAAAAAACGCCCTGGTCGTTGTGATTGGCGACATTGAAGCCGATCTTCGCGAACGCACCGGCGGCGTGATAGTCGTCGTAGTTCACGAAGGCCGAGAACTTTCCGCCCTGCGGATGATCGACCTTGCCGCTACCGTTGTCGATCGAAAGGCCGAGATGCCAGGTCGCCCCGTCGGCCGAAACCTTCATGCTGAGATTGTCGTCGGCAACGGTGCCGATCTCGGCACGGCCCGAATAACCGTCTTGAAACAACAGCGACAATGTGTTGGCCGAAGCTTCCTTGTTGAACTTGTAACGCAGATCGCCGTCGCCGCCTTCGGCCACGGTCTTCGCCGTCCACAGCGCCTTGTTGAGCTTGGCGCTGAACGGGTTCGTCCCGTCGGCCGCGGTGCCGATACCAAACAGGGCGAGGTTCTGGATCGACGTCACCGCGGCGAAGAAATCGCCCCAGGCGGAGCCGTCCCACGCGAGCAACGTGCCCTCATCGACAATATAGGCGAGCCAGCCGAGCTGCGGCATCAAGAACTGCCAGGCACCGTCCTGCCAGGCAGCGACCGCATTGTCGCGACCGGCCCAGGCATCGGTCGCGCCGGCCTTGACGATCCAACGCTGACCGTCCACCGGCGACGCGGGCGGCGCGGTGAGATCGCGGTCGGCAACGGCGAGCTGCACCAGCGTGTCGAGGATGCGCAGGGCGTCGTTGTGGGTGACGTGCTTCTGCGCCTGGCTGCCTTCGATGCAAGGCAGACCGAGATTGGCCGTGTCGGTCATGATAATCCCAGTGCTAAGGAACGAGCGTGGCTGTGGTGGTGAAGCCGCGCCCCACCGTGGCGGAAAGCTGCGCGACCCGGACGGTCAGGCTCGTTTGCGCCGTGCCGAAGTCGGCGAGCTCGTCGGCAGCGGCATAAAGCGCGCTCGGGCTCGTCACCTGAAGCGTCCGCTTGACGTCGCTGTCGGCGAAGATGTCGAGTTCGTATCGCTCGCTGTCCTCAGCCAACGGCACCTCGCCCACCCAGCTGTCGCCGTCGACGCGCGTGCGCCGGATCCAGGAGAAGATCACGCCATCGTCGCCGCGCCGCGCTTTCAGGTGCACCGGCGCGAGCGGCATCAGCGCCGTCGCTTGCGGCGTCGCTGTGAGCGCCAGCGCGGTCGTGTCCGCGGTGTCGCGGCCGACGGCCACCACGCGCAGCTCGAACGTCCGGCCGAGCGCGTCGAGGCCGCGGGCGATCGCCTCCACCTTGCCGTCGAGCAGCACGAAGGGCGCGCCAGCGGCAAGCGGCGACCCGATCGCCCATTCGCTGCCGGCCTGGCCGCGCAGCAGCCGCGACAACGTATACGTCTGTTCGCCGGTCAGCTCCGCATTGGCGAACTGGATCACTTCCCAGGCGCCGTCGCTGCGTTGCACCGCCGCGACGTTGGCGCCGGCGAGCACCGCGAGATCGGTCACTGACGTCAGCGATCCGCCGTAAAGTTGAACGCGGAAGCTGGCGTCGTGCCAGCGCGCGGTCGGCCCCGCCGGCAGATCGTCGAGCGTCTCGCCGACCACCGCCGGCGCCGCGGCAAAGCCCAGCCGGGTGAAGCTCGCACCATCGACCGAATTCCAGATCACCTCCGCGCCCGGCCATGGGTCGGCAAACACGGCCAGCCGCGTCAGCACCGTGGGCAGCGCGGAAGTCAGCGTCGGCAGGTCGAGCACCAGCGCGTGCACGGGCCCGACCGCCGTCGGCAGCGTCGGCGCGCGGCGTGTCGGACTGGTCAGCGGCAGGTTGAACACTTCCGGATCGATGGAACGCGCCTTGATGGCGCGGCTTTCGGTATCGGAGATTTGGTCGAGCTCGACGAGACGTCGCCGCCCATTCACGGTCACGCCAATGACGTCGCCCGGCGTCAACGCCAGCCGGCTCGGCGGCAGCGCGAATTCTGCGCAGTCGCGCCCGGCCCATAGATCCTGCAGCCAGATCTCGGCGCGGCGCACGATCTCCGCGCCGTTGCTCACCAGCGCGAGGTCGGCGTGCGCGCTGCGCGTCGCATGCCCGACCAGCCGACGCGACGCCGCCGCCGCGCGCAGGTAGTCGGCGCCAAGGTCGGTATAGCCAATGGACACCTCGCGCGGCAGGTCGCTCTCCTGCCCGCGCGTGAACAGCGCCGGCGGCGCGGCGTCGGGCAGCACCAGATCCTCTTCCGCAAGCTCAATGAGCGGCGCGCCGCCGCGCTGGCGGAAGCGCAACACGCCCTCCTGCTCCGCCGCCTCGAAGGCGAAGGCCTGCGCCAACGGATCGATCATGGCGCGCGCCGTCATCGGGCGGTCGACCACATAGCCGTCGACCACGTCGGTCAGCTCACTGCTGTCGTAGCCGCTCACGCCGCAGTCGTCGAGCAGCGCTTCGACCAGCCCATCGAGCGGCGCGGCGCCGAGCCGGCCGGTCAGCCAGTGGCCAGTGTCCCAATCCGGCCCGTCGCGCCACACGTCGGTCGCCGCCGGAAACACCGGGAACGGCCGCGCATCCCAGCTCCACAAGTAAATGCGCTCGGGCTGCAGCATGCGCTCGCCCGTGACCGACGAGACTGGGTTGAGCGAGGCGTCGCCGAACGCCGGATCGAAAGCGCCGAGCACGGCTTCGAGCATGCGCCGCTGCATGGTGTCGTCGCGCGTGCCGTCCGAGAAATACGGCAAGCCCGCTTCCGACGACTTCGCATCGGGAAACACGCTCGGCTGGTTGGCGCCCTTGTCGGCCGCGGGGCAACCGATTTCGGTCAGCCAAACGGGTTTGCTCTCGGGCGTCCACGCGGTGGCGCTCGAAAGCTCAGCGCCGTCGACGCGCTCATAGTGCGCCTGCGACCAGAAATTCCAGATGTCCTTCTGCCGGAAGGTCCACGGCTTGCCGAGACCGTCGGTGATCGGCGCGCGAGTCTGGCTCTCGCGCGCGGCCGCGTCGGCATAATACCAGTCGTAGCCTTCGCCGCGCGCGAGATTGCCGGCGAGATAATCGGTGCGATAGATGCTGTCGCTTAAACCGCGATCGAGCGCGTTGGCGTCGTCGCGCCAGTCGGAAAGCGGCGCGTAATAGTCGATGCCGATGGCGTCGATCGACGATGAGGCCCACAACGCATCGAGCGGAAAGCGCACTTCGTTGGCGTCGGCATCGACCGCGTGCGCGCCGTATTCGGTCCAGTCGGCGCCGTAGGTCACTTTCGTGCTGCTCCCGGCGATCGCCTTCACGGATGCCGCGAGCGACACCAGCGCATTGACCGCCGGATAGACGCCCGACGCCGAACGTACGCGCGTGAGCGCCTTCAGCTCGGAACCCAGCAGGAAGGCATCGACCCCGCCCGCGTCGGCGGCGAGCCGCGCGTAATGCAGCACCATGTTGTTGTAGTTCCAAGCGTTCGAGCCACCGCTGAAAAAGGCATCGACTTGGCTTGCCGCCTCTGCCGTGCCGTCGGGCGAGCCCGCCTGCCCCGGCGCCGGATCGCAGGTGATGCGCCCACGCCAAGGGTAAGCCGGCTGCGATGCCGCGCCGGTCCAGGGATCGGCAAGCGTGTTGCCGTCGGCGATGTCCATCACCAGGAACGGATAGAGCGTGACCTTCAGGCCGCGCGCTTTCAGCTCGGCGATCAGGTGGCGCACACTGTCGTCCGACGGCGTGCCGCCGTAGGCTGGACGGCCGTCATAACTCGAGACCAGACGTGCGCTGCCGCGGCTGACGCCGGCGACCGACCAAGTGCCGCCGAAGGTCGCCTTGTCCCGGTTGTCAATCGACGGCATAACGCGGCACCGCCCGCAGCGCAGGTCGGTGCCGAACCAGGCGACGACGATCGACACGCTCTCCACCGAAGGCGCCGCCGCCTGCAGAGCATCGAGCGAAGCGACGACATCGGATGCCGCGTAGCTGACATGCCGGTTCTCCGGCGCCGACTGGCCGGGTCCGAACTGGCGAACCACGGTCGCCGGCTCGTAACCGAACTCGGTGGTGCCGGGGATCAGGGTCACCGCGCGCGCCATCTTCTCCAGATGGCCGACCGGGCGCGACACCTCGAATGACAGCTGCGGAATGCGGTTGCCGAAATCGGCCACCGCCATGCGCTCGAACACCACGTAGGCGAGTCCGCGATAGGCCGGCGCGTCGCCTTCCTTGGCGACGATCAGCGGATCGGCGGTCTGCTCTTCGTCGCCGGTATAAATGCGCACGGTCAGCCCGCTGATATCGAGCGGCTTGCCGTCGGCCCAAACCCGCAACACTTCGCCGATCGGCCCCTCGCATAGGCCGACCGCGAGATTGGCGTAATAAGAGTAAGTGGTCGTGGTCGTCGTCGTTGTGACGCTCGCGCCACCACCGCCCATGCCCTTGCCGCCGCCCGCGCCGCCACCGGCCGTCTGCGTGGTCGTGGTGGTCGTCACCACTTCTTCGAGATTGGTGGCCCAGATCACTTGGCCGGACAACCTTGCTCGGCCGTAGACGCGCGGAATCGGCGATCCTGGCGTCGACGCCATCACCGACAGGTCGGCAAGCCGCGGCCCCTGCACGCTGCGCTCGCGATGAAGGTCGGTATTGGTGGCGAACAGCGACCGGTCGACGAGCCGCCCGGCCAGCGCGCCGGCCAGGCGACCGGCAATGGCCCCGGCCGGTCCGAACGCCGCGCCGCCGGCGGCGGAGCCGGCCACTGAAAGAACGAGTGCTGCCATGATGATACTTTCGCCGTCATCCTGAAGTGGCCGCGAAGCGGCCCTCGAAGGATGGCGGGCAATGAATCACGGGCCGCCATCCTTCGATGGCTCGCGCTACGCGCTCGCACCTCAGGATGACGGATTAAATATGCGGCGTTAGTCCACCACGCCCGGAAACCGGAACGCATAGGCCAGGCGCCGCCGCCACCACGGCGCCAGCGCGACTTCTGCGACCGCGGCGCCGTCATGCGCATGCACCATCGTGCTCTCGGTAGTGACGATGGCCGCGTGCTTGGCCGGCATCCCCGCGCGCCAGCGGAACAGCAGCACGTCGCCGGGACCGAAAGCGTCAAGCGCGATCGGGATCAGATGCCGCGCCGCCGCTTGGGCCAACGTTTCGCGGCCGCTCGCCTCTGCCCAGTCGGGCGCATAAGGCGGCGCGCGCTCGGGCTCCGGCCCGATGACGCCGCGCCACACGCCGCGCACCAGCCCGAGGCAATCGCAACCCACGCCTTTCAGCGAAGCCTGATGCCGGTACGGCGTGCCAATCCAGCCGCGCGCCTCGGCGACGACATCGGCGCGCGTGATCGTCCTGGAGATCGTTTCGGTCATTGCGCTTTGATCAGGCTGCTGCCGCTGTAGCCGGGCTCGCCCTGCACCGGATAGCTGACGACGAAATCGTTGCCGGGGATGTGCGGAAAGCCGCGGAAATTCGTGCTATTGCTGAAGCGGCTCTGGCAGGTCGCAAACAGCTTGTCGCAGCCGGCCGTCACGGTGAAGGCGTCACCGACCGCGATCGGCTGCGCCATCGCCTGCCACAGCGCCAGGCTCACGCTCGTGCCCTTGCCGTGCGATTTCACTTCCATGCTGAGGCCGCTGTTGGCACCGCTTGTGAAAGTGAGCTTGCCGGCGGCAAACCAGCCTTCGGCGAAGCCATCGAGTCCGCTTACGGCAAAGCTCGACGTTCCAGTCAGCGCCATGACGCTGCCGCTGCCCTTAAAGGCCGCGGCGCTCAGATCGACCTTGCAGCGCGCATCGCCGAGGTCGGCCGAGCAGCGGGCGGCGAACAGCCGGCCGGATTGCTCCGCCAGCTTCTGCGTCACGCCGCGCACTTCCGCGGTGAACGCCGGCCCTTCGCGCTTGACCTCGCCCAGCGCGCCGGCCGCAAGCTGCACACGCAAACTCGGCTCGCTCCAATCCACCAGCCACAGCTCGACCGCCGCCGCGTCGTACAAGCCCGCAGCGAGGTCGTCCTCGTTGAGCGTGTCGTCGCTGAGCGCGCCGGAAATTTCCGAGCCGGTCACCGCAAGATCGAAAGCCTGCGTCGCTTCACTACCGCTCAAGCCGGTGCCGGCGCGGCAGGTGACGCTGTCGAGCGCAACGTCCTCGTCGTGGTCGGTGAAGCCTTGGCTCACACCGTCTGCGCGAACGATCACCCAGCAGCGGCACAGCGTGGTGGCGCCGCCGTCGAGCTTGGCCTGCAGGCCGAAAGGGATGGTGCGCATGCGTCAGACTCGGATTTCCACCAGCGGGATCTTCGGAATGGCGCCGGCTGCGAAGGCGGACAGGTCCACCTCGAGATAATCGGTGTCGAAGCGCACCGGCACGTCGAACAGGAAGCCGGCGGTGATCGCCGTGCCGCTTGCCGGAATATGGCCGGCCAGGAAAGAGACGATGCCGCTGGTGGTATCGACGGCGAAATCCGTGCCCTCGGTCGCTTCGGTGCTGTCCACCGCCACCCGCACGCTGCCCGTGACCGGCTTGGCGATCGGCCGCTGATAGGGCGAATAGACCGAGCCGTAGCTCTTCACCAGTTGGAACGTGGTGGTCGTGCCGTCGCCGGTACCGATGAGCTGGTCGCTCGAGGCTACGCCGGTGTCCGGCGCAGCGGATGAATGATCGAGCCGGTCGCGCCAGCGGAAGCCATAGAGCCGCCCGCGCCGCTCCTCGAAGAAGGCGACCACTTCCGATAGCGCCTCGTAGGTCTTCACGCCGTAGCCGGCATCGTAGCGCCGGCGCGAATGCTTCCAGCGCGCGTTGCGCTCCTCGGCGCCGGAGCCGAGCGCCACCACGTCGGTGCGCCGCTGCGGCCCGCCCGCACTCTTGAGCGAGATGTCGAGCGGAAACAGGATTTCGTGAAAGGATGACATCAGAGGCTCCGCTGCCCGCGCGCCACCGCGCGCGCGATCTGCCCGGTGATGTAGGCCTCCGAGCGATGGAAGCTCGACACGTCCGGCGTATTGATGTGCACGGTCACGTTGGGCGCCGCCTGCCCGCTCATGGCGACGCCAAGCCGGCCGTCGGCGCCGCGCGTCAGCGGCACGATCGCTTCCGGCCCCGCCTCACCGGCAAGCCCCAACCCACCATTCGAGAGCGGAAAGTAAGTCGGCGCGCCGATCACCCCGCCGGCCGCGAACGGCTTGATCGCCCCCATCGCGTTCAGACTGATCCGGCCGCCGGTGCCGCCGCTCCCAAAGACGCCGTTCAGCACACTACTCAGGCTGCCCGACAGGCCGCCCGCCACCGACTTGAGCGCGCTCTTCACAGCGAGCTCCGACAGCTTCAACGCCAGCGATTTCAGCACGTCGTCGAACTGCTTGCCGCCGCGCACGGCCTGGGTGAAGGCATGCGTCATGGCGCCGGCGAAGCCGCCGACGTCGAGTTTCAGCTTGTCGGTCTTGGTCTGGATCAGGTCGAGCGTGTTCGACAGATCGTTGGCGGCGCTGCTCGCCGCGCTCACGCTCGAACCGGGGTCAACGAAGCTCATCGGGATAACTCTTCATAAGTTGCGCCAATCCATCGCGGTCGAGCGGCGCAGTGTGACCGGTCACCGTTTCAATGGCGTAGGCCAGTTCGCGCGGCGTCATGCGCCAGAATTGATCCGGCGCAAGCCGCAGCACACCCAGCCCGAAGCCGATCGCCTGCTTCCAGGGGAAGGCCTGCATCTTCGCCGGTTCACGCGCCAAACGTCGCCTCGATCAGTTCGGCGGCGATGCGCACGTAGCCTTGCGCGCCGCCCTCCACTTGCATCGCCGCGACCGCGTCGTCGCTCACGGTTTCGCCGGCGCCGCGCAGACCCGCACCAATGATGCGCGTGAGATCGCGCGCGGTCAGCCGTCCGCTGCCGAAACGCTCGGTCAGCGCCACCAGGTCGTCGGCGCCGAAGGCGGCCTCGAGCTCGGCCAGCGCGCCCAGCGTCAGCACCAGCGTGCGCCGCGCGCCGCCGATCTCGGCCTCGATCTCGCCGCGGTGTTTGTTAGGCATCAGCAGAGCCCCCTACACCGCCGCGAACGTCAGCTCGCCCGCCGACTCCAGCGTCATGGTGTAGGTGACCTCACCGTTGTGCTCGCCGGCGAATTCCAGCGTGGTAATCTGGAACGGGCCCTGCATGGTGCCGAAGGCCGGAATGACGATCTGATAAGTCACCACCGTGCCGTCGAAGAAGGTCTGGCGCATCAATTCGTCGGTGGCGGCGTCCTTGAACAGCCCCTGCCCCGATACCGAGGCGCGCTTGACGCCGGCACCGTCGAGCAGCTCGCGCCAGCGGTTGGCGGACTCCGCATCGGTCACGTCCACGGTCTCGGCGTTGAAGGAAAGCCGGCGCGTGCGCAGGCCCGCAACGGTCGTATAGCCCGCGCCGTCGGCGATCTTGACGAGCAGGTCCTTGCCTTTCTGAGCGGTCATCGAATGCGTCCTCTTGGCTTTAAGCGGGCTCCGTCACCGCGCGGAAGCGCACCAGCGCGTGATAGGTGCGGCCGTCGGCTTCGCGCCGGACGTCGGCGACGGCGAAGCGGAAATTGACCAGGGTGTGCTCGGCGAGCGTCAGCGGCGCATCGTCGAGCGCCTGCAGCAGCGCGCCGGTGATCATATGCGCCTGCGCGTGACCGCCCTGGCGCGACCAGGCATGCAAGGTGAGCTGATGCTCCTCGCTGGCGTCGCCGTCGGTCGCATAGTCGGCGATCCTGGTTTCGCCCAGCGTGACGTAGGGAAACGCGGCCGCGCGCGGCGGCTCGTCGTAGATCTTCGGGCCGCCGAGCAGCGCGTTGAGCGCGGCATCGGCGACGAGCGCGTCGTGCACGGCGGCACGCAACGCGGCTGAAGCGGCGGTGGACATGGATGAGCCTCTGTTCAGTCTTCGCGCTCTTCCGCCTCGACCTCGAGGAAGCGGCGGTCGGCGGAAAGGCGCGCGGCGATCACGCGATAGACGTGCGCGCCGTCGACGAAGCGATGGCGGGTCGTGACGTCGTCGCGCGCGCGCACGACAATTCGGAAACGCAAGGCGGCGCCCAGGCTGCCGGCGGCGATGTCGGCGCTTGCCGTCAACGGCAGCACCTGCGCCCACAGCGTCGTCACCGTCTGATAGCTGCGGGCAACGCCGCCCTCGCCGTCGGCGGTCTCGACCGGCGCCTGCAACGCCAATCGGCGGTTCAGGTCGCCAATGCTTGTCGTGCTCATAGCGATAGCACCCGGTACGGCGCGAGCAGCGCGGCCACTGTCTGCGGCAGCTCGGCGTTGCTGGTCCCGTTCGCCACCACGGCGCGGTTCTCATACCAGTGCGCCACCAGCAGGCGGATCGCCTGTATGAGTGGCTCCGGTACATCGCTCGCCGTGTCGCCGTAACCGACGACCACGTCGAGCTCGATGCCGGCCACCAGCCGGCCCGGCATCGGCAGCGCCCAGGGCGCGAACGCCAACGCCGAAGCGGCGAGATCGAGCACGAAGCCTTGCGTGTCGACCGTGCGCGTGGTGCCGTCCTCGTCGTAGACACGCGCGGCGGTCAGCGACTGCAACGGCGCCGGCAGCACCTTGATGCGCCCGTCCTCGGGCCACGAGTCGCGCGACAGCCGCCAACTCTGCGTGATCAGCGCCCGCCGCGTCTGCGCCTCCACATGGATACGCGATCCGGCGATCAACGCGGTGATGATGTCGTCGTCGTCCGCGGTGTCGACCCGCAGGAACGCCTTCATATCGGCGAGCGCGATCGGCTCGACCGCCGGCGCGGTGAGAAAGATTGATGGCATGATGTTTTCTCGTCAGTTGACAAAACCTCGGGCCCGAGGCTCAACAACGCCATGCGCCGCGTCGTCACCCCTTTGGCCGCCCTCGCCCTGCTGCTGCTCGCCGCCCCGGCCCATGCCGTCACCGGCCGGGCGCCGCCGGCGGCGTTGTGGGCGGCGCGGCCGATCGTGATGGTCGTCGATCAGAACGGCGATCTGTGCACCGGCACCGCGCTCGCGCACGACCTGGTGCTGACGGCGGCGCATTGCGTCATGCGGCCTGGGCGCTACCGCGTGAAGGAATTCCAGACCGGCCGCTCGATCCCGGTCGCAACAATCGTCCGCCACCCGCGCTTCAACCCGCGGGCCTATGCCGAAAGCCGCGCCACCGCCGATCTCGCGCTCGTCAAGCTCGCGAGCCCCTTGCCCGCGGTCGTGGTGCCGGCGGCGCTCGGCCGCATGGCGACCCTTACCGTAACGGGCCACCCCGGCTCGCTGCAAATTCGTTTGGTCGATCCCAGGACGCGTAACCGCGTCCACGGTCTCGGCGCCTGCACCGGCGATTCCGGCGGCCCGGCCTATGACGGCCTCGGCCCGCTTATCATCGGCGTCGTCAGTTGGACCACCGGCCCGGGCAACAGCGAAGGCTGCGGCGGCCTCACCGGCCTCACGCCGCTGCTGCGCTACCGGTCCTGGATCGTCGACACGGCGCGCAGGTTCGGCCGGCATCTTTAGCGCGCCGACATCGCGCACATTTTCCCGTTCCCCTTCAACCTTCGCTAACCGCGTCCCGGAACGCCCGCTTAACGCTCGCAGCCATAAGACTCGGCCATGAGCATCATAAGCTCCATCGCCGTGTCGGGTCTCAACGCCGCGTCCTTGCGCCTGCAGGTGTCGGCCGGGAACGTCGCCAATGCGGGCTCGTCCGGTCCATTGCCGGATTCATCCGCGAGCAGACGCTTTCCGAACGCCTATGGTGCAGAGCGCGTCGATCAGACCGCCAATGCCGACGGCGGCACCCACGCGACGGTCAGCACGGCCTCGCCCGCAACCGTGCCGGCTTACGATCCTTCCGCGCCTTACGCCAACGGCCAGGGCATGGTGGCCGCGCCCAACGTCAATCTCGCCAACGAGATCGTGCAGCAGCTCACCGCCCAGCTCAGCTTTGCCGCCAACGCCCAACTCGTGAAGGCCGACCACACGGTGACGGCCTCGCTGCTCGACGTCATAGCGTGAGCTGTTCAGCGCAACGCCAGAGCAAATGGCATTGATTCGTCGACATCGATGAGCCGTTCCGTGCTTTTTGCCAACACTTCGAGTGGCATACGCACGGCAAATTCAAAGCGACCGACGCGCTCCGTAAAGCCCGGTGGCACATCATTACGCTCATATGCACCGAGGATCAGACACGGACCGACCTCGCGAGATGGCTCTCCGCGACGGCCGACGGCGATCGATTGCGCCCAGTCAAATGTCACCACGCGGGCGCCTTCCGGCGCTGCGCCAGACGCGGCAGCAAACTCCCGCGCCTTTTGCAGCGCAGCCTCGGACACGCGGATCGTTCTGGGCGCGATAAAGACTTCGTCGAGAATCTTCCTGCGGTCAGCCATCATCAGCGTCCCGCCAGACGCTGCAAAAGATACCGCGCAGCTTGCAGTCTTCTTGGACGAAGCCGCATCTTCACGGCTCCCTGAGATAAAATCCACGCTCGGGCGCGTATTCAATCACCTTGCCGTCAAATCGCGCGTGATATTTGGGGATAGTAAAGAACACCACCTTCATGCCGGCGACCTCTTGAATTCCATGCGCAAAATCGTCGAGTTGAGACTGCTGATAGAAGCCGACGACGACGTTCTCGCCCGTTTCCCCAGAATTGAAATGAAACAATCCCCAGCCGATCATCACCGCAACGACAGGATCCGACGGAAACTGCTCTTCATAATACTTTCGCATGTTCCCGATCTCGATCTTGGCGCGATCGGAAATACTGAAATTAATAGGGAGGAGATCGCTCTCGGTCATGGATTGAGCATCCCATATTCAATTGACGTTGCCAATCAGTGTGCCGTGCACGGCCCCTGCCGATGGCAGCCTCGGCAAGCAGCCGATATTGGTCGCGCCGGGCACCATGACAATGCCGAAGCTATACCGATAGAAACACATCCGTCCTGTTCCGTTACGAATGGTGGCCTGTCCGATCAGCGTCCCAATGTCGTATTGAGCGAGTCTTGTACTGTCGCGCACCGAAGCATTGGCAGCATTGACCGATGACGCCGCTCTACCATCGTGCCCACCCCCTCCCTCGCTGGTCCACTGCCCGCCATCGGAATTGCCCGCCAGCACGCGCGGCTGGTCTGGCCTGTATTTGCGCCCAGTCAAATGTCACCACGCAACTGCCGCCAGGTCCCGCGCCAGACGCAACAGCGAACTCCCGCGCCTTTTGCAGCGCGGCCTCGGACACACGGATCGTGCCGGGCGCGATAAAGACTTCGTCGAGAATCTTTCTTCGATCGGCCATCATCAGCCCCCGCTCCAATGCGACTACGGCGCGCGCAGGAAGAAGCCCCTTTCGATGGAATAGTCGAGGACCTTGCCCGCAAAATTGCCAACATAGTCTTCGGTCGTGAAGAAAATGAGTGGCACGCCGGAGACCTCCTGAATTCCATGGGCCACGTCGGCAAGCATCGAGCGCTGATAGAAGCCCACGATCACGCGCTCCGACTGCGGCCCGTCGTTTGGCTTCACAATGCCCCAAGCAATACACGCCACCGCAGCCGGATTGTCAGGCCATTGCTTGTCATATTGGGCGCGGACGTCCTTGATGGCCCGCTTCGCTTCGGCCGAAATGGTGAAATTCGCGGGCAAGATGTCAGACGTTACCATCGTCATCTCCCGGGCCGATTATCATTCAAGAGCTGGCCATGCGTTGTGGCGGCAAGAGGCACACTTCGCAAACAATGAAAATTCGTCGGACCAGGAATAACAACGCTAAACGCCCCAAAATTGTAGACACAGTTTCGACCGCGCGCCAAGGGAATCTCGGCAACAAGCATTCCAAATCCGGCTTGAGCGACCCGCATCGACTGGGACGGTCTGTGTTGCACGGGCTTAGCATTGGTCGGAAGTTGAGCGCCGCCCCCGCCCCCTCCCTCGCTCGTCCACTGCCCACCGTCGGAATTGCCCGCCGGCACGCGTGGCTGATCGGGACTGTATTTGCGCTCAAAGCATTCGTAGAAATCGAAGGGCGCTTCCCCCTCACAGCCGGGCCGCACGAAGCGCCGCCAGTCGGGACGGATGAAGCGATGGGCGTCCGGCCGCATCCCGCGCATCACCTCGTGCGCGAAGCGCCCCGCATTCTGTTGAGACATGGTTGCTCCCTGGAAACACAAGCCTATGGCCGCCTCATCCTGAGGAGCATCACAGGTGGCGAAGTCCCGCGTTTCTTGCCGCGCGGCCTCGGACACACGGATCGTGCCGGGCGCAATCAAAGACTTCGTCGAGAAGCTTCTTTCGGTCAGCCATCATCAGCCCCCACCACAATGCGGCTACGGCGCGCGCAGGAAAAATGCACCCTCCGAATAGTCCAGAATCTTGCCCTCGAACCTGGCGTAATCTTTCGCCACCGGCAGGTAGACCACCTCGATCCCCGATATGATCTGGATCGCCTTGGCGATTTCGTCGCGTTGCGACCGGCTATAGAACGTGACCGCAACGGTCTCGTAAGGCTCTCCTTCGTTCGGAAGGACGCGAACCCAGCCGATGGTCGCGACGTCGGCCGGATCTGGCCAATGCGAGTCAAACCATTGCCGCACAGCCTCGATGCCGCGCTTGGCGTTATCGGAAATGGTAATGTTGGCG
>JARRQH010000026.1:0-25215 GCA_037381985.1 Pseudolabrys sp.
GACAGCTACCCCTCCCCCGCGATCATGCGGTCGATGCGATCGATGGTGCCGTGCTTGGTCTCGCACTCCGCGCAATCCTCGGCATGAATCTTCTCGTGCGTCAGCCGTACCGTGACGCGCTCGAGCGGTAGATCCTTGCGCTCGGCGTAAAGCCTGAGCGTCATCGACGTGCAGGCGCCCAAGCCCGCCAGCAGCAAATCGTAAGGGCCCGGCCCCGTGTCCTGGCCGCCGACCTTGACCGGCTCGTCGGCCAGAAAACGATGCGGCCCGCTCATGATTTCCTGCTGATAGAGGCCAGCGCCGGTCTCGCGCACCACCACCACGCCTTCCTCGCTCTGTGCCGCGGCCACGCTTCGCGGCCGGTCGATATAGCGCTCGGTCCAGGCCGCGATCACGTCGGCGACATATAGCGCGTCGCTCTTCTTGCTCAGCAGGTGGTCGGCATCGTCCAGCGAGACGAAGCTCTTGGGATGCTTGGCGGCGACAAAGATGTGCGAGGCGTTGTCGATGCCGACCAACTCGTCAATTGGTGAGTGGAAGACGAGCAGCGCCTTGCGCAGATGGGCGAGGCAATCCTTCAGGTTCTGCTCGGCGACGTCGTCGAGGAATTCGCGCTTGATGCGGAACGGGCGCCCGGCGAGCCGCACCTCGACCTCGCCCTGCTCGCGGATTTGATCGACATGCTGCTTGAACAGCCCGGTGACGTGCTCGGAATCGTAGGGCGCGGCGATGGTCACCACCGCGCCCGCCTCCTCGATGCGGTGCGCGGCCGCCAGCACCGCGGCGCCGCCGAGGCTGTGGCCGATCAGCAGGGCGGGCGCGCTGTACATCTTGCGCAGGTGGTCGGCGGCGGCGACCAGGTCGTCGACGTTCGACGAAAAATGCGTGTTGGCGAATTCGCCTTCGCTGGCGCCGAGGCCGGTGAAGTCGAAACGGAGCGTGGCGATGCCATGCATCGACAATCGCTCGGCGATGCGTTTCGCCGCCAGGATGTCCTTGCCGCAGGTGAAGCAGTGGGCGAACAGCGCGAAGGCGGTCGGCTCGCCGAGCGGCAGGTCGAGCTGGGCGGCGAGCTTCTCGCCTTTGCCGTTGGGGAATTCGAAACGCTCGGTGCGCATGGGGATGTTTCCTTTCTCCGTCACCCTGAGGTGCGAGGGCGAAGCCCGAGCCTCGAAGGGTGGCGGCCACAACACGGCCCGTCATCCTAGTTGTTGCTGCTCTTAACTTAGGAGATATGGAGATGAACTCCACCCCCGACATGTGCTTCTTGCGGATGCGACGCACGACGAACCAGATGCCGAGCGCCGCCACCGGCACGAACAGCGCCTTCGACAGCGTGATGTCGACCGGCACGCCGCGGTCGCGCACGCCCTCGATGAGGTAGCCGAACAGGGCGACCACGTAATAGCTGATGGCGGCGACCGACAGGCCCTCCACCGTGGTCTGCAGCCGCAGTTGCAGGCGCGTGCGCGCGTTCATCGATTGCAGCAGATTGCGGTTCTGCTGTTCGAGCTCGACGTCGACGCGCGTGCGCAGCAGGTTGGCGGCGCGCGACAGTTTTTCCGACAGCGTCGCCTGCCGCTCTTCCGTCGCCTGGCAGGTGCGCATGGCCGGCTGCATGCGCCGCGCCAGGAACGACGACCAGGTCGGGAAGTTGTCGACCTTGCGCTCGCCGATGGTGGTCAGCCGCAACTGCACGATCTCGTTATAGGCGCGGCTGGCGCCGAAGCGGAACAGGCTCGCCGCCGCTCCCGCTTCCAGTTCGGCGGCGAGCGCGGTCAGTTCGTCGAGCAGGCGGTGGTTGTCCACGAGCTTTGCGGTGCGCGTCATCTCCTCGGTGACTTCGGCGAGCCGCTGCTCGATGCGGTTGATGGCCGGTTGCAGCCGCTGCGCTTCCGGCAGGCCGAGCAGCGCCAGCGTGCGATAGGTTTCGAGCTCGATCAGGCGCTGGACCATCGCGCCGGCGCGCGCCGCGCCGAGACCGCGGTCGAGCACCAGGATGCGCACGAAGCCGCTGGCGTCGAGCCGGAAGTCGGTGGCGAACGCCGCGTCGCCTTCGTTGTTCTCCGCCACCGCCACGGTGGCGCGGTCGAACACCCGGTCGATGGCAATATTGGTGTTGCTATCGGCAACGGCATGCACGTCGAGCGCCACCAGCACCGCTCCCGGTTGTGGCAGTCCGGTGAGCGGGGCGGCGATCGCCGTTGCCGCCGGCTGGAACGGCCTCTGGCCGTCGGCCGGCAACTCCCAGGTATAGGTGGTGAATTCGGAATGCTGCTCCCAGCGCAGGATGACGCCGCTCAAGCTCAGCCGATGGTGCTTGGCACCGGGCTTGAGCGGCTCCAGACCGCGCTCGGTGCAGAAATTGGCGAGCGCCGCGCGGTCGGCCTGCGCCGCTTCCGGGCCGGTGTGGAAGGCGAAATGCAACAGCCGGCAGGGCGTTTCGACTGCCGTAAACGGTCGCGCGTGCACTTCGCTCAGGACCGCCGCGCGCAAGGGATGCGCCTGAAGCTGCGTCCCGCCCTTGATGGTTACGTCGGCGGTCATGCCCTCTCGCGTGCCCTTATCTTCAATCCACGATCAGATGCCGGCTGATTTCATCGATGCTGTTGGTGCCGGTCAACGCCATTGTCATATCGAGCTCCTTCTTCAGGATGTCGATCGCCTTGGCGACGCCCGGTCCGCCGAGCGCGCCCAGCCCATGCACATAGGCGCGCCCGATCAGGCAGGCGCGCGCGCCCAGCGACAGCGCGCGCAGGATGTCGGCGCCGGTGCGGATACCACCGTCGAATAACACTTCGATGTCGTTACCGACCGCCTCGGCGATGCGCGGCAGCATCGAGATCGACGACGGCGCGCCATCGAGCTGGCGGCCGCCGTGGTTCGATACCACGATGGCGTCGGCGCCGAGCTTCATCGCGGTGCGGGCGTCGTCGGGATCGAGGATGCCCTTGATGACCACCTTGCCCGGCCAGATGCTCTTCAGCCACTCGACATCCTTCCAGTTCAGCGCCGGGTCGAACTGCTGGTTGGTCCAGGCCGCGAGTTGGTTGATCTTCTCCATGCCCTTCACGTGGCCGGCGAGGTTGCCGAAGGTCCAGCTCTTGGCGTTGAGGATGCTCCACAGCCAGCGCGGCTTGGTGGCGATGTCGATGATGTTCTTGACGCGCAGCTCCGGCGGCACCGTCAGGCCGTTCTTGATGTCGCGGTGGCGCTGGCCGAGCAGTTGCAGGTCGACGGTGAGCACCAGCGTGTCGCATTTCGCGGCCCGTGCGCGCGCCAGGATGTCCTTGGAGAATTCGCGGTCCTTGATGACGTAGAGCTGGAACCAGAACGGCTTGCCGGTCGCTTCCGCCACCTGCTCAATCGAGCAGATCGACATGGTCGACAGGATGAAGGGAATGCCGGCGGCGTTGGCGGCTTGGGCGGCCAGGATCTCGCCGTTGCCGTGCTGCATGCCGGTGAGCCCGACCGGGGCGAGCGCGAACGGCAATTCCGACTTCTGCCCGACGATGGTGGTGGCGAGGTTGCGCTTGGAGACGTCGACCAGCACGCGCTGGCGCAGCCGCAGGGCCTCCAGGTCGCGCCGGTTGGCGCGCAGCGTTTCCTCCTCGTAGGAGCCGCTGTCGGCGTAGTCGAAAAAGGCCTTAGGAACTCGGCGGCGGTGCAGTGCGCGCAGGTCGGCGATGTTGGTAACGATTGTCATGTGGAGAACCCCGGCCAGGCTGAAAGGTGCGTCTAAACCGCCTAGCACAGCCACAGCGGCTGGGAAACGGCCCGATTTTCGGGCTTCGGACGTCGCAAAGCCCGCCGGGGGCGTTTCGATGACCGGCCGGTTAACCCGCCTTGGTAATGTTTACTCACAATTTTTGAAGCAAATACACTGGCTTGCCCTATTATACGGGGCCTGCGGCGGCATGGCCGCCTCCCGTTCCGGCGCGGTCCGGGGCGCATGGCGATAATGGGACTCGGGTAGCGGGGACCGCCAACAAGACCGCCAATGAGACACTTGGCATACGAGAGCCGACGGTAAGGCATCTTAGGGGCTGGTATATGGTTCGTCACTATTTCGGCACAGACGGGATTCGGGGTCTGGCCAATCGGGTTATTACGCCGGAACTGGCGCTCAAGGTCGGTCAGGCCGCGGGCCTGATGTTCCGCAACGGCGAGCACCGCCATCGCGTGCTGATCGGCAAGGACACCCGGCTGTCCGGCTACATGATCGAGAACGCGTTGGTCGCCGGCTTCACCTCGGTCGGCATGGACGTGCTGCTGACCGGCCCGATCCCGACGCCGGCCATCGGCATGCTGGCGCGCTCCATGCGCGCCGACCTCGGCGTCATGATCTCGGCCTCACATAATCCGTTCGACGACAACGGCATCAAGCTGTTCGGCCCCGACGGCTTCAAGCTGTCCGACAAGGTCGAGGTCGAGATCGAGAAGCTGCTCGATTCCGATCTTTCCAGGCGGCTCGCCGGGGCGCGCGATCTCGGCCGTGCCAGGCGCATCGACGGCGTGCAGGACCGCTACATCGAATTCGCCAAGCTCACATTGTCGAAGGCGCTCAGCCTGGAGGGCCTGCGCGTGGTGATCGACTGCGCCAACGGCGCCGCCTACAAGGTCGCGCCCGCCGCGCTGTGGGAGATGGGCGCCGACGTCATCACCATCGGCGTCGATCCCGACGGCTTCAACATCAACAAGGATTGTGGCTCCACCAGTCTCACCGCGGTCTGCAACAAGGTGCGCGAGATGCGTGCCGATATCGGCATCGCGCTCGACGGCGACGCCGACCGCGTGCTGATCGTGGACGAGCGCGGGCACGTCGTCGACGGTGACCAGCTTATCGCGGTCATCGCCGAAAGCTTCAAGGACGATGGCCGTCTGCAGAATCCGGGCGTGGTCTCTACCGTGATGGCCAATCTCGGTCTCGAGCGCCATCTCGCCGGCCTGGGCCTCGAGCTCCTACGCACGCCGGTTGGTGACCGCTACGTGCTCGAGCACATGCGTGCCGGCGGCTACAACATCGGCGGCGAGCCCTCCGGCCATATCATTCTGTCGGACTATACGACTACCGGCGACGGCTTCATCGCTGCGCTGCAGATTCTGTCGGTGATCAAGCGCCACGACAAGCGGGCGTCGGAAATCTGCCATCGTTTCGAGCCGCTGCCGCAAGTGATGAAGAACGTACGTTACAAGAACGGCAAACCGCTGCAGAACGCGGCCGTGATGTCGGCGATCGCTAGCGCCGAGAAGAAGCTCGGCCAGGGCGGCCGGCTGATCGTGCGCCCCTCCGGCACCGAGCCGGTGATTCGCGTCATGGGCGAGGGCGACGACAAGATGCTGGTCGAGGCCGCCGTCGACGACGTGGTCGATGCGCTGACCGAAGTCGCGGCCTGAGCCGGTCCGACCGAATCCGTCTACGATCGGCATTCACTGCCGCGTGCCGTCTATCGGTGTGCGAAGGCGGTAGTCCGATGCCCCAACGGTAACCGAATCCTTAATGACGCCGCGTTTGTCGCAGCGGCAACGGTATGCGCGGCGTTTTGATCACCTACAAAACGCGCGTGGTTAAAAAACAAGGTTAAGCGCCAGTTAAGGAATTGGTGCCATCGTCCAGCCTGTTCCGTCGTTAGTGTCAGCGGCGGATTCGGGAAAGGACGATTGCATGCTTGGTCAGCGTTTGAAGCTCGCCGCGCTCACGATTTTGACCGCGAGTGTCAGCGCGCATGCGGCGGATTATACGCGGCCCTACCAGCCGCCGCATCCGGTCATCATCCAGCAGCCGCCGCCGGTGGAAGATTTCGCCGGAGGCTGGTACCTGCGCGGCGATATCGGGTTCAGCAACCAGGACCTTGGAAGCCTGGGCGGTGACATCTACAACGGCTACGATTCTGTCACCAGCGTCGACAAGAGCTTCGACGCGGCACCGTTTTTCGGTATCGGCCTCGGCTATACCGTTAACAATTGGCTGCGCTTTGACGTGACCGGCGAATATCGCGGCCGCGCAAATTTCCACGGCATGGACATCGGTTATGTCGGCTCCACGATCTATCCGGATAACTATTCCGGCAGCAAGTCGGAATGGACTTTCCTGGCCAACGCATATGTCGATCTCGGCACTTGGTACGATATCACGCCCTTTGTCGGTGGCGGCGTCGGCGTCAGCCGCAATACGATCAGCAGTTTCACCGATGTCAGCAACTGCTCCGGCGGGTGCGGTAATCCCGGCACGAACACCTATTTCGATACTGCCAGCAAGTGGAGCTTCGCTTGGGCGCTGTACGCCGGTCTGGCCTA
The DNA here is from genome assembly GCA_037381985.1 of Pseudolabrys sp. GTDB lineage: Bacteria > Pseudomonadota > Alphaproteobacteria > Rhizobiales > Xanthobacteraceae > Pseudolabrys. Next base: position 6,298 of record JARRQH010000026.1, read on the forward strand.
CAGCGTGACGCCGAACGTAACCATCGAGCTCGCCTATCGTTATCTGAATCTCGGCGATGCAGAGACCGGAAGCGGTCATTCCTACGATGGCACCTACACGTATTCGCCGTACGAATTCAACGACCTGACCTCGCAAGATATCAAACTCGGCGTGCGCTTCAGCTTCGGTGCCGATACGGAGCCAGCGCCAGCCTACTATCAGCCGCCACCGCCGGTCTACAGGCCACCACCGCCGCCGATCAGCAGCCGGGGGTAGGGGAGACGTTTGAGTTCACCCGCCGCCGCGAAAGAGGGTGCGCAATGCAAGGAGCGGAGTTTGTCGGCGCTCGCTGCAAGAGGAACGTCGGTCATGGGGCTGTGGACCTTCGTTGCCGTCAGCGCGCGCGCCGCTTTCGGCCAAGCGACATTCAGGAAGTTCGCCGGCCACCAGGTGCGGTTCGGTATGCGTTGGAGTTCCAATGATGCAGCAATTGCGAAGTGACCGCCTCAGCGGTGGATGCCGTGCCCGCTGTTTGCGGAGGCTGATGGCCGGTGTGCCGCTCGGTCTCGTGCTGTTTGCGGCAGGCGCCGCGATGCCGGCGCGGGCGGCCGACTGGCTCGGCGGTTCGGCGTTGCGCGGGACCCTCAGCGCCGCGCCGATGTCCTGGGCCGGGTTCTACGCCGGCGGTGATTTCGCTCTCGGGAACGCGCACGCCGACTTCGGCGACAGCGCGCACGACATGATCGCCTACATGTCGCGCAACTCGGTCCTGCAAAGCGAAGAGCATCCGGAGGATTGGACGACGCTCGGTACCGCAAACGGCCGCTGGACGTCTTACGGCGGTTTCGTCGGCTACAACACGCAATGGGACGGTGGCCTCATCCTCGGCGGCGAGCTCGGATACAATTACCTGTCCGACGACGGGACGTCGTCATCCGATTCGATGACGCGCATCGTCACGCCATCGACAGGAAAGGATACCGTGTCCATCGACGCCAGTTCGTCGATAAAGCTTAAGGACTACGCGACGTTGCGGGGCCGGGCCGCCTACGACATGGGCCAGTTCCTGCCTTACGCCTTTCTCGGCCTTGCCGTTGGCCGCTTCGAATACAGCACGACGGTGACGCTTAACGTAAGCGGAGTCGACAACTACGTCGGCACCGAGACCGACGGTAAGGACAATGCCATAAGTGCCGGTGTCGATGCCGGTCTCGGCGTGGATGTGGCGCTGACCTCGAACTTCTTTCTGCGCGGCGAATGGGAGTACATGGTTTTCGCGCCGCTTTCCGGTGTCCGTTATACCAGCAACGTGTTTCGCGGCGGCGTCGGCGTGAAGTTCTAGCGCGGCGCCAGGCACCCGACCGGCCGCTTCCTCATCCCGCCCCTCTTTTTTATGTTGGCGGCTGTTGACCGGACGCCTGGCTTCGCCTATGTCCGCCAGTGCCGCCGGTCCGGCTTGGCCTATCTCCGCCAGTGGGACACCCCTCCCCAACGAGGGGCACCTATCTGGAAGGGTAGATACAACATGACAGAGACGAAGCCCGGCGTGCGGCCGGTCGTTCCGCACTTTTCGTCCGGCCCCTGCGCCAAGCGCCCCGGCTGGAACCTGCAAGCCCTCACCGACGCCAGCCTGGGACGTTCGCACCGCGCCAAGATCGGCAAGGCGAAGCTCAAGCGCGCCATCGACCTCACCCGCGAAATCCTGGAAGTGCCGGCGGATTACCGCATCGGCATCGTGCCGGCGTCGGATACCGGCGCGGTCGAAATGGCGCTGTGGTCACTTCTGGGCGCGCGGCCCGTCACCATGCTGACCTGGGAATCCTTCGGCGAAGGCTGGGTCACCGACGTCGAGAAGCAATTGAAGCTCAAGGACCTGACGAGCCTGCGCGCGCCGTATGGCGAGCTGCCGGACCTCGCCAAGGTCGACTTCAACAGCGACGTCGTCTTTACCTGGAACGGCACCACCTCCGGCGTACGCGTGCCGAACGGCGACTGGATCGCCGCCGACCGCGCCGGCCTCACCATCTGCGACGCCACCTCGGCGGCTTTCGCGCAGAAGCTGGACTGGCCCAAGCTCGATGTCGTCACCTTCTCCTGGCAGAAGGCGCTCGGCGGCGAAGCGGCGCACGGCATGCTCATTCTCTCGCCGCGCGCGGTCGAGCGGCTCGAGACCTACAAGCCGGCCTGGCCGCTGCCCAAGATCTTCCGCCTCACCAAGGGCGGCAAGCTCAACGAAGGTATCTTCGTCGGCGAGACCATCAACACGCCGTCGATGCTGTGCGTCGAGGACTATCTCGACGCGCTCGACTGGGCGAAGTCGGTCGGCGGCCTCAAGGCCACCGTCGCGCGCTCCGATGCCAACGCCAAGGCGCTCTCCGACTGGGTGGCGCGCACGGCCTGGGTCGATCATCTCGCGCTTCAGCCGGCGACCCGCTCCAACACCTCGGTGTGTCTCAAGGTGGTCGATCCGGCGGTGACGGCGCTGAGCGCCGACGCGCAGGCCGCGTTCGCCAAGAACATCGCTTCGTTCCTCGACAAGGAAGGCGTCGCCTACGACATCGCATATTACCGCGACGCTCCGCCGGGCCTGCGTATCTGGTGCGGCGCCACGGTCGAGGCCAGCGACGTCGAGGCGCTCACCGCTTGGCTCGATTGGGCCTTCGCGCAAGCCAAAGCCGCGCTGCCCAAGGCGGCGTAGTTGATGCTGTCATGCCCCGCGAAGACGGGGCATCCAGTAATCACCGCCACTTCGGATAGCTCCAAACGACCGTGATTACTGGGTCGTCCGCCCGCGCGGACGATGACGTCGGAAAATTATTCGTGAAACACGAGCCTGGATCCAATCCCATGCCTAAAGTTCTCATCTCTGACGCCTTGTCTCCCGCCTCCGTCCAGATCTTCAAGGACCGCGGTATCGAGGTCGACTTCCAACCAAAGCTCGGCAAGGACAAGGACAAGCTCGCCGAGATCATCGGCGACTTCGACGGCCTCGCCATCCGCTCGGCCACCAAGGTGACGCCGAAGATCCTGGAAAAGGCCAAGAACCTGAAGGTGATCGGCCGCGCCGGCATCGGCGTCGACAACGTCGACATCCCGGCCGCCACCGCCAAGGGCATCATCGTGATGAACACGCCCTTCGGCAATTCCATCACCACCGCCGAGCACGCCATCTCGCTGATGCTGGCGCTCGCCCGTCAGATCCCGGAAGCCGACGCCTCCACCCGTGCCGGTAAATGGGAGAAGAGCAAGTTCATGGGCGTCGAGATCTTCAACAAGACGCTCGGCGTCATCGGCTGCGGCAACATCGGCTCAATTGCCGCCGATCGCGGCCTCGGTCTGCGCATGAGGGTGATCGCCTTCGATCCCTTCCTCTCGCACGAGCGGGCCAAGGACCTCGGCGTCGAAAAGGTCGAGTTCGACGAGCTGTTGACGCGCGCCGACTTCATCACGCTGCACACGCCGCTTACCGACAAAACCCGCAACATCATCGACGCCGCAGCCATCGCCAAGATGAAGAAGGGCGTGCGTGTCATCAACTGCGCCCGCGGCGGGCTGGTCGACGAAAAAGCGATGGCTGAAGCGCTCACCGACGGCCACGTCGCCGGCGCCGCCTTCGACGTCTTCGTCGAGGAGCCGGCAACCGACAACCCGCTGTTCAAGCTGCCCAACGTGGTGTGCACGCCGCATCTCGGCGCCTCCACCTCGGAAGCGCAGGAGAACGTCGCGCTGCAGGTCGCCGAGCAAATGTCGGAATATCTGCTGCGCGGCGCCATCGAGAACGCCATCAACTTCCCCTCGATCAGCGCGGAAGAAGCGCCCAAGCTGAAGCCCTTCGTCGATCTCGCCGAGAAGCTCGGTTCTTTCGCCGGCCAGCTCACCGAGAACCCGATCGAGACGCTGAAGATCACCTACGAGGGCGAGGTGGCGCAGATGAACACGCGCGCGCTCACCTCGGCGGTGCTCGCCGGTCTGTTGCGGCCGATGCTGGGCGACGTCAACGTGGTGTCGGCGCCGGTGATCGCGCGCGAGCGCGGCATGGCGGTGGAAGAGAGCATCCGCGACGCCGAGAGCGACTACGAAAGCCTGATCACGGTCGCGGTGACCACCGACAAGCAGACCCGCTCGGTGTCCGGCACCGTGTTCGCCGACGGCCGCCCGCGTATCGTCAACATCAAGGGCATCCGCATGGACGCCGAGTTCGGCCCGTCGATGATCTACATCACCAACTACGACAAGCCCGGCTTCATCGGGAAATTCTCCTCCACGCTGGGCGAGGCGGACATCAACATTGCCACCTTCCACGTCGGCCGCGAGGCGGTCGGCGGCAACGCGGTGGCGCTGATCGAGATCGACGGCGAACTGCCGGAGGATATCCTGGCCAAGGTGCGCGCCCTGCCGCAGGTGCAGCAGGCCAAGCCGCTGCGGTTCTGAGGCGCGGTCCGTCCGCCCCTCATCGTCACCCTGAGGTGCTCGCCGCGTCAGCGGCGAGCCTGGAAGGGTGCGGGCCGGGGCTGCAAGCCCGGTCGAGATCGACTATATTGTCGGACGAACGGCATCTGTGGGAGCAGGCCTTGGCCAGACCGATCATCGTTCACGCCGATTGGGACCCGGAAGCATCCGTCTGGGTCGCGACCACTCAGGACGTGGGTGGCCTCGTGACGGAGGCGGAATCGATCGAAGCCCTGCGCGCCAAACTGCCCGGCATGGTTCTCGACCTGCTCGAGGAGAACGGCATTTCCGATCTGCCGGCGTCGATCGAGATTGTAGCGCGGGCCAGCGATCCTTTGCCGGCTGCTGAGTAGCGCGTCGTGGCGGATTATTACCGCGACCTCGTTCGTCTCTCAAAGAAAACGGATATGAGTTCAAGAGGCCGGGCCGGGGTGACCACGAGATCTGGTGGAATCCGCGTACCGGGGTGAGGGTTGTCGTCGACCGAAAATTGAGGTCGCGGTTTACGGTGAACGGCATCTTAAAAGAGGCAGGCCTCCCGAAGGCGTTTTGACGCCCCGGACCGCTGGCATCCGCCCCGATTTGACCTAAATCAGTGCGCACCGCAGCAGGGCGGGTAGGCTCCATTTTGCCTGCCACTGGAGGCCCGCGCGCCCATGGACCAGATCGTTACAGACGCCCCGCTCGCCCCGGCCGAAGCCGGCCCCGCGCCCGATAAGCTGCCGGTGCCGGTCCAGGCCGCGCCGGCCAAGGCCAAGCCACTGGACATGGAGCCCATCGCGCAACCGCCCGACCAGCGCGATTCCTACGCCGTCACCGCCTTCGCCGACATCGTCGACCGCTCGCTGCATGCGGCCGTCGCGCGCCTCACCATGGGCCTGTCGCCGGCGGCGCTCACCCACGCCTATCTCGACTGGGCCACCCATCTCGCCGGCGCGCCGGGCAAGCGCATGCAACTCGTCGACAAGGCGGTGCGCAAGACGACGCGGCTCGGCCAGTACGCGACGCAATGCGCCATCGAGGGCCGCACCGCCGAGCCCTGCATCGATCCACTGCCGCAGGACCGGCGCTTCGACGCGCCGGAATGGCAGCAATGGCCGTACAACATCATGTACCAGTCGTTCCTGCTCAATCAGCAATGGTGGCACAACGCCACCACGGGCATCCGCGGCGTCAGCAAGCAGCACGAGCGCATGACCGAGTTCGTGTCGCGCCAGATTCTCGACATGGTGTCGCCGTCGAACTTCATCGCCACCAATCCCGAGCTGATGCGCCGCACCATCGAGAAGGGCGGCACCAACTTGGTCGCCGGCTTCAAGAACATGCTGGAGGACTGGGAGCGGCGCGTCAGCGGCAAGAAGCCGGCCGGTACCGAGAACTTCAAGGTCGGCAAGGACGTCGCGGTTACTCCCGGCAAGGTGGTTTACCGCAACCGGCTGATCGAGCTCATCCAGTATGCGCCGACCACCGACACGGTGCGGCCGGAGCCGGTGTTGATCGTGCCGGCCTGGATCATGAAGTACTACATCCTCGATCTGTCGCCGCACAATTCGCTGGTGAAATATCTTACCGCCCAGGGCTTCACGGTGTTCATGATCTCGTGGAAGAACCCGGACGCCGAAGACCGCGATCTCGGCATGGAGGATTACCGCAAGCTCGGCGTTATGGATGCGCTCGACGCGGTCAACGCCATCGTGCCGAACGAGAAGGTGCAGGCCGTCGGCTATTGCCTCGGCGGCACGCTGCTCTCCATCGCCGCATCCGCCATGGCGCGCGACAATGACGAGCGTCTGCAGTCGCTGACGCTGCTCGCGGCGCAGACCGATTTCACCGAGGCCGGCGAGCTGATGCTGTTCATCGACGAAAGCCAGCTCGCTTTCCTCGAAGACATGATGTGGGAGCAGGGCTTCCTCGACACCGCGCAGATGGCCGGCGCCTTCCAGATGCTGCGTTCCAACGACCTGATCTGGTCCTACATGATCCGCAACTACGTCATGGGCGAGCGCGAGCCCATGATCGACCTGATGGCGTGGAACGCCGACGCTACCCGCATGCCCTATCGCATGCATTCGGAATATCTGCGCCGGCTGTTCCTCAACAACGACCTCGCCGAAGGCCGCTACGTCGCCGGCGGCAGGCCGGTGTCGCTGTCGGACCTGCGCGTGCCCGTGTTCGCCGTCGGCACAGTGCGCGACCACGTGGCGCCGTGGCGCTCGACCTATAAGATCCGCGCGCTCACCGACACTGAAGTGACCTATCTGCTGACCACCGGCGGCCACAATGCCGGCATCGTCTCGGAGCCCGACCACAAGCGGCGCAGCTACCAGGTCGCGACCTTCGCGGCCGACGCGCCCCACGTCGATGCCGACACCTGGGCTCAGACGACCGCGCACAGGCAGGGCTCCTGGTGGCCGGCATGGAGCGCTTGGCTTGCCGCGCGCTCCGGCGCTCCGGTGGCGCCGCCGGCCACACCGCCATCCGCCACCGAAGCCGCCCCCGGCCGCTACGTGTTGCAGCCCTGATCGGGCCATCCCGCCGGGGCGGGCCCTTAGAAGCTTGAAAAATCGAGTGAATTACGCCCCTCCGGCGGGGCCGGCGGGCGGTTCCCGCCTTGCTTCGGGGCCCAGCATCCTTTATCCGAGAGCGGACCTGGCCGGCAGCACCCGGCATGTGTCCGGGCGCTAACGGTGCGGGGAAGGGATCCCGATGGCGAATGTTGTGGTGGTCGGGGCCCAGTGGGGCGACGAGGGCAAGGGCAAGATCGTCGACTGGCTCTCGGAGCAGGCCGACATCGTCGTGCGCTTCCAGGGCGGCCATAACGCCGGCCACACCCTCGTCATCGACGGCATCACCTACAAGCTCTCGCTGCTGCCCTCGGGCGTGGTGCGCGGCGGCAAGCTCTCCGTCATCGGCAACGGCGTGGTGCTCGACCCCGCGGCGCTCGTCAAGGAGATCGACCAACTCGGCGCGCAGGGCGTGGCGGTGACGCCGGAGAACCTGCGCATCGCCGAAAACACCACGCTGATTCTGCCGCTGCACCAGGAACTCGACGTCACGCGCGAGAAGGCATCGGGCAAGGGCGCGATCGGCACCACCGGCCGCGGCATCGGCCCGGCCTACGAGGACAAGGTCGGCCGCCGCGCCATCCGGCTGATGGACCTCGCCGACCTGCCGGCGCTGACGCCGAAGATCGAGCGCCTGCTCGCGCATCACAACGCGCTGCGCCGCGGCCTTGGCATCGACGAGATCGACCCCAAGACGGTCTATGACACGCTCGCCGCGGTGGCGCCGAAAGTGCTGCCTTATATGGACACTGTCTGGTCGCTGCTCGACACGCGCCGGCGCGAGGGCAAGCGCATCCTGTTCGAGGGCGCGCAAGGGGCACTGCTCGACATCGACCACGGCACCTATCCTTACGTGACCTCGTCCAACACGGTGGCGGCCCAAGCGGCGACTGGCTCCGGCCTCGGCCCCAATTCGATCGATTACGTGCTCGGCATCTGCAAGGCTTACACCACGCGCGTCGGGCAGGGGCCGTTCCCCACCGAGCAGGACAACGACATCGGCCGTAAACTGGGCGAGCGCGGCCACGAGTTCGGCACCGTCACCGGCCGGGCCCGGCGCTGCGGCTGGTTCGACGCGGTGCTGGTGCATCAGACCGTTCGCACCTGCGGCATCGACGGCTTGGCGCTGACCAAGCTCGACATCCTCGACGGTTTTGACGAGATCAAAGTTTGCACCGGCTACAAGCTCGATGGCCGGGTGCTCGATTATCTGCCCGCCGGCGAGAAGGCGCAGGCCGAGGTTGAGCCGATCTACGAAACCATCGCTGGCTGGAAAGAACCCACAGCCGGCGCCCGGTCGTGGGCGCAATTGCCGGCGCAGGCTGTAAAATACGTGAGGCGAGTCGAGGAACTAGTCGGTTGCCCGGTGGCCCTGCTTTCCACCAGCCCGGAGCGCGAGGATACCATCCTGATGCAAAATCCGTTCGAGGTGTAGACTTCCGAAAAATGACACGATTGTCGGTTCACCAGGGGGTGGGCTGGGAGAGGGCTTTCTGCGGGGGCATGTTTCAAATCGGGCGGCATTCCGGATAATGTGGCGTCCGGGTAGCTGATATCGCGCAATGGCTGATTATGAACCTTTGATCGCTCGCGCCATCGCGGGCCTCGAGCAGAACACCGGCGAAAACCGCCGCGTGCTGTACGGGCGCGCCCGCGGCGCGCTACTCAAACAGCTGCGCGGCGTCGACCCACCGCTCGAGGAAGGCGACATTACCCGCGAGCGGCTGGCGCTGGAAGAGGCGATCCGCAAGATCGAGGCGGAAGTTGCCGCCCAGGAACCGGCCGCAGCGCCTGCGCCCGAAGCTGAAGAACCCGCACCGCCGCCGGAAAGCCCGCGTCCTTCGCTAGGCGATGGCGGCCTGAAGAGCTTCCGCCAGTCGATGGCGCAGGCCGAAGGGCTCGGCGGGGCGTCGGCCGAGGCCAACCGCGCCGCGCGCGAAAGCTTCGGCTCCGGGGCCGGCGAGCCGCCCGCGCCGTCGCCGGAAACCCATTATTTCGAGCCGGAAAGCGAGGCGGCTGCACCCGAAGAGGAGCACGCGGCCGAAGAGCATGCGCCGGATCACGGCGAGCACGCGGAGCACGAGCCTTTCGGCCATGAAACCGTGCCGCCACCGCCCTTCGACGACGACCATGCCGAGCACGCCGAAGCCGGTTATGCGCCGCCGGTGCAGCGTTCCTACGGCCGGCTGATCGCACTCGTCGTCGTGCTGGTCGCCGTGCTGGGCGTGGCCGCGACCGCCTATTGGCAGCGCGATACTATCAAGACGATGGTGGCCGGCCTGACGCGCCACAGCGAGCAGGCCGCCTCGACCAAGCCCGCGGGCGAAGCCGCCAAGCCGGCGGCGCAGCCCAAGATAGCCGACCGCATCGGCTCTTCGACCAGCGCGCCGCCTGCCCTCGGCGGCAAGCCCGAGCAGGCCGCGCCGCAAGCGCAGCAGTCGGCCACGGCGCCCGCCGCCGGGGTGGCGCAGAAGGTCGTGCTCTACGAGGAAGATCCTAACAACCCGAAGGGCAAGCGCTACGTCGGCTCGGCGATCTGGCGCACGGTCACGGTGTCGCCCGGTCCGGGCCTCGCGCCCGAGCTTGCCGTGCGCGCCGACGTCGATATCCCCGAGCGCCACATGCGCATGACCTGGTCCCTGCGCCGCAACACCGACAAGACGCTGCCGGCGAGCCACACCATCGAGATCACCTTCACGCTGCCGGCCAATTTCGACGAGGGCGGCATCGGCAACGTGCCCGGCGTCCTGATGAAGAACGGCGAGCAGGCGCGCGGCATTCCGCTCGCGGGCCTGTCGGTGAAGGTGACCAACGGCTACTTCCTCATCGGCCTGTCGGCGGCCGAAGCCGACAAGCAGCGTAACGTCGACCTGCTCAAGACCCGCCAGTGGTTCGACATCCCGATCGTCTATACCAGCGGCAAGCGCGCCATCCTGGCGGTGGAAAAAGGTCCCTCCGGCGACCGCGCCTTCAAGGAAGCCTTCCGCGCCTGGGGCGAATAGCGCGTATCGTTAACCGCGTTGGCGGCGCCGCGTCGCAAAACCGCGCCCACTACGGTTATGCCGCAAGTTTCGCCGATTGATGTAACCAACCTTTAAGTGCGCCGGCCTAACGTTGCCACCGTTTTCATAGCTTCGGCAGGAATACGGAACCGTGAGCGCGACAATCAATTCCTTCTGGGCGGCGACGCTCAACTCCATGCGTGGCCTGAACTGCGGCATCCGGACGGAGCGCGCCGTCCGTCAGGAGATCGCTGTCGTGGTCGCGGCCGTGCCGCTCGGCGCCATGATCGCGCCGTCGATCGGTTGGTACGTGGCGATGATCGGCGCGCTGCTCATTCTGCTCGCGGTCGAGTTGCTCAACACCGCGGTCGAAAAGCTCGCCGATCGCGTCACCCGCGATCACGACCCTGCTATCGGTAGGGTCAAGGACTTCGGCTCCGCTGCCGTGTTCTGCATGTTGTGCCTGACGACTCTGGTCTGGGGCGCCGCGCTCGCTGTTCGTATCCATTGGTTCTGAGTTAGACCGGCCGGGCCCGCTTTTGCCCGGCTGTGGTTATGTAAAGGAGACATCATGTCGACCGACAACGCCGTCACCGGTTTTTCCGCCAAGCGGCTCGTGACCTACGCGCTGAAGATCGCGGCCATCGCCGCCTTCGTGCTGTGGACCAACACCGGCTTTTCCTCGCGCGTCGATCTGCTCGCCGGTCATCACCGCTGGGTGACGTTGATCGGCTTCGTTGGCGTCTGGGGTCTGTCGTTGCTGGCGCTGCTGGTCGCCGCCTTCCAGAGCAATCGCTGGCTGCGGCTGTTCTGGGCGCTGGTCATTGCCTTCGCCACCGCCGTCGGCTTTGCCTATCACCGCGCCAGCGGCAGCGATTTTGGCGTGCTCGACGCCATCACGCTGTGGAACGCCAAGCATGAGGCAACCCGCGCCGCCGAATTCTACATGAAGGACCTCTACTGGTTTGCGGCCGCGCTGGTGGTCGGTATATTCGTATTCGCTCTGCCGCCGGCGCCGCAGACGGCGCGTGCACGGCGCTGGCTGACGCGCACGGCTTGGCTACCGGTGCTGCCGGTCGCAATCGTTGTTGCCATCATCTTCGTCAAGGAAGGCGGCGGCTCGGAAGCGCTGCCGATCCAGTTCGAGCCGCTGTCGGTGGGCATCGTGCTCGGCACCAAGGTCGCGGCCAATCCGCTGCCGAAGCGGCACAAGGTAGAGCTGGCCTGGAACGGCCCGTTCACGCCGCGCGTCATGGCGGCGTCCGCGGAGACCAGCGCGCCCGTGCCGGCGACGCCGATCAAGCGCATCATCATGATGATCGGCGAGAGCGTGCGCGGCGACTACATCGACTGGAAGCCCGGCAATCCCTATACGCCCGAGCTCGCGGCGCTGAAGGCGCAAGGGCAGATCGTCGATTTCGGCCCGGCGACGTCGGGCGGCAATTGCAGCCATTATTCCAACTCCATCCTGCGCTTCGACGCCAAGGAGAATGCCGTTGGCCGCGCCATGTTGAGTCAGCCGACGCTGTGGCAGTTCGCCAAGAAGGCCGGCTTCCGAACCGTCTATATCGACGGCCAGGCCGGCTTCAATCACAACCCCGGTAAGCTGCAGAATTTCATGACCCAATCGGAAGCCAGCGACATCGACGGCGTCTATGCGCTCAGCGAAAACATCCCGACGCCACGGCTCGATGATCATGTGCTCGACATTGTGATGAAGGAGATCAAGCCCGACAAACCGGTGCTGATCTACGCCAACAAGAACGGCGCGCATTTCCCCTACGACAAGGGCTATCCCGACAGCGCGCGCCTGTTCCAGCCGACCATGAGCCAGTCGCCGACCGACACCAGCGCCAGCCGCATCAACTCGTTCCGCAATGTGGTGCGCTGGTCGGTCGATCGCATCTTGGCCAAGCTGATCCGCGACACCGACGGCCTCAAAGACACCGTGGTCATCTACACCTCCGATCATGGCCAGGCCTTCAACCCGAAGCACTTCACCCATTGCACGGTGGAGAACCCGGATCCGCGCGAAGGCCTGGTGCCGCTCTTCGTGGCAACGGGTAACCTGGCGCTGAAGGCGCGCTTCGAACAGGCGGCGGCGGAAAGCCACCTACACGGCAGCCATTTCGCCATCGCGCCGACCGTGCTCGACCTGCTTGGTTATGACCGGCAGGCAGTTTTCAGGGCCTACGGCGCTTCGCTGCTGGACAAGAGTACGCGCGAGACCAAGTTCACCAGCGGCGACATCTTCGGCCTGTTTGCCGAGAAGCCGCGCTGGCATCCGGTCGACCTGTCCAAGAGCTATCTCGAGCCGGATGCCAACCCGAAGCCGCAGCCGGCGCCCGCCCACACTGCGCAAGCCGGCGCGATGTAGGCGCCGCTATCGCGTCCAGATCTGCGACGTCGGCGCCGCGCCGTGCGTGCGGTCGTAATGATTGAGCACGCCCGAGACGATGACGAAGGCGAACATGGCGACGGCGAACACCGCCGCGCCGATCGCCAAGATGCGGTTCTTTGGCCGCGCATTCTCGACCAGCGCGTCGCCGGTGGTGGGGAACAGCAGCGCGTCGGAGTTCGTGCCGCTCCAACTGGTGCGCCGCGCATCGACGCGAGTCTCGTGCTTGCCCCACAGATGGATGATGGCGATGGCCGCGAGCACGCAGATGATGCTGCCCGGCACCCAGACCGTCGCGCCGCCGAGCGTTTCGTCGGTGAGCGGGTGGATGTGATAGAGCCGTCCGACCGTGTCGTAAGCCGAGTAGAGCACGGTCGTCTTGACGGTGAGATAGGCGCCGAGGCCGATCTGCGTAAGGGTAGCGAGTAGCAGCATGGCGAGCCGCGCGGCATAGCCGGGCCCGAACGGCGGCGAGCGCGGATCGAGCACGCGCCACCAGAATAACAAAGCGCTGGCCGCGAACGTCAGCACCATCACGATAGCAAGCGCGGGGTGCAGCACCGTGGCGTCGAGGCAGGGGGGAATCTGCCAGAACGCGAAGACGGCGATGAAGAGGGCCGTGGCGACCGAGGGCCGGGCGAGGAACGCGACAACGCCGCGTGGGCGTTCGTCGTCCATGAAGAATGGATCGTCATCGCGCACCGGGATGCGCTTACGCCAGCGTTCCGGCAGGCCAGCATGCAAGTTCGCGCCCGGCGCCGCCAACATGATCATCATCGGCGCCACGAACCGCAGTAGCAGCGTCTGCACCTGAAGCATCCAGTAGAGATGGCCGGCGATGCTGGCAATCGGCGGCACAAGCGCCAGCGCCATGATCGCCATGCTGCCGGCGAACAGGGCGTGCGCTTCCAGCGCGGTCGGGTTTCCGAGCGCGAGGTTGCGTTGGGTGCCACCACGATAAACGACATACCCCACGCCGATCGCCGCGGCGGCGATCGCTCCGAACGCCCAGGACATTAACATATGGCAATGACTCGCGGTGTGCTCCCGTCGGCCCTTTAGACCCGGAGCGCTTGCGAATCAATGCGACGCTTTCATCCGCTCACTTACGTTTCGGCCACGGGAACAGCACCGCCGGGAAGTCCGCTGCATAGCGGTTCTCGTGCTTCGGCGCGTTGTGGTGCGTCGGGCGCGGGCTGTCGTCGGCGTCGACCGCGCGGCGATAGAGGTGCCAGGTGGCATGACCGAGAATCGGCATCACCACCGCGAGCCCGAGGAACGCCGGCAGCGAGCCGATTACCAGCAGCGCGGCGACGATCACGCCCCACACCGCCATGGTGACCGGGTTGGCGAACACGACGCGGATCGAGGTGCTGAGCGCCACCGCCGCACCGACGTCGCGGTCGAGCAGCAGCGGGAACGACGCGACGCTGATCACCAGCGCCAGCACCGCGAAGAAGAAGCCGACGATGTTGCCCGCAACGATCATGCTCCAGCCGGCTTCGGTGGTCAGCACCTCGTCGATGAAACCGCCGATCGACTTGGGCGGCAGATAGCCGAAGTTGGCGACGTAGATGGCGTTGGCGGCGACCATCCACAGCGCGAACAGCGCCAGCAGCAGGAAGGCGAGCGCCACGATGGCGCCGATCGAGGAGGAATGGACCACGTCGAAGGCGTGCGTCGCCGAGACGTCGAGGCCCGCTTCGCGCCGCCGGCTCAACTCGTAGAGCCCGAGCGCGGCGACCGGCCCGACCAGGGCAAAGCCGGCCACCAGCGGATAGAGCAACGGCAGCACCGCGTAGCCGAACGCGAGCCGCGCCAGCAGCAGGCCGACGATCGGATAGATCGCGACCAGGAACAGCGCATGCGTCGGCATGGCGAGGAAATCGTCGGCGCCCTTGCTGAGCGCGTCCTTCAGGTCGGCGATGCCGATGCGGCGGACGGTGAGTCGGGCGGGGACCTCTCCCGCGCCGAGGAGAACGTGTGAGTGCGCCATTGTCGTCCCTCCTGGAGTCGGATGCTCCGAAGCGGATCGCAGCGCTTCCCGCGGTCAGGGCGCACGTCTACTGGCCCGACCGACTGGCCCCTTGGGCACTTGGAATGCCACGAGCCGTCGGCGCAGTATAGCACAGCCGCGCCATCCATTCATGTTCACAAGTCGGTGGGGCCGGGAAAAGTTCCGGGAGGAGGAGGTTGGTACGTTGCGCCAAATGCCACCGTCATCGCCGGGCTTGTCCCGGCGATCCCGCTTAGGATGGCGACGTGCGTCCCTAAACGAAATGCCCGGCACAAGGCCGGGCATGACGCATCGTGTTGTGTTGGAGGCGCCGGTGCCGCATCAGTGCGCGGCGATCTGGGCTTCCGCCTTTGGCTGCTCCATGGCGGCCATGCTGTTCCGCACCGCCTTCTGCACCTTTTCGAAGGCGCGCACCTCGATCTGGCGCACGCGTTCGCGCGAGACGCCGAACTCGGAGGCGAGATCCTCAAGCGTGATCGGATCGTCCGACAGGCGGCGCGCCTCGAAGATGCGCCGTTCGCGCTCGTTGAGCACGTCGAGCGCGCCGATCAGCGCTTCGTGGCGATTCTCCTTCTCCTCGCTCTCGGCCAGGATGCGTTCCTGACTGGGGGCTTCGTCCACCAGCCAGTCCATCCATTCGCCCGAGTCGCCTTCCTCGCGGATCGGCGCGTTGAGCGAGGCGTCGCCGCCGAGCCGGCGGTTCATGTCGACGACGTCCTGCTCGGTGACGCCGAGGCGCTTGGCGATCAGCGCGACCTGGTCGGGATGCAGGTCGCCTTCTTCGAGCGCGGAGATCTTGCTCTTGGCCGTGCGCAGGTTGAAGAACAGCTTCTTCTGGTTGGCAGTGGTGCCCATCTTCACCAGCGACCATGAGCGCAGGATGTATTCCTGGATCGCCGCCTTGATCCACCACATGGCGTAGGTGGCGAGCCGGAAGCCCTTCTCGGGCTCGAAGCGCTTTACCGCCTGCATCAGGCCGACATTGCCTTCCGAGATCACCTCGGAGATCGGCAGGCCGTAGCCGCGATAACCCATGGCGATCTTGGCGACGAGGCGGAGATGGCTTGTCACGAGTTGGTGCGCGGCATCACGATCGCCGTCTTCGCGCCAGGCACGCGCCAAATTATATTCCTGCTTCGGTTCCAGCATGGGGAACCGGCGGATTTCTTCGAGATAGTGGGACAGGCCGGATTCGGCCTTGAGTGCCGGTAGGACGGCTGTACGGGCCATGATTAGCGCCCTCCATGTAGCCCCCGAATAATCGGCGGGCGGTGGGTGCCGCCGCTCCCCGAGCCGACGGCGCAGAGGTCATTTCGCGACCGCACAAGGGCAGATCGCAGGTGCAACATACCGGACATAGGGGGCGATGGGAAGGCAACCGTCATCACGTCGGCGTGACCCCGCATGTCATTGATTTGTTTGAACTACTCGGAACGTCGCCGTCCGGAGAGAGGCGGTGGCGCCCGATTTAAGACATAAACGCCGCAAAACGCCCGGCGTTCCATCGGGAACACCAGGATTATCTCTCGTTGGGGTCGTCTTGATATTCCCGATATGAGAATGGCAGTTCTGCTTTTCAAGGGGTTAGCGCGCGTCCTCGAGCGCGGCCCGCAAAGCCGCCAGATCGGCCGGCAAATCGGCCTCGAATTCCATCATCTCGCTCGTCACCGGGTGCTCGAAGCCGAGCCGGTAGGCGTGCAGCGCCTGGCGGCCGAGGGCTGCCAGTGCGGCACGAGCCTCGGACCCGAGGCGGGCGGCCCGGGTCTGGAAGCCGGTGGCGTAGAGCGGATCGCCCATGATGGGATGGCCGATATAGGCGAGATGCACGCGGATCTGGTGGGTGCGGCCGGTCTCCAACGCACATTCGATGAGGCTCGCCACCGGCTTGCCGTCGCGATCGTCGAAGCGCTCCAGCACCTGCCAGTGTGTCACCGCCTTGCGGCCGCCGTCGCGGACCGCGCGCTTGTCGCGGGCGTGTGGATGGCGATCAAGCGGGGCATCGACGGTGCCGCGCGGGCGTTCCGGCGCGCCCCAGACCAGGGCGAGATAGCCACGCTCCAGCGGCCCTTCCAGCTTGTCCTCAAACTGCTTGGCCAGCGCCTTGTGGGCCTTGTCGGTCTTGGCGACGACCATCAGGCCGGTGGTGTCCTTGTCGAGCCGGTGCACGATGCCCGGGCGCTTGACGCCGCCGATGCCGGAGAGGCTGTCGCCGCAATGGGCGATCAGGGCGTTGACCAGGGTGCCGTTGGCGTGGCCGGCGGCCGGATGCACCACCAGCCCGGACGGCTTGTCGATGACGACGAGCGCGTCGTCCTCGTAGACGATATCGAGCGGGATTTCCTCGCCCGCGGGCTCGGCCGGCTCCGGCGGCGGCAGGGTCACCCGCACGGTGTCGCCGGAATTGACGCGCGCCGCCGGATCGCGGACTGTGCGCGCCTCGATCGTCCCTTGTATTGTCACTTGGCCGTCGAGGATCAACGCCTTCAGGCGCGAGCGCGACAGGGCCGGGATGCGCACGGCCAGCACGCGGTCGAGCCGGGCGCCCGCCTCCTCGGGCGCGACCGTCACCGTTTCACTCGCGCTTTCCGTCATGGCCCAACCGATGCCCGATCCTAGTCCCGTCGATCCGCAACAGGCCGAGTTCATCGCGCGCGTGCGCCGGCTGATGTTGCTCACGGTCGGCGGCACTTTCCTGGCCGTCGCCGTGGTCGTCATGCTTATCGGCTATCGTCTTTTTCGCAGCGGGGAAAGCGCCGTGTCGCACGCGACCGCCACGGCACCCACAGCGCCGGTGACCGCGACCCTGCCGGCCGGCGCCAAGGTGCTGTCCAGCGCCGTCGGCGACGGCCATATCGTGTTGACCGTGGAGGTCAATGGCGCCATCGAGCTGCGCAGCTTTGATCTCAAGACGCTGAAGCCGCTGGGGCGGTTGCGGCTGGAGCCGAAGCAGTAGTTTCCGTCCCGCGCGACCTCTCGCCGTCATCCTGAGGCGCGAGCGAAGCGAGCCTCGAAGGATGACCAGTCCCGGGCCGTCGCCCCCGGATATTGGGTCTACCCGACATCCGCTATCATGTACGCAAGTCGGGTAAACCCGACTTGCGATGGGCCGCCTTCGGCGGCCACCTCAGGGTGACGGATTGATCTTATTGCCCCCTAATCTTCTCCAGCACCGGCAATAGATACGCCACGAATTTCTCGTGGTCCTCGCTCATGGGGAAATGGCCGAGCCCCTTCATTATGGTGGCCGGCACGCTCGTCGATTTCGAGCGTACCCTCCGCCGTGCAGGAATAATCGTACTCGCCGGTGAGCAGATAGAGCGGGCAGCGCGTGATGTCGATCTCGCCCAGCCGGGGCGGATGTCGCCGTCGGCGGTGGTGTAGAAATGAAGATCGCCCGCGAACACGCCGGGCCCGCTCTGCATGTAATGCCACAGCGTTTCCCAGCGCTCGGCCGGCTGAACCGTCGGCGCCACCAAGCCGGAGATGACGCCGGCGCAGACCATGCCGCCGTGCACGTCGGGCCGGTTGAGCCAGGAGAGGTCGTAATAGGCTTCCGCATAGGCCGCCGACTCCAGGCCGATGAGCGCGCGGAAGCGCTCCGGACGCTCGTAGGCCAGATGCAGCACGATGCGCCCGCCGATCGAGCAGCCCATGGCTACCGGTCTGTCGATCTCGAGCGCCGCGGAGACGTCGAGGATCATGCGCATGTAGTCGTTGGCCGTGAGCTTGTAGTCGCGGTCCTGCCAGCCGGCCGGCGGCGAGGTCTTGCCGTGCCACGGCATGTCGAAGGCGATGACGCGGAAATGGTCGGTGATGCGCGGGTCGTTCATCAGGCCGCGGTATTGCCGCGTGTCGGCGCCGGCGGTGTGCAGGCAGAGCAGGGGAATGCCCTGACCGGCCTCTTCCACGTAGAGCCGGTGCGGCTCGTCAAGAATCGAGCAGGGCAGGTAGCGCCCGGTGATGGCTTCGTAACGCGGGCTCATGGGGCGGCCTCCCTGTTTGCGCTTTCTTGGCGCGGCGCCGCGATCGATTCCTTGAAATAAAGTAGGTTGGCCATGAACGAGTGCAGGTCGCCTTCCACCTTCATCAGCTTTTTGTTTGACCAGGGCGAAGACGTCGGTGAAGCTGCGCGGCGGCAGCGGCTGCCAGAACTGGTCCCAGACCGCGCGCGGCGCGCGCAGGGCGAAGCTGTAGTTGGGCGTGATGAAGGGCTCGTGCTTCACCTCCGCGATGCGGTCGCCTTCGACCCGCACCAAAGTGTCGTCGTCGACGGCGATCAGGAAGGTGGTGTCAACGAAGCGCCCGCGCTGCACCAGGCGGGCGTCGGCGTTCACCAGGGCGGGAAGGTTGTCGAGCGTCTTGTCGGGCATCTTGTCCGGCACGGGCGGGCTCCCCCCTTGTTCTGGTCGTTGCATTTTGGTCGTTGCGTATTGGCCTTGGGCCGGAAGGGCGGCGGCTCGCGGCGCGGCCGGCAAGGAGGGGCGCGGCCGACCCGGAGGCCGGGCCGT
>JARRQH010000027.1:0-24675 GCA_037381985.1 Pseudolabrys sp.
GTGCTCAGCGCCTTCAGCAGGGCGATATCGAAGCCGTCCGGTTTGCGCATGTTTCAAGCGCCAATCCACCAAAATGAGCCGTAATCATGCAGAGACTTTCAATTATCTACCTCTTTCGCACGAACCGCAACCGGCTTTCAGGCTATCTTTCGGCCGTCAAAACGAGGAGCGTTCAGCCATGCTGGTCGGTGTGCCGAAGGAAATTAAGAAGCAGGAGTTCCGGGTGGGGCTCACGCCCGCATCGGTCCGCGAATACGTGGCGCACGGCCACAAAGTTCTGGTCGAAAGCGGGGCGGGTGCCGGCATCGGCGCCGATGACGATGTCTATGCCCGCGCCGGGGCCGAGATCGTCGCGACCGCGGCCGAAATCTTCCAGCGGTCGGAGATGATCGTCAAGGTCAAGGAGCCGCAGGCCGTGGAGTGGGCGCAGCTGCGCGAAGGGCAGATCCTGTTCACCTATCTTCACCTGGCGCCCGACCGCGCTCAGACCGAAGGGCTGCTGCGATCCGGTTGCACCGCGGTCGCCTACGAAACGGTGACCGATGGCCATGGCGGGCTACCGCTGCTGGCGCCGATGAGCGAAGTCGCGGGTCGCCTGTCGATCGAAGCGGCCGCGGGCGCGCTCAGGAAGACCGCCGGCGGACGCGGCATGTTGCTGGGCGGCGTCCCCGGCGTCGACCCCGCGCGCGTCGTTGTCATCGGTGGCGGCGTTGTCGGCACGCATGCCATCCGCATGGCCGTGGGCCTGGGCGCCAGTGTCGTCGTGCTGGACCGATCGCTGCCGCGCCTGCGACAGCTTGACGAATACTATGCCGGCCGTATTCAGACCCGCTTCTCGACCACCGAAGCCATCGAGCAGGAGATCGCCGCCGCGGATGCCGTGATCGGCGCGGTGCTCGTGCCCGGCACCAGCGCCCCGAAACTCGTCACCAAACAGATGCTGCAGGTCATGAAGCCGCATTCCGTCATTGTCGATGTCGCGATCGACCAGGGCGGATGCTTCGAGACGTCGCGGCCGACGACCCACGAGGACCCGACTTACGTTGTCGATGGCATCATTCACTACTGCGTTGCCAACATGCCCGGCGCCGTGCCACTGACGTCGAGCCACGCGCTCAACAACGCGACGCTGCCCTTCGGCCTGCAATTGGCGGATAAGGGATTGGCGGCGCTGGTCGAGAATCCGCACTTGCGCGCGGGGTTGAACGTCCATCGCGGCGCCATCACGCATCCGGCTGTCGCGGCGGCCCTCGACCTGCCCTACAAAGCCGCGGAAGGAGCGCTGGCCGCGTAAACGATCCACGTCGGCCGACGTGTTGAGTGGCGGCAGTCCCGCGTAGCCTGACCGATCTTGAAAAGGGACATGACCGTGACCGCCGCCCGCTCCAACATGCCGGTGCTCGACAGCTTCTGGATGCCCTTCACCGCCAACCGTCAGTTCAAGGCGGCGCCGCGCCTACTGGCCTCGGCCGAAGGCATGCCCTACACGAGTAATGACGGACGTCGCGTCCTCGACGGCACGGCGGGCCTTTGGTGCGTCAATGCCGGTCACGGGCCAAAAAAATCGCGCAGGTCGTGGAACGGCAGCTTTCGAGCCTCGACTACGCGCCGTCGTTCCAGATGGGGCACCCCATCGCGTTCGACTTCGCCGAGCGCCTCGCCAGCATGGCGCCGGGCGGCGCCGACGCCAAGCTCGACCGGGTGTTCTTCACGGGGTCGGGCCCTGAATCGGTCGATACGGCTCCCGAGATCGCCCTCGCCTATCAGCGCGCAATCGGCCAGGGCGCGCGCTATCGCGTGATCGGCCGAGAGCGGGGCTACCACGGCGTCGGCTTCGGCGGCATCTCCGTGGGCGGCCTCGTAAACAATCGTCGCATGTTCCCGCAACTTCCCGGCAGCGACCACCTGCGCCACACGCATGACCTGGCCAAGAACACCTTTTCCCAAGGCCTGCCCGAACACGGCGCCGACCTCGCCAATGACCTCGAGCGCCTCGTCGCCCTGCATGGGGCGGAGACCATCGCCGCCGTCATCGTCGAACCGGTCGCCGGCTCGACGGGCGTGCTGCTGCCACCCAAGGCCTACCTGGAACGGCTGCGCGACATCGCCACCCGTCATGACATTCTGCTGACGTTCGACGAGGTCATCACCGGCTTCCGGCGGCTGGGCGCGCCGTTCGCGACCGACTACTTCGGCGTGACGCCCGACATCGTCACCACCGCGGAGGGCCTGACGAACGGCACCGTCCCGATGGGCACGGTGTCCGTGAAGCGCGACGTTCACGATGCGCTCATGACCGGCCCCGAAGCGGCAATCGAGCTCTTCCATGGCTACACCTACTCCGGCCGTCCGGTGGCGTGTGCTGTCAGTCTCGCGGACGCTTGGCGAGATGCGATCCATGGCTTGCGCGGCCTGCCCAACGTGATCGACATCCGCACGATTGGCCTGGTGGCGGGGATCGAGCTTGAATCCCGTCCGGACGCCGCGGGCGCGCGCGCCTATGACGTGTTCGTCGGCGACTACAACAAAGGGCTGTTGATCCGGATCACCAGCGACATCATCGCCCTGTCGCCGCCGCTGATCATCGAGCCCGAGCAGATCGGCGAGATCGTCGAAACGCTGGGCGAGGCGCTCAAGCGCGCCGCCTGACGCGCGACATCGCGCCCGCCCCGCGGCCGTGGTCTCACGCCTCGCGGTATCGCCCGCGAAAGAAAATGAGAGGCTCGCCCTCACATTTCGCCGCCAGGTCGACCACGCGCCCGATCACAATCGTCGTGTTGCCACGGCGGCAGGTGTCGTCGACCGTGCAGTCGAACCCACCCAGCGCGTTGGCGAGAACCGGGCTGCCGGTCGTCAAAGCGCCCCAGCGTCCCGCCTCGAAACGATCCGCGCCTTTCAGGGTGCTCTTGAATCCGAACTGCTCGGCGACGTCGCGCACGCTGTCCGGCAGATAGTTGATGGCGAAGGCACCGCTCTCCAATACCGCCGCCAACGCGGACGTCTTGTCGTCGATGGACACCAGCATGGTCGGCGGTTCGGCGCAGACAGGCGACGCCGACAGGCCAAGGAAACCGGCCGGCCCGGCCACACCGCGCGCCGTCACGATCGTGACGCCCGTCGCCCGCTCGCCAAGCGCTTGCCAGAAGCTGGCGGCATCGATCGGCTTTCCGTCTTGCGGCACGGCAGTCGCCCCCTGCAATGAAACGGCTTCGAACGGCACGGTTTGCCTCGGCCGAGGCTTGCACATGGTTGCGCTATTTTTGTCTCAGCGCAAATGCGTCAATCCGCTTGCAACCTTGGTGGCCACACGCCACCGCTTGCACGCGGTAAACGGATCGTTGAGCGCTAGGCCCGGCCGTAGGTCTTGCCGAGATCGGTGAACCAGAAGCCACCTTGCGTGTCGAAGACGATGTCGTTCCGCCCTTTCAGCGGCACTCCGTCGCAACTGCCGTAAAGGACCGTGGCTACACCCATCTCGATATCGAATTGAATGACTTCAATGACGACCGGGGAACGATCCGGAAGATGAGCGCCGTCCAAACGGAGAGCTCGCTTCATGTCCCGATTGCCGAACGAGAACCATGTCGATGCCGCCTACCGCACCTACGAGGCCCTCTGCGAAGCGATCGACGGCGAATACAAGGCGCGCGCGACCTATCGGGCCGTCATCACGGCGTTCGGTCCGGTCCGTCCGTTCTCCAACATTGTCTTTGCCGAGCAGCGGCACATCGATGCCCTGCTCACCCAGTTCCGCCGCCTCGAGCTGGAACCACCCTCCGACCACTGGGACGGCCAGGTCGCCGCACCGCCCTCGCTGGCGGAAGCATGCCGTCTCGGCGTGCAGTCCGAAATCGACAACGCGGCGCTTTACGATCGCCTGGTTGCGATGACCGAGGACCGTCACGTGCTCGCCGTTCTTGCTGCCTTGCGCAAGGCCTCTGCCGAGCGTCATCTGCCGGCCTTCACGCGCTGCATGCAACGCGGCGGTCGCTGCAGCGGCAGACGTCGAAACGACGCGCGGCATGACGACGGCTGCTGAATTTCAGCCGATGTGCACCACCTCGGCGACCAGTTCGAGCCCGGCCTTGCGATGGGTAATGAGCACCAGGCTCCGACCGTCGAGATTGGCGACGATGTCGGCAAGCAAAGTACGTTCGCTGTGCGTATCCAATCCTTCACCCGGCTCGTCGAGGATCAGCACCTGCGCGTCGCGTAGGAGCGCGCGCGCGATCGAAAGACGCCGCGCCTGCCCGCCCGATACGGTGAGGCCGGCTTCGCCCAGCCAGGTGTCGAGACCTTCGGGCAGGTGCACGACGAAATCGTCGAGCCCCACCAGCGTCAGCGCGCGCCAGAGTGCGGCATCCTCCGCGTCAGGCTTTCCGAGCCGCAGGATGTCGCGCACGGTGCCGCTGAACAGGCCCGGCTGCTGCGGGGCAACGGCAAAGCAGCGGCGCACGGTCTCACCGTCGTAGTCGGCGATGTCGCGACCGTTGATGGCGATGTTGCCGCTGTCGGCCTGGATGAGGCCGGTCAGGAGCATGACAAGCGTGCTCTTGCCGGCGCCGACGGGCCCGACGACGGCGATGCGCCTGCCCTGCGGCAGGTCGAGATCGAAACCGTGCAACGTCGGCACGCCTGCGCCTGCGTAGCGATAGCTGAGATTGCGTACGCGGATATCGCAACGCACCAGCCGAACAGTATCTTCGCGATGGGCGGGCGGCGGCGGAGATACGTCAGCCAAGGCGAAAACGCGCCTCGCCGCCTCCTGCACGCCAGCCAGTCCGAGCAAGGCGGCCGGCAGCGGCAACACCGCCTCGAACGCGGCCATGGCCGCCAGGGCCAGCATGACCAGTTCAGGCGGCGCTAGATTGCCATGGCGCACGAGCGGAATGGCGAGCACAACGACGCCCCACAGGGCAAGATTGCCGCCGACCGTCGCGACGGCCTGCGACAAGCTCGCAAGCTTGCCGAGCGCCATCTTCTCGCCGATGAAGGCGCGGCTCATGTCGGCGAAGCGGGCGGCGTGGAATTGCGCGGCGCCGAAAACCTGAAGCTCCGACATGCCCTGCACACCGTCGACCGCCGCCTCGGCGAGCGCGGCGGCAAGTTGCACCTGACGGCGGCCGCGCCGCGCCGACAGCCGCGCGAGCCCGATCGGCACCAGAAAGCCGGTCACCGCGATCAGGACGCCTTCGGTGAGCGCGATTGCCCGCGAATAGAAGCCCATCCAGACGACCACGGCGCCGGCGCCGACGATCGCCACGACAAGCGGCGCGAACAGGCGCAAGTAGGCGGTCTCGAGCGTATCGATATCGGCGCGCAGGCGGTTCGCGAGATCGCCACTATGGAATCGCTGCAGCGCGCCCGGCGGCTGCGGCTCCACCTTGGTGAACAGCCAGACCCGCAACCGGGCGATCAGGCGAAACGTCGCCTCGTGCGTGACCAGGCGCTCGCCGTAACGCCCGCTCGTGCGCACGATGGCGCAGGCGCGGATGATGGCCGCCGGCGTGAAATAGTTCATGGTAGCGCCCGCCGCGCCGGCAGCCGCCATGGCGGTAATGAACCAGCCCGAGACCGCCATCAGCATCACATTGGCGAGCAGCGTCGCCAGCGCCAGCGCGATGCCGAACAACGCCCAACCCCAATAGGGACGAAACAGCATTAGCAGACGGCCGAGCTGCCTCATGCCGCGACCTCGATCGTCACGGCTTGGCCGTCGCGTACCAGCCCGGCGTAGAGACCGCCGCTGCGCATCAGCGCGTCGTGGTCGCCGGCCTCGGCGACGCGGCCGTCGTTGAGCACGAGGATGGTGTCGGCGGCGCGCACGGTCGCCAGCCGGTGGGCGATCACCAGCACCGTGCGCCCTTGCGCCAGGCGATTGAGCGCATCGCCGATGCGGGCTTCACTGTCGCGGTCGAGGCTGGCGGTCGGCTCGTCGAGGATCAGCAGACCGGCGGGGCGCAAGGCGGCGCGCGCCAAGGCGACGAGCCGCACCTGGCCGCCGGACAGGCCCTGGCCGTATTCGCCGATGACGTGACGATAGCCGTCCGGCAATGCCTCGATGAAGGCATCGGCACCGACCTCGCGCGCGGCCGCGGCTACTGCATCGTCGTCAGCCTCCGGCGCCACCAGACGGATATTGTCGGCGATGCTGCCGCGAAACAGATGCGGACGCTGCGGCACCCAGGCGAGGCAGCGGCGCCAGGCTTGCAAGTCGATCTCATCGAGCGGCGCGCCATCGATCAAGATGTTGCCGGCGCTCGGCGTCACGAAGCCGAGCAGCAGGTTGACGACCGAGCTCTTGCCGGCGCCGCTCGGCCCCACGAGCGCTGTGACACGTCCCGCTGCGATGTCGAAACTGGCATCGTTCAATCCCATGCGGCCGGCGCCGTAATCGAGCGACACCGCGCGAAAGGCGATGGCGGGCTGCGCCAGCGGCATCCGAACCGGCTCCGGCGTCGGCGTTGGCGTCGGTACGGGGCGGGCAAGGATGTCGGCAATGCGTTCGCCAGCGCCGATCGCCTCCATGCGGGCGTGGTATTGCGCACCGAGCGAGCGCAGCGGCAGGAAGAATTCCGGCGCCAGCAGTAGCACGAACAGGCCGGGCACGAAATTCATGTCGCCCCAGAGCAGGCGGAAGCCGACGGCAACCGCGACGACGGCAACGCCCAATGTGGCGAAGAACTCGAGCGCGAGCGCCGACAGGAACGCCACCCGCAGCACCGACATGGTGGCCTTGCGGTAGTCTTCCGACAGGCGCGCCACGATTGCCGCCTCGCGGCGGCTGGCATTGAACCACTTGAGCGTGGTCAGGCCCTGCAGCACTTCCAGGAAATGGGCGCTCATGCGGGCGAGCTTGGCCCATTGCTTCTGGTTGAGCTTTTCGGCGCCGCTGCCGATCAGCACCATGAACACCGGAATGAGCGGCGCGGTGAGCACCAGAATGACGGCCGCAAGCCAGTCCTGCCATAGCACTGCGGCGAGTGCGATCAGCGGCACCAGCATTACATTGGCCATGGCCGGCAGGAACCGCGCGTAATAGGGCTCGAGCGCCTCCACGCCGTCGACCAGAACGGCGGTGAGATCGCCGGTGCGCTCGCCTGCAAGCCGCACCGGCCCGAGCGCCATAAGTTTCGCCGTCAAGGCGCCGCGCACCTCCTGCTTGATGCGCGCAGCGGCGGCGAGCGAAAACGCCTCGATGCCCCAGGCGAGGGCACCACGGGCCAGGACGATCAGGGGAATCGGCCACAAGCGCGGCCAGACCTCGGCGAGGTCCGCCTGCGCGAACACCACGCGGCCGATGGCCGTGGCGAGCAACCAATACTGCAGCACCAGCAAGGCGGCGCCCGCCGCCATGCAAACCGCGCCCCAGCCCAGGAGATCCCTGGACCGGCGCGCGTTGGATTTGAGAAAGCTAGTCGCTGGAGTTGCGGTCGAAGGCATGATCGGCCTCGTACCATAGCGCGTTGATCACGCCGATGGCCATGGCCGCGGTCACGCCCAACATCCAGGCAAAATACCACATCGCAAGAATCTCCTCGCGTCTTCGTTCAATAAGCCGAATGGCTGCGGGCCTGGATCTCCGCCACCGTCACCTTGCCCCACATGTGGGCATAGCACCACACGGTGTAAGCCAGCACGATGGGGAGTAAGACCACCACCGCCCAGAACATCACCGACAAGGTGAGGTGGCTGGACGTAGCGTCCCAGACGGTCAGGCTCGAGTTTGGCCGGATACTGGACGGCATGATGAACGGGAACATGGACAGCCCCGCCGTGCCAATGATGCCGGTCATGCCGAGCGCGCTGGTGACGAAGGCAAAGCCCGGCCGGCCGGCGCGTGACAAGAGGATCGTCAGCAGAATGCCGGCAAAGCCCGCCACCGGCGCCAGGATCGCGACCGGCACCTTCGAATAGATCGCAAGCCACGCGCCCGGCGCGACCGCCACCGTCTTGGCCAGCGGATTAGGCATCGCGCCGAGCGCGGGCTCGGTGACGATACGGTAGCCGTCCATCCCGAAGGCCACCCACAAGCCGCAGATCGCGAAGCACGCCGCGGCGATCAGCCCCATGATCGTCACCGCCTTCTTGGCACGGTCGGCCACCGGGGCTTCGGTGCGAAGCTGCAGCCACACCGCGCCGTGCATGGTCAGCATGGCGAAGCTGATGATTCCGGCCAGCAAGGCGAAGGGATTGAGCAGCGGCAACAGCGCGGTGAGCAGGGCACCCTGGTAATGCGCGCGCAGCATATCGTCGAGATAGAACGGCACGCCCCGCAGCAGATTGCCGAAGGCTACACCGAAGATCAGCGATGGGATGGCGCCGCCGGCGAACAAGCCCCAATCCCAGGCGCGCCGCCAACGGTTGCTCTCGATCTTGGAGCGGTAGTCAAAGCCGACCGGCCGGAAGAAAAGGGCGAACAGCACCAGCAGCATCGCCATATAGAAGCCGGAAAAGGCCGCGGCATAGACCGCAGGCCAGGCCGCGAAAATGGCACCGCCGGCCGTGACCAACCAGACCTGATTGCCGTCCCAGTGCGGCCCGACGGTGTTGATGATCATGCGGCGCTCGTCGTCGCTCTTGCCGAGGAACGGCAGAAGGATGCCGACACCCATATCCATGCCATCGGTGATGGCAAAGCCGATCAGAAGGGCGCCGACGAGGATCCACCAGATGAATTTGAGCGTCATGTAATCGAGGATCATGAGGGCCCTCCTACTCGGCCGGAGTGAGCGACGGTTCGGGGCTGGCTGTCAGGGTCGGCTTGGAACCACCCGTCTCGCCAAAATAGCGGCCGGTGCCGAGCGAGGCGGGACCGAGGCGCGCGAATTTGACCATCAGGAATATCTCGATGATCAACAGAAAGGTGTAGAAACCGATGAACCCGGTAAGGCTGAACACCAGATCGCCGACCGTCAGCGACGAGGTGGCCAGGAAGGTCGGCAATACCTCGCCGATCGCCCAGGGCTGACGCCCGTACTCGGAGACGAACCACCCCAACTCGCAACTGAGCCAGGGAATGGGGATGGCCCACAGCAGAATCCGGAGCAACCAGCGCTGGTTCTGGATCTTACGCACGGCAGTGAAGTAGAAGGCGGCCGCGATCAGGAACAGCATCAGGAAGCCAAAGCCCACCATGAGACGGAAGCTGAAGAAGAGTGGCAGCACCCACGGTATGGTGTCGCTCACGGCCTGCTTTATTTGCGCATCCGTCGCCTTGGACACGTCGTTCGTGTAGCGCTTGAGCAGGAGGCCGTAGCCGAGGTCTGCCTTGTGGGCGTCGAACTCGGCTTTGGTCGTCGCCGAGGCATCGCCGGCACGGATTTTTTGCAGGTCCGCATAGGCGATCATGCCGGAACGGATCCGTTTCTCGTGCTTGACCTTGAGCTCCTCGATGCCCTCGATCTTCTGCGTGGTCGAGCGCGTGGCGATGAGACCGAGCACCGCGGGGATATCGATAGCGTAGCGCGTCTTCATCGCCTTGTCGTCGGGAATCCCGAACAGGGTGAAGGCGGCCGGCGGCGCTTGCGTCTTGTACTCCGCCTCGATGGCCGCGAGCTTGGTCTTCTGCACGTCGCCGAGCGTGTAACCGCTCGCGTCACCGAGCACGATCACGGAGAGCACCGATGCCAGGCCGAAACCGGCGGCGATCGCAAAGGAGCGCTTGGCGAAGCCCATGTCGCGCCCCCTGAGCATGTAGAAGGCGCTAATACCCAGCACGAACATCGACGCGGTGACGTAGCCGGCGGCGACGGTGTGGACGAACTTGACCTGCGCGACCGGATTGAAGAACACCTGGGCGAAGCTGGTCAGCTCCATGCGCATGGTCTGGGGCGAGAATGTGGACCCCACCGGGTTCTGCATCCAGCCGTTGGCTACCAGAATCCACGCCGCCGACAGGTTCGAGCCGAGCGCGGCGAAGAACGTGACCGCCAGATGCTGGCGCTTGGAGAGTCTGTCCCAGCCTAGGAAAAACAGGCCGACGAAGGTCGATTCGAGGAAGAAGGCCATCAGACCTTCGATCGCCAGCGGCGCGCCGAATACGTCACCGACATAGTGCGAGTAGTAGGACCAATTGGTACCGAACTCGAACTCCATTGTGAGGCCGGTGGTGACGCCGAGGGCGAAGTTGATGCCGAACAGCTTGCCCCAGAACTTGGTCATGTCCCGGTAGATCTCGTTGCCGGTCATTACATAGACCGACTCCATGATGACCAGTATCCAGGTAAGGCCGAGCGTGAGCGGCACGAATAGAAAATGATACATCGCGGTCGCGGCGAACTGCCACCGCGACAGCTCAACGAGCAACGGACTGATCATGATCGAACTCCCAATTGTAAAAGCTGCGATGGCGCGCTCACGTTCCGCTCGTCATCGCGCGGCTGCGGCGACGTGACGGCACCGATGCCTTTCTTGCGATTCGCCGCCCCAATCTCAGTCTCGCGTTCCGGCATGCTCCCGATGGCACGCGCAATCGGAAGCCGCGATGGCCGTGGGCGATACGGGCCCCTCGGCCAGAAAGCGGCGCACCGCTTCGACCGGGTCGGCAAGCGTCGTGACGGAGGCGACGATGCCACGCGCGGCCATCTTGCGGGCGAAGCCCGGCCCGGCACTGCCAGCCAGGACCACATCGGCCCGCTCGAGGGGATGGGGTCCCTCGCCCGCGAATTCGTGAAAGGCCATGTTCTTCGGCAGATCGAGACGGCCGATCTCCGTCGGCTCCTTGCCGGCGACAGCCTCGAACAGCACAAAGCGACGTGTCCTGCCCGCGTGAGGCGTAACGGTGCGGAAATTCTGGCTGGCAACGGCGATGATCATCACGGGCTCCTGGCTGCGGCAGCGCCTGAAAACGGCACCACATCGCAACCACCGCTACGACCGTGCCTGTCGCGCGGTCATTGAAACTTCTCAATCCGCCGCCGGAATTCATCGAATGCCCCGCAGGTAGTGACGTTCGAAGGCCCGCTTGGCCCAGTGCAGGGGACGCAAGGGTGGCAGCACGAAGCTGGCGCTGCCGCTGCGGTACACCAAAATACCCGAGTCGAGCGTATCGACAATGCAGATCAGCTCTGCCTTGAAACGGCGGCTCGGCGCCGTGCCCGCCAATTCGCCGACGAGATTATCGGCCGCCGCCACGGCCTGCAGGTCGGCCTGGTGGGCCTGCTTGGGCATCCAATCGGGCCCGGGGAAGCTGCCTCCATCCCCGACTGCATAGGTGCGTTGCAATCCCTCCACCCGGCAATAGGCGTCGGCCTTCACAAATCCACCGGGCGAGCGCGGCAAATCGCTGGCGTCCAACCAAGCAGGCCCAGTCATCCCTGGCATGAAGAGGATCAGGTCGGCGCCGATCTCGCCTTTCTCGGTCACCACCTTGTCGGGCTCAAAGCGCAGCGGCTTGGCGCCGAGATGGGTCGCGATGCCGCGCCGCTTCATGGCGGCCAGCAGACCCGACACGGCCTTGGCGCCCAGGCGCGCGCCCGGCTTTTCGGCCGGGTTGAAGAAGACGAGTTGGAAGCGGTCACGCCGGCCCTGGCGCCGAAGCAGCGTGTCGATTCCGAACAGGAATTCGAACATCGGACCGCCGCGCATGGCGCCGGGCTCGGCCGGGTTGCTGGCGAAACCGATGGCGATGGTCCCGCCATCGAGCGCGGCCAGGCGGTTGCGAATGGCCTCACCGCTGGCCATACCTTCGCACGGGATGATGGCGTGTTCGATTCCGGGCAACTTGCGCTGGAAGCGCCCGCCCGAGGCGATCACCAGCGCGTCATTCTCGACGGTGCCGGCGCCGGTAAAGACGGCGCGGCCGTCCGCCGATACGCGCTCCACCGCGGCGCGGTGATGCGTGACATTGTGGCGCGCGAAGAAGTCACGCAACGGCACCACGAGATCACGGCCCTGGCGCAAGCCCGCGGGCAGCCAGATCAGGCTCGGCAGATAGGTGAAGCTGTCGGTCGGCGCGACCACGGTGATGGCCGCATCGACCTTGCGCCGCCTCAGTTCGCGGATCGTGGTCAAGGCGCCAAACCCAGCGCCGATGATGGTAATTGCGGTCATGTTGTCGAAGCTGATCGTGCAAGACGGTAACGTCGCGCACCTCGCCCGCCCCGACATTCTCCGGACGCGATGACACGTTAAGATGAAGGTAAATTAGGAAATCGATCACGTTAACGTCATTGATATTTGTCAATCGCCCGCCGCAATACGTTCGAGCGCGGCAATATCGCGCGCGAAGACATTCGTTGCTACCTCGGTAATCAACCCTTGACGCTTGAATTCGGCAACGGTCTTGCTGGCCGTCTCGGTGGTAACGCCAAGCAAAGCACCGACGTCCTCCCGGCCGAACAACCGACAGCGCTCTGTTTCCGCAGGTGCCAGGAAGAGAAAGAGCCGCGCCATCCGCTGACGCGCATTGCCGGTCGACAACTCACGCGTGCATACATTGGCCTTTTGCACGGAGTCGTGCCATTTGCGCATGAGCTGGCGGTTCAGCTTCTGTGACAATTGCCCAACGATGGCCTTGGGAATTCGGCAAATTGCCGCCGGTTGAAGCGCGATAGCTGTGTGCTCATAGCTTTCGGCGACGGTCGCCTCCAGGCCGAGAACGTCACCTTGCGTTGTAAGGCTGACAATGCGGCGCGTCCCATTGCTCAGATACTGCTCCAGCTTCACCAGCCCAGAACGTACCGTGAACACCGCGTTTGCCGCCTCGTCGGCCTGGTAGAGCGTGGCGCCCGGCGGAAGCCAGACATCGTCGATGGGTTGGTGCATGGCCTTGAAATCGGCCGCATCCAGATCGGCGAAGAGCACGAGGTCTTGGATCGGGCATTCGTCGCATGCCGACAGCCCGTGCCAGGCAGCCTCTATCGCAAGTTCTTTCATGCCTGTCTTCCCCACACCCACGTGCCGGCAACCGTGGCACAATGGCAAAATCGTCAACGAGCGCCGATAGCTGGCCGATGCGGCCGAACAGCGCTGGCCGCCGGACATCCACGGGCACCTGACGACGGGCACGGCCCCCAAGCGACGCTCCGCCCGAGCTTCTCTAAACCGACCCGCGACAATGGCCCAGCGCCATTCCGATCTTGCCGGAAAGTCCCGGCGCTGCCTAAGGATGTGTGAATTGCCTTGTTCGTCAAAGGGCTTGCCACACTTGTCGCAGTCGAAAGTCGCCATTGAACGACAACAGGAATTTTCGCGATTGGCAAACCAAGAACGGGCCGGCAGCTCCCCGGCGCGGGTCAATCCGTAGCCAGACTTCGCGCCTCAAGGTTGATTTACGCCGCCATCTGCTCCGTCTGCTAGATTTGCAAACCGGGAGGTAGCAAATTTTGAGCATCCGGTATTTGCGGTCACCGTGAGTCCGGTCCTCGACGAAGTCATAGGACCAGACGTAATTGGGGCACTCCGGCCACAGGTGGATGCAGGAGCCGTCCCTGGGCCAGAGCCGGCCGTTTGGGCTGTCTATGGGGCACCTTCAGCCCCTCCCGCCGGCAGACCCGTCCATCCGGCCGTCGCTGACCGACCAGCCTGCCTGGTCCAGCAGCGCGATCGCGGCGTTAATCGGATCGACACCTTCCTGCGGCGTCGACCGGAACAGCGCCAGGACGTCGATGTCCGTTTCATACGACCGGTTCTGCGGCCGCACCTAGTACGACGGCGGTACGACACAGGCGCTGGAAGTACGTAAATTTCACAGCTGCCACCCTCCCTCGTTCCATCATCAACCTGCCATCAATCCGGCACAGGTGACCAACAATCGTACCGGGCCTAGATCGCGCTCAATCGCTTCGGTCCGCGCCGTAGCCGCCGCAGGATTGGCCGCTTCGACCGGTCTGCCTTGTCCGCCGAATTCGCACACCGCGGCCTCGGCACCGTCCAGATCGGCCGCCACCACCTGCGCGCCGCGCGCGGCCAGCAGCCGCGCATAGGCCAGACCGGCGCCACCGGTGACGGCTCCGCCGAAGCCCGGCCCGTTCATTTCGCTTAAACCGACGCCGGTCGCGGCCTGATGCGCAGCACCTTGCCGGGATTCATCAGGTTCAACGGATCGATCGCCGCCTTGATGCGCCGCATCAGCTCCATCTCGACCGCGGCCTTGTAATACTCAGCCTCGCCCAGCCGAAGCTGGCCCAGGCCGTGCTCGGCACTGATCGACCCGCCCAACTCGACAACAATATCATGCACGATCCGGTTCACCTTGGCGGTCTCGGCATAGAAGGCAGCGCCGTCCCAGTCGGCTGGCGCAAACGGGTTGTAATGAATGTTGCCGTCGCCGACATGACCGAAAGCGTAGAGCCGGATTCCGGGATAGGTTGCTTCAAGCGCGCTGTCGGCGCGCTCCATGAATTCTGCGATCCGGCTGACGGGGACCGAGATGTCATGCTTGATCCCGATGCCGAACAATTTCTGCACCTCGCCCTGATCCTCGCGTAGCGCCAGCAACGCCGCACGCTGGCGTTCTGAGCTCGCCACCACCGCGTCACGCACCAGCCCCTCTTCCATCGCAGCAACCAGCGCCTCCTCCAGTTGTCCACGCAGGCCCGCGTCGGGACCATCCACCGAAATCATCACATACCATGGATGCACGGCGGCAAGCGGGTCGCTATGGGCGGGCATCACCGCGAAGGTGTAATCGAGGCAGGAGCGGCGCAGCAGCTCGAATGAGGTCACGCGCTCACCCAGTGACTCCCGCAGGCGGCCGAGCAACCGCACACTCTCGGCCGGCCCGTCGACGCCGACCATGGCCGTCTCGCTGTGGCTGGGTAGTGGCATCAACCGCAGCACCGCGGCGCTGACGATGCCCAGCGTGCCCTCGGCGCCAATAAATATCTGCTTGAGATCGTAGCCGGCGCTGTCCTTGCGCAGCGCCCGCAGCCCGTTCCAGACGCGGCCGTCCGGCAGCACCACTTCCAGCCCCAGCACCAGCGCTCGGGTCGAGCCATAGCGTAGCACCTGGATGCCGCCCGCATTGGTCGAGATATTCCCACCGATCTCGCAGGTCCCTTCCGAGGCGAGACTGACCGGAAACAGCCGACCAACCTTGCGCGCCGCAGCCTGGATCTCGGCCAGCGGAACGCCGGCCTCGACCGTAATCGTATCGCCCATTGGATCGACCGCGCGGATCGACCGCATCCGGTTGGTCGAGACTATGATCTCGCTGCCGTCGGGATGCGGCTGGCCACCGCCGGTGACGCCGGTGTTGCCACCCTGCGGCACCATCGGCACGCCATGTTCGGCGCAGAACGCCACTATCCGGGACAGTTCAGCGGTGCTGTTCGGCCGCATCACCAGCGGCGTACGACCGGTCCAATTGTCGCGCCAGGCGATGCAATACGGCGCGATATCCTCTGGCCGGTCGAGATAACCGGCCGGCCCAGTCACGGCCTTCAGCCGTTCGATCAGATCCGGAGGCACCCCGACGGACGTGGCTGACTGCGTCTGCATAGCTACTCCTTTGTTCCGCCCAGACGACGATTCAGGGGCTCGGATTTCTGACTGATCTCCACTCCTTGATGGTTACGATGAGCCAGAAATCCTCCCGTCCTCAAGCCGTTAAATCTCTCCCACAGGTGCTGACGCCGCACACCCATTCTCCAGCTTCTCAAGCGCGGTGCGAAGGCTGTCCTTTAGGATGGCAATACCCTCGTCCAAGTGTTCATAGGGAATGGTGAGAGGGGTCAGAATGCGGATTACGTTGCCACGAGAACCGCAGGCCAGAACCAGCAGCCCCTTTTCGCCTGCCGTCTTGGTGATTGCCTTGACGAGCTCAGGCCAGGGCTGCCGGGTTGTACGATCGCGCACGAATTCCATGGCAACCATTGCGCCGAGACTCCGAACCTCGCCAATACAGGGAAATTCATTGCCGTCCTGCCAGGATCCGAAGGCGTCCCGCAGGCGCCGCCCGACCTCGTTGGCCCGGTCGATCAGCTTTTCTTCTTCGATGATGTCGAGAACCGCGAGCGATGCGGCGCAAGAAAGAGGATTGCCCGCGAACGTACCGCCGAGACCGCCCAGCGGTATCTTGTCCATGATCTCGGCGCGGCCGGTGATCGCCGCAATCGGAAAACCGCCGCCGAGCCCCTTGGCCATGGTCACGAGGTCGGCCGCGACGCCGGCGTGTTCCATCGCGAACATCTTGCCGGTACGCGCAAAGCCGGTCTGGATTTCGTCGGCGATCAGCAGAATGCCGTGCTCATCGCAAATAGCACGGATCGCCCGCAGGAAGCTCGCCGGCGCTGGATAGAAGCCGCCTTCACCTTGCACCGGTTCGATAATGATACCGGCAACGCGGCTGGGGTCGACTTCGCTCTTGAAGAAGCGATCAAGCGCCTCGATCGAATCCTGTTCGGTGACGCCGTGGTACGGAATGGGAAACGGAAGATGGAATACATCCGGCACCAGCGGACCGAAGCCGACTTTGTACGGCGCGGTTTTCCCGGTCAGGGTCGTCGCCATCAACGTGCGGCCGTGGAAGGCGCCGGTAAAGGCCACGAAGGCCGAGCGGCCGGTCGCCGCCCGCGCGATCTTGACGGCGTTTTCGACGGCCTCCGCGCCGGTCGAAACCAGAAAGCTCTTTTTCGGAAAGTCCCCGGGCACCAGGCCGTTCAGCCTTTCGCAGACCTCGACATAGTTCGTGTAAGGCGTGGTTTGAAACGATGTGTGCGTAACCTTGTCGAGCTGTGCCCGCACCCGTTCAACGACCTTGGGATGACGATGACCGGTGTTGTTGACGGCAATGCCAGCGGCGAAATCGATATAGCGGCGGCCCTCGATATCCCACATCTCGGCGTTTTCGGCCTTCTCGATGTAGACGTCGAGATGCTTCGACAAGCCGGCAGGGATCGCGTTGCCGCGCCGCATGGCGAAGGCAGCGTTCGTGGACATGGCAGTTCTCCTAAAGAGGTTATCAGCAGCGCGGTCGGTCGCACCCCAGGGAAACAAAAGCGCGACCGATCGACACAAGGATTGGACGACGGTTACGCGGTCGCCTTGGAGCGCCGGGCGTCCCGTTCGATTTTCCAGTCGACGCATTCCTGCGAGCAGTAGGTCTGGCCGTCGTGAACCTTCTTGCGGCTGGCATCCTCGGCCGAGGATTCGTAGATGAGCACGCCGCAGTTTGCGCACTTGACGTAGCTTTCGATGTAAAGCCCGCTTTGTGAGAACTTCATCGCTTTAAGCCTCCTGATAACCGTAGTGCTTCAGGGCCGCCTCCTTGGAGACGTAGCCCTCGCGGACATCCTCGGCAACCGCCACGCGATCGCGCTTGGCCGGCTCGCCATAGCCACCACCCCATTCTTCTGCACGAGGGTCGCGCCGAGCCCGCCCTCGGTGCCGCCGTTGAGGCCCCAAGGCGCCAGCAGATGACGATCGGTCATTTGCGAGCAGATGATCTCGTCGTTCAGACACAGCATCTGCTTGGTGTAACCAACGCCGCCGCGGTATTGCCCGGCGCCACCGGCATCGACGTTGAACGCCAAGCTCTCGATGCGCCAGGGAAAGCGCGTTTCGTAGACTTCCACTGGCGTGATGCGGCAATTGCCGTTGATGGAGTCGACGCCGTCATTGCCGTCCGCGAAGGCGCGGCCGCCCCAGCCCACGGCTTCCAGGTCGTAACAGGCAAAGAACTCCTTGGTCTCCGCGTCGACGCCGCCGAAGACGAAGTTGCAGTGCGTCGCGCCTTCGGCCGCCATCACGCGGTCCGGCACCGCCTTGGCCATGGCGCCCAGGATCGTACCCACGATGCGCGGATGGGTTTCAGTATTGCCGCCCACTTCAGGTGCGGGGAAATCGACATTCACGATCGTACCCGGCGGCGCCATCACGCGGATCGGACGGAAGCAGCCGGAGTTTCGCGGAATCGTCGGGTCCGTCATGTGCAGCACGGCGTTATAGGCCGCCGATGTCGCAACGCCGAGCGTCGCGTTGATCGGCCCTTGCGCCTGCGGCGACGAACCGTGGTAATCGACGATGAACTCGCCACCACGTTTATGGACCTCGACCGCGATGGTGTAGACGCGGTCGGCATCGATGCCATCGCTCTCGACCTTGTCCGAGAAGGTGTAGACGCCGTCCGGGATCGCCTCGAGCTCGGCGCGCATGCGGCGCTCCGAATAAAGCAGCAGGTCGTTGACGGTGTCCTTGACCTTCTGCTTGCCGTATTTCTTGTAGATCTGCGTCATCTGCTTTTCGCCGAGATCGACGGCGGCGATCAGCGCCCGCAGGTCGCCGTAGTTCGTGCGCGGCGTGCGGACATTGGCCAGCAGAAGCTTCCAGACCTCGATATTGTCCTCGCCGCGCTTCTTGATCTTCACAGGCGGAATGCGGATGCCTTCCTGGAAGATTTCGGTCGCCTCGCCGCAGAAACCGCCAGGCGCCATGCCGCCGACTTCGGCGATATGGCCGATCGCGACGGCAAAGCCCATGATCTCACCGTCGACGAAGATCGGCTTGAAGAAGGTGTGCTCGGGCGTGTGCAGACCACCACGATAGGGGTCGTTGTGCAGGATGACATCGCCTTCCTCGATCTCATCGATCGGGATTTCCTTCAGGCACGACTTGACCAGCAACGGCATGCCGCCGATCTGCGCCGGGCAGAAATCGGCAACCGCGATCATGTCGCCGTTCATATCGGCAAGGCCGCAGGTGAAGTCGAGCGCCTCGTTGAAGATCGTCGAATAGGACGTCTTCATGAGCACGATCCCCATTTCCTTGCAGAGCGAGACCATGCTCGACTCAAGGATGTTCATCGTCACGAAATCCATGACCGTACTCCTCAGGCTGAAATGATAAGGTTGCCGTAGCGATCGACGCTGAGCGTCTGCTTGGGCCGCAGAATGGTGACGGAGGCGCTTTCCTCGATGACGGCGGGGCCGGTTATCGTGTGCCCCTGCTTGAATGTGCCTCTGTCATAGGTTTTCACGTCGTGCCAGCCGTCCTCATAGCGCACCTTGCGGCTGCCGCTCGCCGACGGCGCGCCCTTGCCCTTGTCGAGCTCACGCATCTTCGGCCTGTCGGACACCGCGACCGCGACAACCTTTAGGTTGACGGTCTCGATGGTCTCGCCGGGGATGGAGAAGCCGAAGCGGTTGTGATGCTCCTCGTGGAAGCGCTTCCAAAGATCGGCCACCGTCGCGTCGTCGAATGCGTTGGCCGGGAAGCTGATTTCCAGTTCGTGGTTCTGGCCCAGGTAGCGCGCTTCGATCGAGCGATAGATCTCCACTTTCTGCTTGTAGCCCTGCGCGACCAGTTCGCCGATGGCGCCGTCGACGAGTTCCGTCATAGCCGCCGTGGCACGCGCGGTATCGAAGAATTTCGACGTCTGCTGCACCGTGCGATGACGGTCGACACGCGCGTCGGTCATGATGAAGCCGAAGGCCGAAAACTGGCCGGGATAGTTCGGCACCAACCCCTTCGGAATGCCGGAGATGTCCATCAGGTCGCACAGATGCACCGGACCGGCACCGCCCGAGGCAACGAGCGTAAAGTCACGCGGATCGAGGCCACGTTGCAGCAAGACCGCGCGCAGCGCGCCCAGCATGTTGTTGTTGGCGATCTGCACCATCGCGTAAGCGCCGGCATCGACCTCCAGGCCGAGTTGATCCGCGACCGCCTTGACGGCGCGATGCGCCGCCACCGCGTCGAGTTTCATTTTGCCGCCGAGGAAGTTATCGGCATTGATGCGCCCAAGCACGACGTTGGCATCGGTCACCGTGGCGTTCTCGCCGCCGCGGCCATAGCAGGCCGGCCCCGGGTCGGCACCGGCGGACTGCGGCCCCATGCGCAGCATGCCCCCTTTGTCGATCCAGGCGATCGACCCGCCACCGGCCCCGATGGTGTGGATGTCGATCATCGGTATCTGGATCGGCAGGCCCCACTCGATCTCGAAATTGGTGGTGACGTGTTCCTTGCCGTCGACCACCGTCGAGCAATCCGTGGAGGTGCCGCCCATGTCGAAGGTGACGAGGTTCTTGATGCCCGTCAGCTCCGACAGCACGCGCGTCCCGACGACCGCACCGGTCGGGCCGGACAGCGCCATCTGGATGGGCGCCTCGGCCGCGCCCTCCAAAGTCGCCTCGCCGCCGTTCGACTTGATGACGCCGATCTTGTCGGCGATTCCCAACGCTTGCAGGCGCTTGTGCGTCCGGCGGAAATTGTCGGAGACGATCGGCTTCAAATACGCATCGGCAATTGTCGTCGAAGCCCGGTCGTATTCCTTCCACTTTGGCAGCACGTCATAGGAAATCGACACCGGCATGCCCGGCAATTCTTCCGCGAAGATGTCACGGACGCGCTGCTCGTGACTGGGATCGATGTAAGAGAACAACGTGCAGACGGCGATCGCCTCAATCGTTCCGTCGGCCTTGATCATCGCGGCGACGTTCCGCACGGAGGTTTCATCCAACGGCTCGACGACCTCACCCTTCGCGCTCAGGCGTCCGTTGACCTCGTGAGTATCCGCGCGCTTCACGAATGGCTTGGTCTTGATCCACGTAATGTCGTAGTGGCTACGGCGGTCGCCGCGCTGAATGAAGGGGACGTCCCGAAAGCCGGCCGTCGTAACATAGGCGACCTTGGCGCCACGGCGCGTCAGCAGCGCGTTGGTTGCGATGGTCGTCCCCAGACGGATCTTATCGACCCGCTGCAAGTCGTTGACCTGGTCGAGCCCCTTAAGGATCCCCTCAATGGGGTCCGCGGGCGTCGTAAGATTCTTCCAGTTCTCGATTGTCCCGGCGGCAGCATCATAGGAAACGAAATCGGTGAACGTCCCCCCAACATCGACTCCGACTATCTTGCTATCAGACATTGCTACCTCTCTCCTCTGAAGACGACTTTGAAAGCCGGGGCCCATCCCACGCTTCGGTTTCGAGCAGAAGCCGCCAGGAATCCCGGATGTGATAGCTGATGGCGTCCATGGCCTTTTCCGGATCACGGGTGCGAACCGCTTGAACAATGGGCCAATGGTCGACGGCGGCGTCGATCAGGCTTTCGAACCGCCGTTCCGCCATCGTGATGAGCATCTGCACTTCAGCCTGGATGTTCGAAAACGCATGTAACGTTTGGCGATTTCCGGACAGACGGCAAATTTCGAGATGGAACGCGAGGTCGTTTTCAATCAGGTCGATTTCATTGTCGGCCTCGGCGGCCGCAACCATGGCATCCACGTATCCCGCTACCCGGTCGATATCGGCATCGGTCATCGACGGCATCGCCTGCTCCATCGCGAACCGCTCCATCATCACGCGGAACGAGAAGATCTCGTCGATGTCCCGCCTATCGAAGGTTCTGACGAACGTTC
Organism: Pseudolabrys sp.; assembly: GCA_037381985.1. GTDB lineage: Bacteria > Pseudomonadota > Alphaproteobacteria > Rhizobiales > Xanthobacteraceae > Pseudolabrys. Next base: position 21,296 of record JARRQH010000027.1, read on the forward strand.
CCTTGCGCGGTACGGCAACCAGAAGGCCGCGTTCTTCAAGCCTGCGAATAGCCTCGCGAATCGGATTACGGCTGATGCCGAGCTGCCGCGACAGCTCCGCTTCGTTCAGGCGCTGGCCCGGCTTTAGACTTCCGAACATCAGGCCTCGAATGAGAAATGCGGACACCTGATCGGGAAGCATTCGATTGTCAATGATTCCGGTCGACGCGTCCGCGGTTGCCCCGAAACGGCCTATGCTAGCCATTGTCGCGACCTCTGCCGTTAGAGTTTCGCCGAGGCAGAGTGAACTCACGCCCCGCCATGATCCCGTCTTTGCGGTAGACGAGTATCAATAGCATAACGAGAGCGACGGCGAGTTCTTGCGTCCCGGCCGGAAGCGAGAACGTTCCCCCGCCGACTGAAATTCCGACCTCCAAGGAGCGGAACACATCGACGATGAACTTAATAACGACGACACCGACGACCGCGCCGGCCAGGCTCCCCATGCCACCAACGATGAGCATGGCGAGCGCCAAGAATGTCGAAGTCAGGAAAAAGCTTTCGATTGAAACGACGCCGAGAAAATGCGCCTGCAGCACCCCTCCCAAGCCGACGATGAGGCCCGACAGCGCGAAGGCGCCAAGCCGCGACCAGTAGAGCGAAATGCCGGAAGCGGCAGCCGCCACTTCGTCCTCTCGCGTCGCCCGAATTGCCAATCCGAAGCGAGAAGTCTGATAAACGTAGGCGATAACGATCACCACCACGGCACAGAGAAGTGCGAGCCAGGCAGAAACATACATTGGCAAGCCGACGATAGAGGCCGTGCCCATCGTGACACTATCCCAGTTGGAGTAGACCACGTTCAGGATAAACAAGACGGCGAGCGTGGAAATCGAAGCCGAAAGCCCCCTCAGGCGCATTAGGATCAGCCCAATCAGGAACGCCGCGATGCCGGCCAACAGAATCGACACCATGGCAGATGGAAGGAGAGGAACACTATGGTAGCGCAGAAAGGGTGGCAGACCGGACATCGTGATCGGCTTCAGCATTCTGCAGCAGGTCTGCCACGCCGAGGCGTATGCGGCGATCGCCATAAAAGTCGCATGACCAAACGAGATGATGCCGGAATTTCCGACGAAGACGTAAAGCCCCACGACGACCACGACGCTAATCAGCATTTCGGTCATTGTTCGTTGAAGCAATAGTCCGCCAAACCGGCTGGACAGCGCAACAATGATGGCGAGCGGCACTACGATCGCGGCCACCGGGAACCAATATCGGCAGATGGCCTCGACTCGGGACATATCGGGACTTTCCACTAGATGCGTTCCTTCGCCGCGCCCGTCACGATCAAACCTTGCGGCCGGACGAGCAGAATTAGGATAACAAGTGCGAACACGCCCGCATCCCGGAACGGCCGCAAGTCGATCGGCAGGTAAGTTTGCAGGAGCACGCTTGCGACGCCGACCAGGAAGCCTCCCAGCGCCGCACCCGGGAGCGAGCCCATCCCCCCGATGACCGTAGCGAAAAAGGCATAGACAACCGGCATCAGGCCCATACGCAAATCCAGTGTGCCCGTCTGAATAGTGAGCAGCAGGGACACGGCGCCTCCGAGCAGGCCGGAAATGCCGAAGGCAATCGCAATGACCCTGTCTGCCGACATGCCAAGCAACCGAGCCATCTCGAAATTTTCGGCGGCGGCCCGCATCTGGATGCCGAGCGGGGTCTTCTTGAGAAAAAGAACGAGCGCAATGAGTAGACCAGCAGCGACAATCATTGTCACCAGCTGCACACCCGCAATCTGAATGCCGCCGATTTCGACAGCGTTGGATAGGCTTTGGCCGATGCCGACGGATTTCGGCCGACCGGTATGAATCAGCATAATGAGGTTCTGAATAAAATAGCTGACGGCGAACGACGAGATGAGCAGCGTCGATGGGCTTGAATTGCGCAGCGGCCGAAAAGCGATGCGCTCCGTCAGCAACGCAAGTACAACGACAACGGCGAGCACGCCGGCGATCATGAACGCGGGAGGTAACGCGCCAAGAAGCAGTGCGGGCGCGATACTCGCCGACGGCACGACGAGAGCGTAGGCACCGACGGTTATGTAATTGGCCTGCGCGAAATTGATAAGCCGCATCACGCCGAAGACAAGGCCGATCGCCAGCGCAACGAGCGCATAGAGACTGCCCAGCGCGATGGCGTTAACGAGGACCTGCACGAGCGTATTCATGGCGCCAACCCTAAATCGCGAGAGTGTTGTCCGACGCCTTCTCGCCGAGGTAGGCGCGACGAACGGTCGGATTTGACTGGATTTCGGCGGGCGAGCCTTCGGCGAGGCTTTGCCCGCCGTCAAGGACATGTATCCGCTGGCACACCCCCATGATGACTTTCATGTTGTGTTCGATCAGCAACACGCCGCAGCCGAAGTGCTCCGGTAATGCCGCGATCGTTTGCATCAGCGCTTCGCATTCGGCGTCGCTCATGCCGGACGCAGGCTCATCAAGGAGAGCGAACGAAGGCTCAAGCGCGAGCGCGCGGGCGATGCCGACACGCCTTTCGTCGCTATAGGATAGCCTATCGCAACGCCAGTCAGTCTTTTCGGCCAGCCCCATCCAACCGAGAATGTCGTGCGCGCGAGCGCGAGCGGCGCGATGCCGCGCGCCACCACCGATTGCCGCGGCACAGAGATTTTCTTCGACCGTCAACGCCTGGAACAGGCGGGCTGCCTGAAAGCTGCGCCCGACTCCTGCCCGAGCGACCTTATCGGCTGAGAGACGAGAAACGTCGACACCGTCCAAGCGGATGCTGCCGCTGGTCGGCCGTTGGAACCCGCTGAGCACATTGACCATTGTGGTCTTGCCGGCGCCGTTCGGCCCAATCAGGCCGAGAATCTCACCGCGCCGTAGCGTCAAGTTGACCCCGCTCAGCGCACGAATGCCTCCAAAGGCAACCTCGACGCCGATGGCTTCCAGACATTTTTTTGCTGACCCTGACATGGGAAATGCGATCAATCCGTTGAGCGGTAATGGATTTAGAGACGCGCGAAGTATCCACGGGGCGCCGTTCTCGCTGGCCGAGCCGAAAGCGCGGCCAGCGAAACGATTCTTTACTTCCCAACGCGGAAGAGCAGTTTCATGTCAGGCGTGAATTTGTTCCGGTAAAGCTCAACGGCGTGGAAGGAACCGTTCGCTACCTTCATGATAAGCCAAGGCCTATTAACTTGGATGTGGAGCTGGCTCGTGAAGGTCGTCGGTCCAACGGTAAAAGGTTGGTCCCTGTACGTGTTCATGACGTCGACGACCGCGCGCGAGTCCGTCGTCTTGGCCTTTTTCACCGCATAGGCCCATTCCTCTATCAGGCTGTAGCCGAGAACGGAGTAGTACGAGACCGGCAGCGCG
>JARRQH010000027.1:24719-25283 GCA_037381985.1 Pseudolabrys sp.
GCCATAGAGTGACATGAGCGCCGGCACGTAAAAGCCCTTGAGGCCGGGGACGGCGTTGAGCCAATAATTGTCGGACATAGCTGTATCAGAGAGGATCGGCTGCTCTATACCGGCAGCGCGCAACTGACGCACGGCTGAAGCGCCACCGGGCGTGAACGAACAAATAAAGATGGCGTCCGGCTTTTTCGGAAGCGCCTTGAGACGGGTAATCTGCGCGGCGATCGAGGGGTCGTCGTTCTTGAAGGTATCGTTGCCAAGAATCGCATTCTTGCCGGCGCCCGCCGTCCACGCGGCACGGAAACCGGCACAGGCCGACTTGTTGTATTCGATCGTCGTGTCCTCGAGCACATAGGCCGTCTTGAGGTGCATCTTTTTCTGGGCATATTCTGCAATCGTGATGCCTTCCGACTGCGCAGCGCTGGTGGCGGTGAAAGCAAGCGGGCCGACGCCTTGCACACCCATCTTCGGGTCAGCGGCGCAAAGGCTGAAGGATATCTTGCCGGCTCGCTGGGCGGCCAGCGCGGCCGGCGCGCCGAAGTCGTAATCGCAGGAGACGACCAGCAT
>JARRQH010000028.1:0-17225 GCA_037381985.1 Pseudolabrys sp.
CAGCCGAGCGCTGGCCCGCTACGTCGCCCATGTCATGCAGCTGCGGTGAGAGAGTTTAGGAGCCTTCGACCGGTTCGCCTTCTTCCTGGCGAGGTTCGCGGGCGGGCGCGGGCTTGCGCGGTTGCGCCGGGCGCGCCGTCGCCACCCGCGGAATGGTCTCCGGTCCCAGCACCCCGAAGGAGAAATAGAGCTTGATCAGCGCGTCGGCGTCCATGCCGGGCACGGGGATAACGGCCGATTCCGGCACCAGCACCAGCCCGCCCCAGGCCGGCAGCGGCGAGGTGGGCAGATAGACCAGGAGCCGCGGCTCACCCTTCACCTCGTAGCTCTGCGACGACGCAAGAAACGCCGGCACGTCGACACCATTCTCGTCGCCACCCAGCCGGCACATCACCACCGGCAGGCCGCTGAGGTCGGCGTTGCTGCCGGCGAACAGCCGCACCACCTGCGACACCGGCCGGTAGACGGCGCGGAATACCGGCACCTTGGCGAGCATGTCGTCGAGCACGTGCTGCAGCGTGCGCTGGGCGCGCGTGCGCACCGCCAGGCCGAGCAGCCACAGGATGAACAGCATGACGATGACGCCAATCAGGAAGGTCAGCCATTCGCGTTGCGGGCCGACCAGGGCGGCGCCGCTGATCGACAGCAGATCGCCGAACCAGGTGCCGGGCCCGAACGCCGCCACGATCCAGTTGATGCCCCAGCCGATGATCAGGACCGTCAGCACGAACGGCAGGATGACCAGTGAGCCGGCCACCAGGTTGCCGAAGATGCTCGTCCGCCAGAGTCGTTGCCAAAAACCGTGCATTGCAGGAGCCATTACTAGGGGCCGTCAGCGCCAATGGAGAGGGCTTGGGCGGGCCCGGGGTCCTCTCCACTAACGCGATATGGGCCATTTTGGCGCAAGTAGGAGCCTGAGTCTTGCTCAGGATTGAGGCAGGGCCGTGCCCGGCACCGGTTACCACCGGATATGGCGGAGCCGGTCGAAGGCCTCCTGGACGGCCGGCTGCACCCGGGCGGGGCCGAGTTCCTTCATCAGGGCGTGCCAATGGTCGGCGCCGCGCACCAGCACGTCGGTGAAGGCGTTGCCCGGTAGGTCGCGGGTGAAGTGCCGGATACCCTCGGACTCGAACAGCGCGAACACGGCGAAGGCGATCAGCATGGCGATCGCCGCGCCCCGCACGTTGCTCATGCTCTCGGCGTCGCTGGGCGCCTTGGCGCGGCCGATGCGGCGGATCGGCTCCAGGCTGCGCGAGATCCAATGCCGGGCGCGGCTGGTATAGGGCGGCAGGAAAACTTCGTCGGTCATCAGGCCATCGGTCCTTAGAATCTGAAGTAGATGAACGGCGCAACCCCCTGCGGGCCGATCATCTCGGTCAGCAGCAGGACTAAGCCGAAGAGCAGGCCGAGCGAGACCGGCGACCAGGTCTTGGTCTTCTCGGCCAGCTTCTCGATGACGTTGCCGGGCAGGAACTGCACCGCCACCGCCCCCGCCGTGAGCACTAGCAGGAACGGGGTGAGGTAGTGCGGGCCGCCCTGGAACGTGAACATTGTCTCGAAATAGCTATAGGCGACGCCGAAGGTGGGGCTGCGGAAGAATACCGCGGCAAGCGTAAACAGGTGGAAAGTGATCAACCAGCCCATGAAGGTGGCGAAGCGCGATGACCCTCCGGACGACGGCACGTCGCCGACGGCGGCGGCGCCGAGCGTGCTGAGCTTGGGCTGGCGCGCCGTGCGCCAGGCATGCCAGCGTGTCTTGATAAAGCGCTCGGTGCACAGGCCGGCGCCGTGGATCGCGCCCCAGATCACGAAGGTCCAGTTAGCGCCATGCCAGAGGCCGCCCAGAAGCATGGTGAGGAAGATGTTGCGGTACATGCGCACGCCGTGGTCGCGCTTGTCGCCGCGTAGCGCGCGGTAGAGATAGTCGCGCAGCCAAGTGGACAGCGAAATGTGCCAGCGGTTCCAAAGCTGCGCCAGCGAGGTGGCGCCGAGCGGGCGGTCGAAGTTCTTTCGGAACCTGAAGCCGAGCAGAGCGGCGGTGCCGATGGCGATGTCGCTATAGGCGGAGAAGTCGCAATAGACCTGCACCGCATAGGCGTAGTGGGCGGCGATCAGGTCGGTGCTGGTGGCGCGCGCCGGCTCGGCGAAGACCGGATCGACCAGCCCAGCGGCGATGTAATGGGCGACCACCAGCTTCTTGAACATGCCGTTGAGGATGAGCAGAAAGCCGAAGGTCATCGCCGTGCGGTTGAGCTTCGGCGTCTTGTTGAGCTGCGGCAGGAAGTGCGAGGCGCGCACAATCGGCCCGGCCACGAGCTGCGGGAAAAAGGAGATATAGAGGAAGAGATCGAGCGGCGAGCGCACCGGTTTGATGTGGCCGCGGTCGACGTCGATCACGTAAGAGATACCCTGGAAGGTGAAGAACGAGATGCCGACCGGCAGGATGATCTCAAGGAACGGCATGTCTCGGTGCAGTCCGAGCGCCAGAGTCACGTCGGTCAGACTGTTCATGAAGAAGTTGTAGTACTTGAAGACGCCGAGAATGCAGAGATCGAGCGCCACCGCGGTGATCACGATGCGCTTGCGCAGCACCTTGTCCTTGCTGGACGCGAGTCCCAGCCCCGCGAGATAGTTGATCGCCGACGATCCGGCGAGCAATCCCATGAAACGCCAGTCCCACCAGCCGTAAAAGACATAGCTGGCCCCGAGTAGTAACGCCTTGCGCGGCTCCGCATGCGCGTGCAACGCCCAGGCCGCGAGGAAGATCGCGAAGAAAAAGATGGCGAACTGGGGCGTCGGAAAAAGCATGCCGTCTTTCGCGGTTCGTCGTGTCGTCGATCAGCGCAGGCCTGCCGCGAGGGCGACGTCGTGGGCGAGCAGCAGGCGGCCGTCCTCGGTGAAATGTTGGCCGTCCTGCATGCGCAGGCGCCGCTTGACGCCCTTCAGGTTGTCGCCGAACGAGCTGTAACGGCCGCCGCCGAGAAACTTCTTCCAGATGCTGAGGTAGTGAATGCCGTGCTTCTTGGCCTCGTAGCGGTCGATGGCATTGATGGTCCGGAAGGCGGCGCTGAGCTTCCCCGAGCGCACCGGCGGCAGGCTGACCCAATAGACCTTTGCATGGGTGTGTTTGCTGCTGAAATTGCGCATGAAGTGCGACACCAGCCGCGCGTATTCGCCGCGCCAGGCTTTGGTGCCGGGATCGTAGCGCTTGCCGTGGCGGCGGATCGTCTGGTGGTCGTTGCCGCCGAGCATGATGAAGATGACGTCGGGCTTGTGCCGGCGCAGGAAGGCGCGCGCCACCTTGTTCCAATTGTAATAGTCGGTGCGCACCAGGCCGGTGGCGAACTTGGTCCGGCGGATGACGCGGACGCGGCGACTCTTGGCGAACAGGTCTTCCATGCCGCGGCCAAGATCGTGGGCGACCGAATCGCCTATCACCGCCACCGTGATGGCGTGCTTGCGCGCCGCGAACGTGGTCGTCTGCGCCTGCACCGGCGCCGCCAGATAACAGGCGGCGGCAAGCGTCAGGAGGAGCAGTGCCGCGCGATTCAACAACGCTGTAGTTTCGAGGTGTCTCAGCGACATGAACATGCCGATCCGCCTCCTTCAGTCTCAAGTGTTCGTGGGATGGAACGCTCCCCCAGTGAGCGCAGCGTAACGATGGAGATTTTTGGTATAAACTTAACGGCGCGGCTCGTTCATCCTATGATTAATCGCGAGCTATGCAGGATTCCCGGGCATTTTTGGGAATGAATCGCCGGCTGCGACATTAGGTCCGACGCGGGAGTTCCATCGCGCTGGTGCGGTGAACATTTGGTGATCAGCGGCGACGTGCCGCCGCCGACAGTCAATGCCGGCAACGTCCCTGCTTAGCGCGCCAAGAACGTATCGAGCGCGGCGACCTCCTGCCGGTCGCCCTCGAAGTCTTCGGCGATACGCTCATAAAGCCGCGCCGCGGCGGACAGCATCTCGCTCTCGGGACGGTCCTTGCCGACGAAGGCGGCGATCTCGTCGAGCTCGTCCACGAAGCGGTAGGCCTTGGGGTACATCGCCGGGATCATGCGAGACAAGAACCCGAGCAAGTCCGACCGGCTCTCGGTGAGCTCGGCATTCAGGGCTTCGGCCGCGCCGCCGCGGGTCGCCGCCAGCAGCATGGCGGCGCCGAGCGCGGTGAAGCCCTTGGTGATGCCGGCGTAGGACATCTTCAGGGCCGAGGCGGCCGTCAGCGGTCCGTCCAGCGCGCGCACGATCAGGCCGTAATCGTTGAGCACGGCGAGCTCGCCCGCCGCGGGGCCGGAGACGTAGAGCTTGGTGTTGCTCGAGCCCGGCTTGGGCGGCGGGCCGATGATGCCGGCGTCGGCGACGGGCGCGCCGGTTTCCGCGATCACGGCGGCGATGCTGGCTGCGGTATCCGGGCTCACCGCGTTGCAGTCGGCGTAGACCGGCTTGCGGCTGGCGGCGGCAATGACCGGCGCGAAACGCTTCGCCGTCGCGAGAGCCTCGCCCGGCGGCACTATGGACAGGAAGATATCGGCTTCCACCAAATGCCGCGCGTCGACATCCCGCATGCCGGCGGCGCGGGCGCGGGCGGCGCTGGCCTCGCTGCGGCCCTTCAGCGATGTCAGCACCGTCACGCCGTTTTCGGCCAGGCGCCCGGCGATGCCGGAACCCATGGCCCCGGCGGCGACGATGGCGACCGTCAAACTCATGGTTGCCGCTCCCGTTACGATCCCGTCATACCGCTGTCGCTGTGCCGGTCAACGGCGCCTGCCCGGGTCAAGCGATTGGCGCATTGATTTGAAATATAATTCGAAAAAACTCGACTTCGGCGCGGCTAGACCTTTCCCCGCCAATGCCGGTAACATGCGCGCCAATTCAATCGATAGGCCAATAATGGCCCAGGGGAGGTAACATGCGTAAGACCTTGGCGATCGCGGCCGGCGCGGCTGCGCTCATGCTCGCCGCGGGCCCGGCCGCGGCCCAGGACAAGAATCCGGTGAAGATCGGCTTCGTCTCGACGTTTTCGGGGCCCGTCGCCGTCATCGGCAACAACATGCGCAACGCGTTCAATCTCGCGCTCGATCACATGGGCCACAAGATGGGTGGCCGGCCGGTGAAGGTCATCTACGAGGACGACGGCTTCAAGCCGGCGATCGGCCGCCAGAAGACCGAGAAGCTGATCCAGTCCGACCACGTCGACTTCCTGGTCGGCTACATCTGGTCGAACGTGCTGCTCGCTTCGCTCAAGCCCGCGGTCGATTCGCACACCTTCATCATCAGCGCCAATGCCGGCCCGCACCAGATCGCCGGCGAATTGTGCTCGCCCTATTTCTTCTCCACCTCCTGGCAGAACGACCAGACGCCGCAGGCGATGGGCCGCTACATGAACCAGAAGGGCGTGAAGTCGGTGTTCCTGATCGGCCCGAACTACGCGGCCGGCAAGGACATGCTGGCGGGCGTGGCGTCGACCTTCAAAGGCAAGGTCGTCGGCAAGGAGCTGACCACCTGGCCGAAGCAGCTCGACTTCTCCGCCGAGCTGGCGAAAGCCAAGGCCGCCAAGCCGGACGCCATCTTCGTGTTCTATCCGGGCAAGGCCGGCGTGCAGTTCCTGAGCCAGTACGCGCAGGCTGGCCTCAAGGGCAAGATCCCGCTCTACACGGTCTTCACCATCGACGAACTGTCGTTGCCGTTGCAGAAGAGCCTGGCGCTCGGCGTGCCCGGCGTTCAGGAATGGGTCAACGATCTGCCGAACGCGGCCAACAAGAAGTTCGTCACCGACTTCGAGAAGAAGTATCCCGGCCACAAGCCGTCATTCTACGGCGCGCAGGCTTATGACGCCGCCAACCTGATTGCCTCGGCGGTCAACGACCTGAACGGCGACCTCAGCGACAAGAAGAAGGTGGAAGCGGCGCTGAAAAAGGCCGACTTCAAGTCCGTGCGCGGCAACTTCAAGTTTGGTAACAACCACTTCCCAATTCAGAACTTTTACCTGCAGACGGTGGTGAAGAAGGGCAACGACTACGTGCTCAAGACCGTTGCCACCATCGTCAAGGACAGTCAGGATATGTACCACGACAAGTGCCCGATGAAGTGATCGTCGGCCACGCGATACGGGGCGGCAGGAGCGGGGACGTTTCTGCCGCCCCGGTTTTTTGCGCCACCCTGTCATTCCGGGGCGTGGGCCATGAGCGCGATTAAGCGCGTCTTCGACGCGCATGTGGCCCGCGAACTCGGAATCCATATTCACAAATCGGAGTTTTGGGGCCCGGCTTCGCGTCTTGTCGGGCGTCCCGGAATGAAGCAGAAATGACGCAGGGAAGGTTGCATGGCATTTGCATGATTGACGGCCCAATTGACGGCCCGCACGGATGCCCCATGCTGATGTCCATAACGAATGACGCCCCATGACCCTGTTTATTGAACAATGTTTGAACGGCCTGCAGTTCGGTCTGCTGCTGTTCCTGCTGGCAGCCGGGCTGACCCTGGTCTTCGGCATCATGGACCTGGTCAACCTGGCGCACGGCTCGCTCTACATGCTGGGCGCCTATTTCGCTGCCACCTTCGCCGCCTGGACCGGCAGCTTCGCGCTGGCCGTCGTCCTGGGTGTCGCCGCGACGCTCGTTGTCGGCATGGCGCTAGAGGTTGTGGTCATGAGACGGCTCTACGGCCGCGACCATCTCGACCACGTGCTCGGCACCTTCGGGCTGATCCTGTTCTTCAACGAGGCGGTGCGACTGATCTGGGGCCCGGCCGGCCTGAGCCTGCCATTGCCCGGATGGCTTCTGATGCCGGTCGAGGTGCTGCCGGGCATTTCGTATTCGGCCTACAAGCTTTCTATGATCGCGGTGACGGTGGCCGTCGCGGCGTTTCTCTACGTCATCGTGATGCGCACGCGCATCGGCATGCTGATCCGCGCCGGCGCCTCGAACCGCGAGATGGTCGGCGCCCTCGGCGTCAACATCAAGCTGCTCTACACGCTGGTGTTCGGCCTCGGCGCCGCGCTCGCCGGCCTCGCCGGGCTGATGCAGGCGCCGATCCTCACCGTGCAAATCGGCATGGGCGAGAACATCCTCATCCTCGCTTTCGTCGTGACCGTCATCGGCGGCATCGGCTCGATCCGTGGCTCGCTGGTGGCGGCCTTGCTGGTCGGCTTCATCGACACGCTCGGCCGCGCCTACCTGCCCGACATGCTGGCGCTGGTGCTGAGCCATGATGCCGCCGCAACCGCCGGCCCGGCCATTTCCTCCATGCTCATTTATCTCTTGATGGCGCTCGTGCTGATCGTGAAGCCCGAAGGCCTGTTCTCGGCGGGTGGCCGATGACCGGCACCTTCTCTCTCCGCAACGGCGTCGCCGTGCTGCTGCTGGTGTGGCTCGCGCTGCTGCCGCTCTACGCCAACCTCACCAACGACCAGTTCACGCTCACCCTGTTCACGCGCATCGTGATCATGGCGCTCGCCGCCGTCAGCCTCAACCTGATCCTCGGCTACGGCGGCATGATGAGCTTCGGCCACGCCGCCTATCTCGGCATCGGCGGCTACGCCATCGGCATGATGGCGCACGAGGGCATCACCAACGGCTTCATCCAGTGGCCGGTGGCGCTCGGCGCTTCGGCGCTGTTCGCGCTGGTGATCGGCGCATTGAGCCTGCGCACGCGCGGCGTCTATTTCATCATGATCACCCTGGCGTTCGCGCAGATGACCTATTACGTCATCGGCGGCATCGACCGCTACGGCGGCGACGACGGCCTCACCATCTACAAGGACAGCCAGTTCGGCGGCCTCATCAATCTCGGCGACCGGGTGACGTTCTATTACGTCTGCCTGGCGCTCCTGTTCGCCGGCGTCTTCCTGGTCTGGCGGCTGGTCAATTCCCGCTTCGGTTTGGTGATCCAGGGCGTGCGCTCCAACGAGGCGCGCATGCGTGCCATCGGCTTTCCAACCTACCGCTACAAGCTCGTCTGTTTCGTCATCGCCGGCACCATGGCTGGCCTGTCGGGCGTACTGCTTGCCAACAACGCGGATTTCGTCAGCCCCTCGATGATGTATTGGACGCGCTCAGGCGATCTCATCATCATGGTGGTGCTGGGCGGCATGGCGTCGCCCCTGGGCGCCGTGTTCGGCGCGGTGGCGCTGTTGGTGCTGGAAGAGGCGCTCTCGGGCATCACCGAGTACTGGCAGATCATCCTGGGGCCACTGCTGCTGCTGGTGGTGCTGTTCGCGCGCGGCGGCATCGACGGGCTGTTGGTGCAGCTCGGTGCGTGGTGGCAGGCGCGCCGGGCGAAGCCGGGCGCGCCGGAAAGGGCGAGCGCATGAGCAAGCCCAACAGCGAACCCAAGAACGCCCCCATGTTGGAGATCGGCCATCTCGCCAAGCGCTTCGGCGGCATCGTCGCCACCGACGACGTGCGCTTGAGCATCGCGCCCGGCGAGTTGCACGCGGTGATCGGGCCGAACGGCGCCGGCAAGACCACGCTGATCGCGCAGCTCTCCGGCCAGTTGATGCCGGATTCGGGCCGTATCCGTTTCGCCGGCACCGACATCACCCGCCTGCCGGTCTACAAGCGCAGCGCGCTAGGGCTGGCGCGCTCGTTCCAGATCACCTCGCTGTTCCTCGATCACAGCGTGCTCGATAACGTGGCGTTGGCGGTGCAGGCGCACGCCGGCCATTCGTTCCATTTCTGGCGCAGCGCGCGGCGCGAGCCGGAGCTGCGCGACCCGGCCATGGCCGCGCTGGAGCGCGTGGGGCTAGCCGACCGCGCCGACCGACGCGCCGCCGATCTCAGCCACGGCGAGCACCGCCTGCTGGAACTCGCCATGGCGCTCGCCAGCAAGCCCCGCATGCTGCTGCTCGACGAGCCGATGGCGGGGTTGGGGCCGGACGAATCCGCGCGCATGGTCACCATGCTGCAGGCGCTGAAGGGCGACTACACCATCCTGCTGGTCGAGCACGACATGGAAGCGGTGTTTGCGCTTGCCGACCGCATCACGGTGCTGGTCTACGGCCGGGTGATCGCCTCGGACGTGCCCGATGTCATCCGCGCCGACGAAGCCGTGCGCGAAGCCTATCTCGGCGAGGAAGAGCAGGAGGCCGGCCATGGTTGAGTCTCTGCTGGAAGTCGCCGAGATCGAGACCGCCTACGGCCTGAGCCAGGTGCTGTTCGGCATGTCGCTCGCCATCGCGCCCGGCGAGATGGTGACGCTGATGGGCCGCAACGGCATGGGCAAGACGACCACGGTGCGCTCGATCATGGGGCTGACCCCGGCGCGCGCCGGCGCGATCCGCTTCGCCGGCGAGGGCATCCGGGAGCTGCCGGCCTATCGGATCGCCAAGCTCGGCATCGGCCTGGTGCCGGAGGGTCGGCAGATCTTCCCGAACCTGACCGTGCGCGAAAACCTGGTCGCCACTTCGGTCGGCCGTGACGGCGGCGACTGGTCGCTCGAAGCCGTGCACGACCTGTTCCCACGGCTTGCCGAGCGCGCCGGCAGCATGGGCAACCAACTCTCCGGCGGCGAACAGCAGATGCTGGCCATCGGCCGCGCGCTGATGACCAATCCGCGGCTGCTCATTCTCGACGAAGCCACCGAAGGCCTGGCGCCGCTGATCCGCGCCGAGATCTGGCGCTGCCTCGCGCGGCTCAAGAAGACCGGCCTGTCGATCCTGGTGATCGACAAGAACGTCGGCGCGCTGATGCGCGTTGCCGACCGTCATTTTCTCATCGAGCGGGGCAAGGTGGTGTGGTCGGGCACGTCGCCGGAATTGGCCGCCGCTCAGGATATCCAGCACCGGTATTTGGGCGTTTAACGAGGCTGCGCCAACCTATCTCGTCATCCTGAGGTGCGAGCGAAGCGAGCCTCGAAGGATGACAGCCAAATCTTCAATGACATTGGCCGTTGCCCTTCGAGGCGCGCCTGCGGCGCGCACCTCAGGGTGGCGGAGAAAGGCCGCAGCGTCCTCGCCTACTCTGCCGGCTCTGCGACCGGCGCAGCCCCCGGCCGCCGCTTGACGAAGCTCGGCATGGCGCCGCCGAGCCTGCGGTGCAGGCCGTCGAGCAGCAGGTAGATCACCGGCGTGGTGTAGAGCGTCAGCACCTGCGACACCAGGAGCCCGCCGACGATGGTAATGCCGAGCGGGCGGCGCAATTCGGCGCCGGGGCCGGTGGCGATGATCAGCGGCAGCGCGCCCAGTGCCGCGGCGAGCGTGGTCATCAAGATCGGCCGGAACCGCTCCAGGCACGCCTCGTGAATGGCTTGCGCCGGTGGCAGCCCGCGCCGGCGCTCGGCGTCGAGCGCGAAGTCCACCAGCATGATGCCGTTCTTCTTGACGATGCCGATCAGCAGGATGATCCCGATGAAGGCGATCACCGTGATCTGCTGGCCCGACACCATCAGCGCCAGCAGCGCGCCCAGGCCCGCCGACGGCAAGGTCGAGATGATGGTGAGCGGGTGCACCAGGCTCTCGTACAGCACGCCGAGCACGATATAGACCGCGATCAACGCCGCCAGGATCAACAGCGGCTGCGCGCCCATGCTGCGCTTGAACGCCAGCACGTCGCCGGCGAAGTCGGTGCGGATCGAATCCGGCAGGTGCATTTCCGCCACAGCTTGCTCGATAGCCTTGGTCGCCGGCCCGAGCTGAACGCCGGGCTTCAGGTTATAGGTGATGGTGGTGGCGGGGAACTGGCCCTGGTGGTTCACCACCAGCGGCGAGATGGTGCGCGTCACGTGTGCCACTGCCGACAACGGCACTTGGCGGCCGTTGTGTCCCGTCACATAGATGTGACTGATGTCGGTGGGGTCACGCTGGTACTTGCGGTCGACTTCGAGAATGACGCGATACTGGTTGCGCGTGCCGTAGATGGTCGAGACCTGGCGCTGCGAAAAGGCGTCGTTGAGCGCGCTGTCGATGTCCTGGATGCGCACGCCGAGCCGCGAGGCCGCCTTGCGGTCGATGTCGACGGTGGCCTGCAGGCCACCCTGCTCGCGGTCGGTGGTGACGTCAGTGAGGCCGGGCAGCGCCTTCAGCCGTTCGACCACCTTCGGCACCCACTTCTGCAGGGCGTCGATGTCCGCGCTCCACAGCGTGAACTGGTACTGCGAATCGCTGGAGCGGCCGCCCCGATGCAGCGCCTGCGCCGGAACCATGAAGACGCGCAGGCCGGGGATGTGGCTGAGCTCCTTGCGCAGCCGCGCCACCACTTGCTGGGTGGTCACCTTGCGCTCCGACGACGGCTTCAGCGAGATGAACATGCGCCCGTGGTTGACCGAGGCATTGAAGCCCGACGAGCCGACCGATGAGCCGAGCCCTGAGACCGCCGGATCGGCGAGGATGATCTTCATTGCCTTGAGCTGCAACTTCTTCATGGCGTCGAAGGAGATGTCGGTTGAGGCCTTGGTGCCGCTGAAGATCAGCCCGGAATCGTCCCGCGGCAGATAGCCCTTCGGGACCTTGATGAAGAGGCCGACCGTGAGCGCGATGGTGGCGAAAAAGACGATCAGCGTCAGCCAGCGGAAGCTCAGCACCGCGGTCAGGCTGCGGTCGTAGAAGCGCATCATGCGGTGCATGGCGCCTTCGACCAGGCGGTCGAGCCAGGTGGCGTCCGGGCTCGGGCGCTCGCGTACGAAATAGCCGCAGATCATCGGCGTCACCGACAGCGACACCATGGTCGAGACGATGATGGCGAACGCCAGCGTCACTGAGAATTCGCGGAACAGCCGGCCGACGATGCCGCCCATGAACAGCAGCGGAATGAACGCGGCGAGCAGCGACACGCTGATCGATACCACCGTGAAGCCGATCTGGCGCGCGCCCTGCAGCGTGGCGCGCAAGGGCGAATAGCCCTTTTCCAGGTTGCGGAACACGTTCTCGATCATGACGATGGCGTCGTCGACCACGAAGCCGATGCACACGGCGAGCGCCATCAGCGACAGGTTGTCGATGGAAAAGCCGGCGAGCCACATGGCCGCGAAGGTGCCGGTGAGCGCCAGCGGTACCGTGATGCCGGCCGCGAGCGTCGCCGCCATACGGCGCAGGAACAGAGCCACCACCAGCATCACCAGCACGATGGAGGCGAGCAGCGTGAGCTGCATGTCGTTGACGCTAGCGTGAATGGTGCCGGTCAAGTCGGCAAGCACCGAGATGTCAACGCCCGCGGGCACCCATTTGCGGATCTCCGGCAGCACCTTTTTGATCCGGTCGACTGTGGCGATGACGTTGGCGTCGGCCTGCTTGGTGATGATCAGCAGCACCGAGGGCTGGAGATTGTACCAGCCGGCCGAGCGGCTGTTGCGCACGCTCGGCTTTATGCTGGCGATGTTGGACAGGCGGATGACGGTGCCGTCGACAGTCTTCACCACCACGGGATCGTATTGGTTCGCCTCCTTGAGCTGGCTGTTGATGCCGATGGTAGTGGCGCGCTTCGACCCGTCGAAGGACCCGAGCGGCCCGACCGCGTTGGAATTGGCGATCGCCGCGCGCACCTGCTCCAGCGAGACGCCCATGGCTGCGAGGCGGGTAGGGTCGACGCGCACGCGGATTGCTGGCTGCTCGGAGCCGGCGACGGTGACGTCCGCGACGCCCTGCACCTGGCTGAGCCGCTGCGCGATCACGCTGTCGGCGGCGTCGTAGAGCGCGCTGCCCTGCAACGTCTTCGACGTCAACGCCAGGATCAGGATTGGCCGCGCCGACGGGTTCACCTTGCGGAAGGTTGGCAGGCTCGGCATGTCGCCGGGCAGGTCGCTGAGCGCGGCGTTCAGCGCTGCCTGCACGTCTTGGGCGGCGCCTTCGATGCTGCGCGACAGGTCGAACTGCGCGATGATGCGGGTGTTGCCAAGCGAATTGATCGAGGTGAGCTCGCTGATGCCGGCAATGGTGCCGAGTTGGCGCTCGAGCGGCGCCGCCACCGTCGCCGCCATTACGTTGGGCGAGGCGCCCGGGCGGTCGGCGGAAATGAAAATAACGGGAAATTCGATGTTCGGCAGGCTCGCCACCGGCAACTGCGTGTAGGCGACGATGCCAACCATGAGCAGCCCGATTGCGAGCAGTGTAGTGCCTATCGGCCGGCGGATGAAGATGCGCGAGAAGTTCATGGCGCGCCCATCGCCCTCACTCCGCCGGATGCGCCCGCAGACGCTCGCGCGGCGACAGCCGCGCGCGCAGGCGCTCCATGTAGAGGTAGATCACCGGCGTCGTGTAGAGCGTCAGCAACTGGCTGAGCAGCAGGCCGCCGACGATGGTAATGCCGAGTGGATTGCGCAGTTCCGCGCCGGTACCGTTTTCGAGCGCCAGCGGCAGCGCGCCGAACAACGCGGCCAAAGTTGTCATCATGATCGGTCGGAAGCGCAACAGCGCGGCCTGCACGATCGACTCTTCGGGCGAGAGACCCTGCTTGCGTTCGGCGTCGAGCGCGAAGTCGATCATCAGGATGGCGTTCTTCTTCACGATACCCATCAGCAGAATGATGCCGATGAGCGAGATAACCGACAGGTCGTAGCCGAATGCGAGCAGCGCCAACAGAGCGCCAACGCCGGCCGAGGGCAGCGTGGAGAGGATGGTCAGCGGGTGGATGAAGCTCTCATAGAGCACGCCCAGCACGATGTAGATGGCAATGGCCGCGGCGAGGATCAGCCACGGCTCGCCGGCGAGCGACTTGGCGAACTCGGCGGCCTCGCCGAAATAGCTGCCGGACACCGAGGATGGCATGCCGATCTGCTTCTCTGCCTGGCCGATGGCGGTGACGGCGTCCGAGAGTGCGTAGCCCGGCGCGATGTCGAAACTGATGGTGATCGCGGGGAATTGTTCCTCGTGCGCGATGGCGAGCGGCGCTGTCGAGCGCACGAAGCGCGCGAAGGCCGACAGCGGCACCTGGTTGGTGCCGGTCACCGAATTGGGCGTGGCGGTGGTGTTGGTGTTTGTCATGCCGCTTGCGGTGTTGCCGACGGTCGAGGCGGTGCCGGTCGAGGTGCGCGAGCCGGTGACGTAGATCTTCGAGAGCGAGGAGGGGTCCCGCTGGTAGCGCGGCGCCGCCTCCAGGATCACGCGGTATTGGTTGGCCTGGCCGTAGATGGTCGAGATTTGCCGCTGGGCGAAGGCGTCGTTCAGCGTGTCGGTCACGCTCTGCATCGAGACGCCGAGGCGGCCGGCCTTCTCGCGGTCGACGTCGACGGTAATGCGCGGGCCGTTCTCCTGCGCTCCGGAGGCGACGTCACGCAGCGCTGGCGATTGGCGCAACGCGGCCGTCAGCTTCTCGGCCCATGCTACCACTTCCTTCCGGCTGGTACTCGCGAGGGTGTATTGATACTGCGAGCGGCTGACGCGGGTGGAAATCTGGATGTCCTGGGCGGCCTGGAAATAGACCTTCATGCCCGGAATGTCGGCGACCTCGCGCTTGAGTCGCGCCATGACGGCGCCGACCAGGTCCTTGCGCTGGTCGCGGGGCTTGAGCGTGATGGTCATGTGGCCGGTGTTGGGGGTGGCGTTGAGCGGGCTGACGCCGATCACCGACACCACGCCACGTACGTCCGGGTCCTTGCGGATGGCATTTTCGACCAGATGCTGGCGGCGCTGCATCTCGGCGAAGGAAACCGAAGGCCCGGCCTCGGTGATGGCCGTGATCAGGCCGGTGTCCTGCAACGGTAGGAAGCCCTTCGGCATCACGACGTAGAGCGCGATGGTCGCGGCGAGCGTCGCGAGCGTTACCATCAGCGTGCCGAAGCTGTGGCGCAACACCCATTGCAGGCTGTCGTGATAGAAATCGACGACGCGGTCGAGCATCGACGCGAAGACGCGCGCCAGCCGGCCGCGGGCGGGTTCGCCATCATGGCCACTTTGGCGCGCGCGCAGCAGGCGCCCGCACATCATCGGCGTCAGCGTCAGCGAGACGATGGCCGAGACGACCACCGCGATGGTCAGCGTCAGCGCAAACTCTCGGAACATGCGGCCGACCAGGCCGGTCATGAACAGGAGCGGGATGAACACCGCGATCAGCGACATGGTCAGCGAAATCACCGTGAAGCCGATCTCGCCCGCGCCTTTCAGCGCCGCCTGCAGCGGTTTTTCGCCGTTCTCCATGTGGCGGACGATGTTCTCGATCATCACGATGGCGTCGTCGACCACGAAGCCGGTGCCGATGGTGAGTGCCATCAAGGAGAGATTGTCGAGCGAGAAGTCAAAGTACCACATCACACCGAAGGTCGCGATCAGCGACAGCGGCAGCGCCACGCCGGCAATGATGGTGGCGCGTACCGTGCGCAGGAAGATCAGCACCACCAGCACCACCAGCGCGACGCTGAGCATGAGGGTGAACTGCACGTCGCGCACCGAGGCGCGGATGGTCTCGGTGCGGTCGTTGACGATGGTGAGATGAGCGCCCGCCGGCATCGCCTTCTGCAGCCGCGGCAGCTCCTGTTTGAGGCGCGCGACGGTCTGGATGACATTGGCGCCCGGTTGGCGCTGGACGTCGATGACGACCGCCGGCTTGCCCTGGTACCAGGCGCCGACCTTGTTGTTCTCCAGCCCGTTCACCACCTTGGCGACGTCGGAGACGCGCACCGGCGCGCCGTTGCGGTAGGCGACGATCACCGATTTGTAGGAATCGGCGCTGGTTATCTGGTCGTTGGCGGCGATGGTGTAGGCCTGATGCGTGCCGTCCAGCGAGCCCTTGGCGCCGGCGACGTTGGCGCCGACGATGGCCGTGCGCAGGTCCTCGAGCCCGATGCCGTAAGCGGCGAGCCGCCCGAGATCGGCCTCGATGCGGATCGCCGGCTTGATGCCGCCCTGCACCGAGACGCGGCCGACACCGGAGATCTCCGACAGTCGCGGCGACATGATGGTGTCGGCGAGGTCGCCCAGGTCGCGCATGTTCAGCGTGTCGGAAGTGAGCGCCAGCGTCACGATTGGCGTGTCGGCCGGGTTCACCTTCGAATAGAGCGGCGGGTAGGGCAGGTTGCGCGGAAGCTGCGAGGCCGCCGCGCTGATCGCCGACTGCACGTCCTGCGAGGCGGCGTCGATATCGCGGTCGAGATCGAACTGCAGAGTGATCTGGCTGACCCCGAACGAGCTCGACGAGGTCATGGTTTCGAGCGCGGGAATTTGCCCGAACTGGCGCTCGAGCGGCGCCGTCACCAGCGAAGCGACGGTGCTGGGATTGGCGCCCGGCAACTGCGTCGTCACCTGGATGGTCGGGAAGTCGACCTGCGGCAGCGCCGACACCGGCAGCCAGAAATAGCCGAGCAGTCCGGCCAGCATCACCGCGGCGCCCAGCAGCGAGGTGGCGATCGGCCGGTGGATGAAGGGCGAGGAGACGCTCATTGCGCCGGGTGCCGCCGTTCGCCGCCTCCGCGACGCCCCTTAACCTCGGCCGCCGCGGCCGCGCCGGCGGTCGGCGTCTGGCTGGTATCCGGCTTCGACCCCTTTGGCAGCGTGCCCGGCGTTGCGCCTTGGCCGCTGCCGATCTTCACCGTCTTGCCGTCGGTCAACTGCACGAAGCCGGTGGTCACCACGCGCGCGGGCGGCTCGACGCCGCTGGCGATCACCGCCTGGTGCTCGTCCTGCTTCTCGACCTTGACCAGATGCAGCTTGGCCTTGCTGCCGCTGCCGACCACGTAGACGAAGGCGCCGTTCGGCCCGCGCTGCACGGCGGCGGTGGGCACGACCACCACATCTTTAAGCGTGTCGATCAGGAGCCGCACGTTGACGAACTGGCCGGGCCAGAGCTTGAGGTCGGGATTGGGGAACTCGGCCTTCAGCTTCACCGTGCCGGTGTTGGAGTCGACCATGTTGTCGACCACGGTCAGCTTGCCGCGCGCGAGCACTTCGCCGGTCGACGGCCGCTGCGCCTCGACCGGCAGCGGCCCCTTGGCGAAGGCGGCGTTGACGCGGTCGAGGTCCTGCTGCGGCAGGTTGAACAGCACCGCGA
This sequence comes from Pseudolabrys sp., assembly GCA_037381985.1. Lineage (GTDB taxonomy): Bacteria > Pseudomonadota > Alphaproteobacteria > Rhizobiales > Xanthobacteraceae > Pseudolabrys. The sequence continues at coordinate 16,914 of JARRQH010000028.1, forward strand.
TGGGCTTGATCTGGCTGATGGTGACAATCGCCGAGCCGGAGTCGGAAGCGCGCACATAGTTGCCTTCGTCGACGTTCAACAGGCCGGTGCGGCCGGAGATCGGCGCGGTGATGGTGGTGTAGCCGAGCGTCGCCTGGGCGTTCTCGATCGCGGCCTGGTCGGCCTGCACGAGCGCGGTGTACTGCGCGACCAACGCTTTCTGGGTGTCGGCTTGCTGCTTGTTGATGGCGTTGATGGCGGCGAGCTTCTCATAGCGCGCCAGGTCGTTCTTGGCGTTCGCGAGTTGCGCCTCGTCCTGCGCCTTCTTGGCCT
>JARRQH010000029.1:0-29760 GCA_037381985.1 Pseudolabrys sp.
CGGACGCCGTCTCCGGCTCAACCATATCGTCAAGTCTAGACACAAGCCGATCTCCGATTCAGAGATCGACAGTCGCGCTCAGCTCGCCCAATTAAAAGGTGCCCCCGAGACAGCGCTTATGCTCAGTCGTCCTCCGCATGAACATCGGCCGAAAAGCACCGAGCCTACGCGAGTGCGAAGATCACGTCCGGCGTTGCATCGCCATCTTTCTGAACGACCTGCTCCCCCGGCAGTCTGATCAAAGTCGCTATTCCCGGCTCAACGCCGCAACGGGATCGAGATTGGCGGCATTGCGTGAGTTTGCAGGGCCAAATAATGTGACAACGCTCAAGCGCCAGATGTAAAAATATGAGGGTCAGGTGACCGTCCTCTGGATGGATTGGCGTTATGACGGTCAGCCCAGAAGCTGAGCCCTGAGGACTTTCTTGTCGATCTTGCCCGTTGCGCCCAGTGGAAGGCTCTCAACGAGTCGGATTTCGTCGGGAAGCCACCATTTCGGCAATTTCTCGGCAAGATGTTCGCGCAATTTGTCGAGATTGATCTCGCCCGCTGCGGAACCGGTCACCAGAAGCAGTGGCCGCTCGTCCCACTTCGGATGCGGCACGCCGATAACGGCCGCCATACTGACGCCCGGGAAAAGCGCCGCAGCATTCTCGATCTCGAGTGAACTGATCCACTCGCCTCCGGATTTGACGATATCCTTTGCCCGATCGACAATTTGCACATAGCCCAATGGATCGATCGTCGCGATATCACCGGTATCGAGATAGCCATCTACTGTGAGCGCGGAATTTTCAAGACCATAATAGCCCGCCGCGACGGCGGGACCGCACATCTGCAATGCGCCGGGCGTCAAGCCATCATGCTCCAGTTCCTGACCATCCTCGCCACAAACACGCATGTCGATGCCAAACAGGACGCGGCCTTGCTTGAGGCGATAGGGAAGCTGCTGCTTGGAAGGCATGGCCTCAACCGCCGCGACAGGTGTCGAAATGCCACCCACCGGCGACAGCTCTGTCATGCCCCAGGAGGCAATCGCCTCTATCCCCTTCGCCTCGAACCGTCGCCTCAGAGCTTCCGCCATAGCCGCACCGCCGACAATGACGCGCGACAGTCGCGGCAAGCGCTCATTATGATCCTCCAGATAATCGAGCAGCCCGATCCACGCGGTCGGCACCGCTGCCGACACGGTAACAGCCTCGTCGCGCATACGGGTGAACAGGGTTTCGCCGTCCAGCTTGCTGCCCGGAAGCACAAGTTTGGCACCCACGGCCGGTGCCGAGAAGGTGAGGCCCCACGCATTGGCGTGATACATCGGCACAACGGGCATGATCGTGTCGCGGGCCGAAAGATTCAGCGCATCGGGCTGAATCGAAAAGAAGGTGTGCAGGACGTTGGACCGGTGCGAATAGAGCACACCCTTGGGGTCGCCCGTCGTCCCTGAAGTATAGCATAGGCCCGCTGCGGAATTCTCGTCGAACTGCCCCCATTGGCAGGTATCGTCAGCTGATGCGCAAAAGTCGTCGACCAACTCGGCCAAACTCGCGGAATGCGGCGCCGTAAACAACAGCTGCCGTTCGATCGACGGACATTGCTCCGCCAGCGTTCCGGCGATTTCAGAAAACGCGCCGTCAGCCATCAGGATGCGATCCTTCGCATGGTTGACGATCCAGGCGAGGTGATGCTGGCCGAGGCGAGGGTTGAGCGTGTGACAAACCGCCCCGATACCCGCGATCGCGTACCAGGCAGTTAAATGCGCCGCGCTGTTCATCGCCAGGGTCGCAACCCGGTCGCCCGGCCTTATGCCGTACGCGAGCAGTGCATTCGAAAGCTTCATTGCATTCGTCTGGATGGAAATATAGTCGGTGCGTTCGGTGCGGCCATCATCAAGATAGGAAACCAGTTCCCGTGCGCCATGCCAACGGGCGGCATGTCGGATGAAACGGTCAACCGTCATCGGCCAAGGTTGCATTTTTCCTTCCAGCATAGCTTCCCCCTCACCTGACCTTAGCTCTTCGCATCACACTATCGTCAAACGCGCTCGAATATCGCCGCGATGCCCTGGCCGCCACCGATGCACATGGTGGCAAGCCCATAACGCGTGGAAGTCCGGCACAATTCATAAAGAAGCTTGGTTGTAATGACCGCGCCGGTTGCGCCAACCGGATGCCCCAGCGAGATCCCGCTGCCATTCGGGTTGGTCTTTGCGGGATCGAAGCCAAGTTCGTTCGCGACCGCACAGGCTTGCGCGGCAAAGGCTTCGTTCGACTCGACCACATCGAGATCAGCCACGGTAAGGCCCGCACGCTGCAGAGCGATGCGGGTCGCCGGTACCGGGCCAATACCCATATAGGACGGATCCACCCCGGCATGACCGTAGGACACGAGACGGGCAAGCGGCGTCAGACCGTGAGCTTTGACTGCCCGTCCGCTCGCCAGGACCAGCGCTGCCGCGCCGTCGTTAACGCCCGAGGCATTGCCGGCAGTGACGCTGCCAGCCTCCTTCTTGAAGATCGTCCGCAACTTTGACAGTTCCTCTATCGAGGCGTCCTTGCGGACATATTCATCGCAATCGAAAATAGCGCTACGGCCCCGCTGTTTGACTTCAACCGGAACGATCTGGTCGACGAACCGGTTTTCTGCGATGGCAGCCGCAGCGCGCCGCTGGCTTTCCAGAGCATATTCATCCTGGGTCGTCCTCGAAATGCCGTAGCGCTCCGCGACATTCTCGGCCGTAACGCCCATCAGCTCCTGACTGAAGGGATCGGTCAATGCGCCGTTAAGCCCATCGATCAGCTTCGCATCCCCCATACGCTGGCCCCATCGCACCGATGGCGCGAAGAAAGGCGCGCGGCTCATGACCTCAACCCCGCCGGCCACCGCTATTTCGGCATCGCCAAGCATGAGCGACTGGGCCGCCGAGACAATCGCCTGCAGACCCGAACCGCAGAGACGGTTAACGGTCATTGCGGGCGTTTCTTTTGGTATTCCGGCTTCCATCATCGCGATCCGGGCAACATAGGCATCGCGCGGCGCGGTCGGAATTACCTGACCGAACATGACCTGCCCGACGAGCTCGGGCGCTACCGCCGCGTCAGACAGCGCCGCCTTGATGACAATCGAGCCCAGTGTCCCCGGATCTGCATCGCGCAGACTCCCGCCGAACGAACCGATGGCTGTGCGCTTTGCCGCCACTGCAAATATCGAGGTCATTGTTTGATACTCCCTGAGAGCCGCGATGTCGCCAGAGCGCGGTCTACTTCATACTGGTACTGGAACCCGCCGCTTTCGGGAATCGTCTCGCCATCCCGCGCGGCGATTTCTTCAAGGCGGTTCGCCAGTTCGTCGGCAACCGACGGTCCTCTGCCAAGGTACAGCCCCTGCGTCATCGTGATGTTGGCCTGTTCGAACGAGCCAGCCCCGGCAAGCAGTATCCGTCGCGTCGGCGCTTGCGGTCCGACGAGCGCCAGGATGGCCGGGCTGACCAGTTCGGGGCTGAGGCCCGCAAGGACGTCTGCCGGATAGAGATTGTTGGTCATCGCTGTAGCAGCGCTGGGCGCCAGCGCGTTGACGCGGATGTCATAACGCTCGCCCTCAAGTGCCAGGGTCTGCATCAATCCCACGAGGCCCATCTTGGCGGCGCTGTAATTGGCCTGCCCGAAATTGCCAAAGAGGCCCGATGAGGATGTTGTGAAGACGATGCGGCCATAGCACCGTTCGCGCATCCCGCCCCATACGGCCTTGGAGCAATGGACCGAACCCATCAGGTGCACTTCCAGCACGAGCCGGAAATCCGCGATGTCCATCTTTGCGAAGGTGCGATCGCGCAGCAACCCGGCATTGTTGACCAGGATATCGACCTTGCCCCAACGCTCATGCGCCTGCGCAACCATATCCTGTACTTGGTCGTAGCACGAAACGTCGGCGGGATGAGGCATGGCCTCACCGCCGCTGCGCATGATGCGTTGGCAAATTTCGGCTGCATGGTCGGTATTCAGATCGTTCACGACGACTCGCGCGCCACGTTCGGCCAGCGCGAGTGCGTGGGCTCCACCGAGACCCGCACCAGCGCCCGTGACGATTGCGACCTGGTCTTTGAGATCGATCTTCATTCCTAACCCCTTCTGGCAGACCTGATCCGCCGCGATCTTCAGAAAATTTCCGCGGGTGCGGTCGCTGCGACATCGGTGTGGGAACCGACAACCGAAAGCCAAGCCTCCACCTTCGGCAGTTCGGCTTCGAAGAAGTATCTGCACGCGCGCATTTTGCCTTCCACCAAGTTTGCCGCTTCCTCGCTGCTTGCGTCGCAATGGGCCGCCGCTACCGCCTGATCGAGCCAAAGCCATGCAACGACAACGTGGCCGAAAGCCCAGAGGAAAGGCGTGGCATTGTCAAACGCCGACCGATCATCCACTGACTTCAGACGCGCAAGCGTATCGCTGGTCGCAAGCCATGCAGAGGACAGCGCCCGCGCATGATCCGCCAATCCTTGAACTATGGATGCTTGTCCCATCGTCCGTTGCATTGCCTGTTCCAGAATGGGCAACGCACTGCCATCCCGCAGGATCTTGCGTCCAAGAAGGTCGATGGCCTGGACCCCGGTGGTGCCTTCATGGATCGGGTTCAGACGGTTGTCCCGCCACAGTTGCTCTACATCGAAATCCCGTGTGTATCCGTACCCGCCGTGGATCTGGATCGCGATATCATTTGCGGCCAGGCCATATTCGGAGGGCCAAGTCTTTGCAATTGGCGTCAACAGCCCGAGCAAAGCGGCGGCTTGCGGATTGGCTTCGTCGTCAACCAGCCGGGCGCAGTAAAAGCAAAGCGCCAGCGCGCCTTCGACATAGGATTTCTGCTGTAACAGCATACGCTTGACGTCGGGATGCTGGATAATCGGCACCGGCGACCCGCCCCGCTCGCCGATCGGTCGGCCCTGCGACCTCTCGCGCGCGTAGTCGACGGACAGGCGATGGCTGCGATAACCCAAAGCCGCGGCGCCCAATCCGACAGAGATGCGTGCTTCGTTCATCATCAGGAACATCTGACGCAGCCCTTGGCCAGGTTCGCCGACAATCCAGCCGATCGCTCCATCGGACTCTCCGAAATTCAACAGGCAGTTCGCAGTGCCCCGATATCCCATTTTGTGATTAAGCCCTGCGACGGACACATCGTTGCGAGAGCCGTCAGGAATATATTTCGGGACAATGAACAACGAAATGCCGGCCGTACCGGACGGCATGCCGCCATCGGGCGCCGGAATTTTGGCGAGCACCAGATGCACGATGTTTTCGGACAGATCGTGGTCCCCTCCCGATATCCACATCTTGTTGCCGAACAGGCGATAACGCGCGCCCAGCCAATCCTCGCCATCAGCAACTGCACGCGTGCTTATGTCGGCGAGGCTCGAACCGGCCTGGGGTTCGGACAAGCACATCGTGCCAAACCAGTTGCCTGCGATCTGCGGCGTTGCAAACGTCTTGATCTGGGCGGGATTGCCGAAGGTCAGGATCAGCCGCGCGTTGGCGACGGTGAGCATGGGATAGGCCGCCGTGGCTATGTTCGCCGCCGCGAAGAACAGGAACGCGCTGGTGCAGGCTAGGTAGGGAAGGCCAAGCCCTCCCTCACTTTCAGGGAAGCTTGCCGAAAAAAGCCCGAGTTCGGCATATTGGCGAAGAGCCTCGCCGATCGCCGGGCAGACATGTACGCCCGATGCATCAAGGGTCGGCTCTTCGACATCGGCGCGCTTGTAATGGGTCAGAAACTGTTCGTTCGCGAGCCTTTCGGCCAGGTCGAGCAGTGCATCGACCATTTCGCGATCCTGCAACCGATCGGACTTCAGCCAGTCGTGCAGCAGAAAGTCGACGTCGCGGCGGGAAGGGAGTGTGCTCACCATTGCTCAATTGACAGTTCAAGCGCGATCATAATGTGTTTAGCGTGTCAAAGCTCGACCCGCGCTCGACCAAGTCGACCAGAAGGGGTGCAGGCTCCCACGCCCAACCATGGCGACCGTTGGCGAAGCGACGAATGCTGTCGAGGACTCTGGGGAGGCCTTGCCGGCCAGCATAGAACATCGGCCCGCCTCGCTCGGCGGGAAAGCCGTATCCGTCCAGATAGATCACGTCGATATCGACCGGGCGATAGGCAATGCCTTCAGCCACAATCCGGGCGCCCTCATGGGCCATTGCATAAATGCAGCGTTGGACGATTTCAGCATCATCGATTGCGCGTCTGGCGATCCCGATGCCCGTGGATTCGGCGACGATGAGCGCTTCGATTTCTGGATCGACCTGCGGTGTGCGCCCGTCCGGATAGAGATAGAATCCCGCCCCCGTTTTCTGACCAAAGCGGCCCAGCTCGCAAATGCGGTCGGGCACCTTCGAATAGGGGCGATCCGGCTGTTCCACAGCACGGCGCTTGCGGATATTCCAGCCAATATCCTGTCCTGCGAGGTCCATGACGCGACATGGGCCCATGGCCATGCCGAAAGCCTCCAGCGCGCTGTCAATCTGCTGGGGGAGCGCGCCTTCCTCGAGAAGGAACCACGCCTGCCGCAGATACTCCTCGAAAATCCTGTTGCCGATGAACCCGTCGCAAACGCCCGCGACCACGCCGGTCTTGTTGATCTGCTTTGCAAAGGCCATCGCGCTCGCCAACGTCGCCTGCGATGTCCGCGCACCACGCACGATCTCCAACAGACGCATGATGTTCGCGGGGCTAAAAAAATGGAGACCGACGACGCGTTCGGGCCGCCCCGTGAAGCCGGCAATAACGTCCAGGTCGAGGGTCGAGGTGTTGCTGGCAAGGATCGCGTCAGGCGGTGCGAGGCGATCCAGCGCGGTGAACACCTCGCGCTTCACATCCATATTCTCGAACACCGCTTCGAGGTAAAGATCTGCTTCGCCAGCATCCTCCAGCCCGCTGTGGATCGACAGGGCGGCCATGCGCTGCGCCGCGGCCTCGGCGCTCACGCGGCCCTTTTCCACATTGCGGTGATTGGTCTGCTCGATCACCTTGCGGGCGGTCGCACGGCTTTCCTCGCGCGGTTCCACCAATGCGACTTTCAACCCGGCGTCGAGAAGCGCGATGGTGATGCCCGTGCCCATCAAGCCGCCACCGACCACCACCACGGAGCCGATACGCTGCACATCGACCCTGGCGGCCCCGGGAATGCGCGCAACCTCCCGACGCCCGAAGAAGCCGTGGCGCAAGGCCTTCGACGGCTCCGACAAGAGCAACGCACCAAAATGGTCCGCCTCGATCGCCAGCCCCTTGTCAAATGGGACGGCACCTACCGCCGCGACGCAGTCGATCGCCAGCCGAGTTGCCAGGGACAAAGGTTTCTTCTGTCGCGCAGCCTCTACTACGGGCCCAACATCCGGTGGCGGCGGCTTGTCTCCGGCCCGACGAGGCGCTTTCAACGCACCGACTTCGATGAGCCGCTGCGCTTCCACGATCGGATCGCCAGTCGTGACATGGTCGATCAGGCCGATTTCCAGTGCGCGCGGCGCCGTGATCTGCTTTCCCGTCAGAATGAGATCCAGCGCGTGCGCCGCCCCGATCAAGCGCGGCGTCCGCTGCGTGCCACCTCCGCCCGGCAGCAGACCGAGTGAGATTTCGGGAAAAGCAAAGCGCGCCTTCGCCGCAGCCACGCGATAATGCGCCGCGATGGCGAGCTCAAGGCCGCCTCCCATGCACAATCCCTCGATCGCGGCGACGACCGGCTTGGGCGACCCTTCGACCGCATTGAAAAGATCGCGCAGGAGTTCGACCTGGTCGGGCCGGTCATCGAAATCACGAATGTCCGCGCCGGCGCTGAATCGTCCTTGAGCGCCCGACAACACGATGGCCGCGATGTGCGGGTCCGCCAACGCGCCCATCACGGCTTGGTGCAGCGCGCTCACCAAACCGTTGCCCACCGACAAGGCATTCACTGGAGGATTGGAAAACTGCAGGTGCAGGATTGCACCGTCTCGCCGCTCGAGAATGTTCATTGTCAATCGCGCCCCGTCCCTTGGAGGCAAAGTCGACGGAAGACCCTCAAGGCGAGCCGACAAGGAGAACCCCACGCCGGCCGACACGCTCTTCTAGAGACGCCGCTGCCATCATCGCGGCCCAACTAGCACTTCTTTGCTGATGGATCAATCCATTTTTGAAAAGATGTACTACTTTTGATGGCCAAGCCGTTGCGACAGTCTCTTGAGAAAATTCCCCCGCGTATTCGCCATAATTGCGAGAGGAGCACCGCAAGCCAGGCTGCGAATAAGTTGCCCGAGGAACAGCGCCTGAAGACATGTACCATCTCCTGGTCCCACGGCCCCAATTTGAGCGATACGTCGTTCCCACGCATGGATCTGGTCAACCACGGCCGAGGCGACAGCTGGCCGCAGAGCCTCGATCCGCGTGGCGGCAAGCCAAACCGAATAATGGGCAATTGAGGCGAGCCTGAACTCGGTCGCCTCGCGCACGAGTATCGCGGCGGTGAGATCAGCCAGGGTCTCGGCGCTCGGCTGAGCCAGGTTCGCTGCCGACAACATCTGTCGATAGCGAGCCTTGGACTCTTGAAAAAGCTCCGCCTCGGCAACCCGGATCAGCGTCTCTATGGACCCGAAATAATAGGCTGGTGCGGTGAATGCGACCCCGCTCTCCTCCGCAACCGCACGATAGGATACGCTCGCGACGCCAGATTGCTTGAGGATCTTGATCGTTCCTTCCACGATCCGCGCACGGGTGGCTTGTGCCTTCTTTCCCAGCGGACGATCGGCATCGGCAGGCGGTGATGGCATCGCCGACAAGGCCTCAAGGGCTTCGGACCATGCATTGGAACGGATCTCTGCCACCTGGGCTGGGTTCAGATTCAAGGGAAGCACGATGAACATGAGTCCGATCACCGTGTCGATCGCGACTTGCACGTCTCCATCGTCGCAATCTGCGCCGAAAGCTCTGAAAAGGTCGCTCCATGCTTCATGCAGTTCCTCGAACCAGTGGTGTGCCAGTTGATGGCCCTCCAGCGACTTCGCGGCGTCGAGAATGATCTCGCACCAGGCGAGGCTCTCTCGCCGGTGCCGTCCTGCGGCATTGACCAGCAGTCGGGTCATGAAAGCCTGCGGCGACGAATCGCGTCCCCTGCCCTGCCGATGTTCCAGCGCGCTCCGGCGGAAGGCGGCGAGGTAACGCGCAAGCAGGTCCCGCGAGGCTTCCGCGAGCATGTCGGCTTTCGTCGCATAATGATAGGTCGTCGCGGAGAGCGAGATGCCCGCCGCCCGCGCGACCCGTCGATGCGTCAGGCCGCTGATACCCGACTCAGACAAGACGGTGATCACCGAATCGGCGATGATCTCACGCTTGTTCGCCGATCGCTTGCCGAACCCCGTCGTGTCTTCGCACTGCAATTCGCCCTTTTGCGGCAGGTCCGTCCCTCCCGTCAAAGGTGTGCCAGGCGAAGGTGAACGGGGCATCGACTAGGGCCTCCCAGACAGGAACATGCTACGGGAATCTGCGACAATAGGTGCGTGGACATATTCCGCATGAGCACCGACTGGCGCTTCGCCTCCGACAGCATCGCTCATACCGGCAAGTTTGTCGCCGACTTGATCGTTTTCAAGGCGACACTTGGGCCAACGGATGCCACGCCGGAGAGAAGAAGGATCATTCTTTTGAGGAAGTGCTCATATTCTTCGATCCTTTCGCCACTATCCGTATCACATAGTCGCTTTCGCCGCGCATGGAAAAACATTTGAGGATCTGCGCCTACTCGCTCGCTGCGCGCTCAACGGCCTCCAGCGTTTCTTCGTCATGCCTATGCATCCGAACGCTTGCGAGCACGCTGATCGAGAAGCCGAGTTTCTTGGCATCGAAGATCATCGCCTTTTTCGAGAAGATTCCCTCGCTCCGGAGCCGCTTGACACGGCGCCAAGTCGGGGTCTGAGACAAACCGATCGTGTCAGCGAGGTCGGCAATCGATATTTTCGGCTACTCCTGAAATGTGCGGACAATCTTGCGATCGAGGGGACCAAGGGAATGTGCCATGTGCAGAACGTAGAACACACCATTTATTTTACCTATCATAAAGGGTATGATCATCCCAAGAAACCGTTTCATTTAGTTAGAATTAGCTAAGACGTTCCCGCCTGCACGCTGGCATGCAATGACCATGAAAAGCACCAACCGTCCCAGGCTGAGCCTCCATATCCCCGCGCCTTCGGCTCGACCTGGCGACGCTCCGGACTTCAGCGGTCTGCATAGCGCGATCCGCTGCAGGGCAAACAGTTGCCCATCGTCTATTCGGCGCGCGACTATGGCTTCTACTCACGCTCCGGCAATGTCGGCAGCCGCTCTGGCCATGCGGTCGGCTGGGCGATGGCGTCGGCATATTCGGAAGATGACAAGATCGCGCTAGACTACATCGGCGAGGAAACGACCGCCGAAGGCGATTTTCACGAAGCGCTGACATTTGCTTTTGTCTACCATCAGCTGTCGCCTCGGCCATGGCGGACCAGACCCATGCGTGGGAACGACGTATCGGTTAAATTGGGGCCGTGGGACCAGGAGATGGTACATATCTTCAGGCGCGGTTCCTCGGCAACACATTCGCAGCCTGGCTTGCAGCGCTCCTCTCACAATTATGGCGAAGATGCGGGGATCGTTTCTCAAGAGACTGCCGCAACGGTCTGGCATCAAGAGCAGTACGCATTTTCAAAAACCGGATTGATCCATCAGCGAAGAAGTATTAATTTGAGGCTGATGATGGCAAGCATATTCAAGCTAGCCATTGAGCAACGAAGCGAACTCTCATGTCGCACCAGAATCCGTATATCGGCTTTGACAAGGATTTGCGAGGTGTCAAGAGCCTATGGGAGCGCTTCAACGCGGGGCTGGTCGATACCAATGAGCCGCACGACCCCTATCAAGAGCTGCTTTTAAGCGAATGGCAGCGTTGTATGACCTTGGGCGTCGATGTCGCAATGACAGTGGCGCCTCAGCTCAGCGATGAAGAATTCAGGCAACGCACTCAAGCCAATCAACTGCTCATCGAGACATCCGTTCCCATCATCAAGGATGTTGGCCGCTTTCTCGACGAAGTGCCGGGGCTGATGATCCTGACGGAGCATACCGGCAGCGTTCTGCATATTACGGGTGACCCAAGGGTGTGCGATCTTGCGGCGGATCGCGCTGGCATCGTCGAAGGCTCGAAGTGGGACGAAGCGTCAACCGGCACGAACGGGTTGGGCACGGCGCTGATCACCGGACAACCGGTGCACGTTTACGCCAGCGAGCACTTCTGCGAGGGCTGGCACTCCTGGACATGCGCAGCGGCACCGATCTTTGATACTGACGGCCGTAGAATGTTGGGAATCGTGGACTTTACCGCACCTGAAGGGGACTTTCGCGATCAGGCCCTGGCGCTCACTGTCTCGCTGGCGAACTCGATCCAGTCTCGTATAGCGTTGCACCGCGAACTCGAGCGCAGCCGTGTTGTCAACGCCTTCAATGAGGTGGCGCGACAATATCCCAGCGATGACTTGCTCGCCCTGGACGATGCCGGCCGCGTCGTCATGCATAGCCCGAATGATCGTTGCAGCCGCATTGCCCGGAATTGGTCCGCGGGCGGAGTCGATGGAGCGGCCGCGCGCAAAACGATCGAGGTGACTGCGCCGGATTCTGGAGCGCGCATAGGCAAAATCATGCTCTTGTCCGCAAAGTCCGCCGGCACCGAGCGTGCGTTCCGTTCGGTCGATGCCACGCCGTCCCCGGACCGGCCAATCAAGCGCTTCGGCGACTTTGTGACGCGCGACCTCGAAACGGGACGCATGCTCGACGAGCTGCAACGGGTGGCAGCGGCTGACGTTAGCGTGCTCATCACAGGGGAGACTGGAACTGGCAAGGAACTGCTTGCGCGGCATCTCCACGCGAGCAGCCCGCGTTGTAACGAGCCATATCTTGCAATCAATTGCGGGGCTGTCAGCACTGAGCTGATGGAGAGCGCCTTCTTCGGTTACGTAAGAGGCGCATTTTCGGGCGCGGATCCGCGAGGTCGGGCCGGCTACTTCGAATCGACGCGTGGCGGGACGCTCTTCCTAGATGAAGTGGGAGAACTGCCATTGGCGACGCAGACAGCTCTGCTACGCGTGCTCGAAGACGGCAGCTACCAGCGGGTCGGTTCATGCGAAACGCTTCGCGCGCGATGCCGGATCGTCGCGGCCACACACCGCAACCTCGAGCAACTCGTCGCACAACGGCTGTTCCGCGAGGACTTGTACTACCGCCTGAAGATTGTTCACAAGTCAGTCAAGCCACTACGGGAGCGGCGCTGCGACATCCCGCTGCTTGTTAAACAGTTTGTGGACGTGATGCGGCGCAAACATGGACTAACTTCCGTGGAATTCACGCCGGAGGCTATGGCCTTGCTCGCACGTTATTCCTGGCCCGGCAATGCACGCGAGATGCGCAACGTGGTCGAGGCCGCCATCCTTTGCTCAGAGGGCTCGCTCGGCATCAATTGCCTTCCGCCTGAGGTGTTGAGACAATCCATCGACGACGATCCCCACGAGCAAGGGTCTGAGGTCGAGCGCCCCCCCGCGACCGGTTCCGAATACGAACGCCAACTGATTGTGGGGATGTTGCGCAAATACAGGAAGGTCAATCACGCCGCTAGGGCAATCGGTATCGCTCGTTCCACGCTGTACCGCAAGTTCGCCGAACTTGAGATCGATCCCACTGAGTTTACCGCGGGCCCCGGCGAATAGGGATCAGGTACGCCGCCCGAAGCAAAACGGGCGCAGACCTGCCGGCCCAAACAACACAGAAGACGATCGGCTCTCTCATTGCCGACAACCGCGGACGACGCCTACGTTGCGCGCGCTCTGCGCCTCAAAGATCGGACAAAACTGTCCGAGAGACGAAACAGATTTGTGCGCTAGAAGCGCAACAGATCTGCCTACTCGTTGAAAACATTGAAAAATCAGGCAGATGCAAGTTGGCATGGCGCTTGCGGAGCAATCGTCCATGCGCGGTGCACTGAAGTGTCAACCACGCACCTGCCACACGAAACAAGTTCAAAAAAGGGGGAGAAATGTCGAGGCGTAACATGAAGATCGTCGCAAGTGGCTTTAACTATCTCGAGTGCCCGCGCTGGCACGAGGGAACGCTCTGGTTTGTCGACTTCTACACATGCGGCGTTTACCGGCTGTCCCCGGATGGCACCCCGGAGAAGGTCGTGCACGTGGATCAGCAACCCTCAGGAATGGGCTGGCTGCCCGACGGGCGCATGCTCGTGGTCTCGATGAAGGATCGCAAGGTACTTCGCCGGGAGAAGGATGGAACGATGGCGGTGCATGCCGACATCTGGGACAAATGCGATGGTCACGCCAACGACATGGTGGTCGCGCCAAATGGCAATGCCTATGTCGGCAATTTCGGCTACGATCTGATGGGCGGAGCGCCGCACAAGAGCACAGTTCTTGTCCTGATCCGTCCAGACGGCAGTTCGCAGATCGTCGCCGATGGCCTGGCCTTCCCGAACGGAACGGTGATTTCGCCCGACGGGAAAACGCTGATTGTGAACGAATCCTTCGGCAACAGGATCTCCCAATTCGATATCAAGCCCGATGGGGCGCTGGGGCCTCGGCGCGACTTCGCCAATTTCGGCGATCTTGGCGATGAACCCAACCTCGGTGTCCGTATTGAGCGCTCCACCATCATCCCGGATGGATTGGCTCTCGACGCCGAAGGAGCGGTTTGGTTTGCCGACACCATTCATAACCGCGCGGTGCGCATGGCCGAAGGTGGCAAGATCCTCGACGAGGTGAACACCGGCACCGATGGCGTCTTCGCTGTGGCGCTGGGCGGGGAAGACGGCAAGTCGCTCTTCCTGTGCGCTGCGCCTGATTGGGACGAAACCGCTCGCAAGGCCGCGCAGGAGGGCCGGATGCTCTCGACGCGTGTCGACGTGGCCCATGCAGGCACGCCCTAACAGCGCGCCACGTCCCAAGCACCACGGCGCGCCTACCCTCTCGAGATGGAATTATCGACCACTAACGACAAGGCGCGCCTCAACGCGCTCACCAAGTATGGAGGAGACATGAACAACAAAGGAATGAACAACTCGATAAACGAAAAGCTCGATGTCCTGATTATCGGCGCTGGCTTCTCGGGTCTGTACCAACTCTACCATCTGCGCAAACGCGGCTACAAAGTGCACCTCGTCGATGCCGGCAAAGACGTCGGCGGCGTCTGGCACTGGAACGTCTATCCCGGCGCGCGCGTCGACAGCCATTTCCAAATCTATCAGTACTCGATGCCCGAGCTGTGGCAGGACTACAACTGGAAGGAGCTCTTCCCGGACTGGAAGCAGATGCAGGAGTACTTCCGCTATGTCGACGAGAAATTGGATCTGAGCAAGGATATCAGCTTCAACACGCTGGTGCAGTCGGCCGAGTGGGACGAGGGCAACCGAGAGTGGTCGGTGCGCTGCGTCGGGCATCAGCCGATCAAGGCGCGGTTCGTCATCGCCAATCTCGGCTTCGGTGCCAAACCGTTCATTCCGAAGATCGACGGGATCGAGAAATTCAAGGGCGAGATACACCATACAGCTCTCTGGCCGCAGGAGGGCGTCAGCCTGGCCAACAAGCGGGTGGCGGTCGTGGGCACGGGCGCGAGTGGCATACAGGTCGCCCAGGAGGCGGCGCTCGACGCGGCGCAGCTAACGGTGTTCCAGCGCACGCCCAATCTTGCCCTGCCGATGAAACAGAAGAAACTGAGCGACGAAGACAATCGCCAGATCAAGCTCGAGCAGCCCGCGATCTTCGAGCGTCGGGGCCAGTGCTTCTCGGGTTTCGATATCGACTTCCGTCCGCAGAACGCAACCGAGCTGTCCGAGGAAGAACGCACCAACGGCTACGAGGAGATGTGGAATGAAACTGGTTTGAGTTTCTGGTTGGCGAACTATCAGGACACTTTGTTTGACGAGACCTCCAACGAGTTCGCATACCAGTTCTGGCGCAAGAAGGTGCATGAGCGTGTGAAGGATCCCAAAATCGCTGAAAAGCTGGCACCGGCCAAAGCGCCGCACCCCTTCGGCACCAAGCGGCCTTCGCTGGAGCAATGGTATTTCGAGATCTTCAACCAGGAAAACGTCAGGCTTGTCGATACGAACGAAACACCGATTCAGCGGATAACCGAAACGGGCATCGTCACAGCCGAAGGCGAGATGGAATTTGACGTCATCGCGCTGGCGACCGGCTTCGATGCGGTCACCGGGGGGCTGACCAGCGTCGACTTCCGCAGCATCGACGGCCAGAACTTCAAGCAGAAGTGGGCTGACGGCGTGCGGACCCACTTGGGCGTGGCCACCGCCGGCTTTCCCAACTTGCTTTTCGGCTATGGTCCGCAGTCACCTTGCGCCTTCTGCAACGGTCCAACCAGCGCCGAGCACCAGGGTGACTTGCTTGTGGAGTTGATGGACTATCTGCGCGAAAATCAGATTACCCGGATCGAAGCCCAACCCGAATACGAGGAAGCCTGGCGGAAGCTGATCGCCGACTTCTGGGCAAGCTCGCTCTTCCCGCGCGCGAACTCTTGGTACCAGGCAGCGAACGTGCCAGGTAAACTGGTCGAGAGCCTGAACTTTCCGCTCGGACTTCCGGCGTATTTGGAGAAGTTCAAGGAGAGTGCGGAGAACGGCTACGCCGGGTTCAAGCTCAACTGACCCCCACTTGGAGCGCGGCCTGCAACTCTCTGCAGGCCGCCCTGCTATTTGGCCGAGACAGAGGTAGCCCCGTTTGTTGGGACAGATTGGCGGCGTGGATAAGTCGATCCCGGACGGTGTTACGCCGCGATTTTTTTCGCCTGAGCTCATCGTTGAGAAGTGCAGGTTCTGCCGGAACGACTTCACGCCACATTTCAATAGCTAACGTACGAATGGAGGACAGCGGGCGTGGCTAGGGAAAAAGACTTCGAAATCCAGCCCGAGTGGGTCGCGATTTCTCATTCCGAGCACACTGGTGCGCAGGAAACCTACGGTTATGTTCAGAAAAATCGCATTTTTCTTGACGGTGTGAGATTTCTGCCGAAAGGCAAGGAATCGAGAACTCTCGTCATCTATATGCATCCGACCGCAACCTTCAACAGGTTGCCTGTGCCGCGCGCGATGGCGGCGGCCGGCGTGCACGTGCTGTGCGCCGAGAGTCGGTACACGCGCAATGACACGGGTCTCATCATGGAGCGTGTCCTTACCGATTACGCAGCCTTCGTTCGCCACGCCAAGGATGTGTGGGGATATGAGAAGCTGGTGCTGGCCGGCTGGTCGGGAGGCGGGTCGCTCACGGCCTTTTACCAATCGCAGGCCGAACACCCCACAATCACCGACACGCCAAGCGGGGAACCGATTTATCTCGAGAAACTGATCCCGGGAGATGCATTCATTTACCAGGCATCCCATCTTTCACGCGCCCAGGTATTACGGGACTTTATCGATCCCTCCATCATCGACGAAAGCAATCCGGATGTCCGGCGCGTCGAATTGGATCTTTACGATCCGCGCAACCCCAACAAGCCGCCTTATTCGAGGGATTATATCGAATACTTCCGCAGCGAGCAGCTTGCGCGCATGCGGCGGCGCACGGCGTTCGCGCGAGAAATATTGGAACAACTCAAGAAAAAAGGCGGGGTAGAGGCGGATCGCGCCATGCTGACCCACCGGACCCTTGCGGATCCCCGCTTTCTCGACGGAACGATCGATCCCAATGACAGGAAGATCGGAATGTCCTTCATGGGCGTGCCGGAGGCAGCAAATCTCCTGACGGTGGGGATTGCCCGCTACTCCACGGCGCGCGCCTGGCTGTCGCAATGGTCGGTGGACGATAGCCGTGCACAGGCGGACCTAGTCGCGCCCCACATATCGGTCCCGATATACGCCATTGAGAATACGGCAGACGACGCGGTACCGCAGCCCCATGTCTCGACTTTCCTCAACGCATGCGGCAGCAAGGACAAGACGATGGAAGTCATCAAGGGCGCCAATCATTATTATGCGGGCCAGGAGCAACAACTTGCTGACGCGACAAACAATATAATTTCGTGGCTGATTGATCGAGGGTTGTTGGATTAAAGAATAAGTTATTAATGCCGCAGCTACATTGCGCGGGATAGAAGTACTATTTTGACCGAGGAGGATAAGCAGATGGGCAGGAAAAGGCATACGGCGGAAGAGATCGTTGCGGAGCTTCGGCAGGTCGATGTGTTGATGGCGCAGGGCCGGCCGGTGGCGGAGGCAGTTCGGGCGATAGGCGCCACCGAAGTAACGTACTATCGATGGCGCAATGAGTACGGCGGCCTCAAGGGCGACCAGGTTAAATGCTCGCCGCTACGCAACACCGGGACGCCTCAAGATCCTGATGCGGCCCGAGGCGACCAGCATTATCCTATCGGTTGAAGATGAGAGACCCGCCCTGAGTTATGATTTCGCACAGCATGCATTCGATACTTTTACGCGGGCGGAGCCTTCCCGGCCACGGCGGCTCCGGGCTTGGCCTGTCTGTCGTCCGTGCGATTGCGGAGGCACACCGCGGGCGA
This sequence comes from Pseudolabrys sp., assembly GCA_037381985.1. GTDB lineage: Bacteria > Pseudomonadota > Alphaproteobacteria > Rhizobiales > Xanthobacteraceae > Pseudolabrys. The sequence continues at coordinate 17,569 of JARRQH010000029.1, forward strand.
GCGCAATATAGAACATCCGTAGCCGGGGGGCCATTTTCGAGATCGTTCTTCCACCGAAGACTGGCGTATGATCCGGCGTCAGGTCCGTCGGCGAACCAACTGATAAGAAACATCCATATTAGTTGCACCGACACTTGCCCACTGATTCGTTAATAGTCGGAACGACGCTGATGCGCACCGTCTTGCGAACGCGGCCTTCGGCCTTAGCCCCGCTCGCCATCCGACCAGATGGGCGCGGTCAATACGCTCCGGAAAGCAACGAGCCGAAGCCTGGAACTGACGTCTTCAAGCCCAGGCGCTTGAGCATCATGTACGTCGTTGCCACCGATGATGAGATAACCGGCAAGCCGACGCGGTCTTCGATGGGCTGAATCGAAGCCAGCGACGGCATTTGAACACAGGCCGACGCGACGATGGCATCGACGCCTGCGGTTTTGAGCCGTTTGGTGATCTCGACCGGCGCCAGCGGATCCTGCCGCCCAACCTCCAGATTGTCGGGAATTTCGAGGGAAATACTGTCGACGACCTCAATGCCTTCGTTCTCGATGTAGTCGATCACGAGTTGCGTCAGGGGTTTCATGTAGGGCGCCAGGATGGCGATCTTCTTTGCACCGACCGCCTGCAGCCCATCAATCAGCGCACCGGCGCTGGTGACTACAGGCGCCGGTGCGCCGTTTTCTTGCGTCCGCCCATGCAGCCGCTTCTCCGAAATGCGATGGTAACCGCGCCCCATGCTCATGATCGCGACCAGGCAAGCATAGCCCAGGACATCGACCCGCGCATCGGACAGCTCAAGCGCACAGCGGTCGCTGTCTGCGTCCATCGCCGCGAGCTCTTCCTTGGTCACCTTCTTCATGCGCATGCGGCTCGCATGAAAGGTGAAACGCTCCGGCTGGCTCGTTTCGCGCACGCGCAGAATCGCCGGGATCTCGGTTTCCATGGTCGTGTTCGAAGACGGCACGATTTGTCCGACGCGATAAGTGCGGGAAAGCGTCATTGCTGGGTCTCCGAGGTCGATTCGGGTGGGGGTGCTGAGATGACGGCGCCGGTCCCCAATTCCGTATCGTCGAAGCGCGCGGCCTGTAACGGCCTGCGGTTCACGCGCAGATCGAAAACATCGAAACGATTGTAATGGCCGGTGATATCGTGCATCTGGCGCGGCTGAATACAGCGCGACAGATCGATATCGGCATAGACGATACCTTCGTCGTCGATCAGCGGCGCGCCGATGACGCGGCCATCCGGGCCGAGAATGCCGGAGAAAGCGCTGTTCCGGCGCGCCAACAAGTCGCGCGAGGACGGGTGCTCGGCAGCGAGGGCCTCAATGATGTCTTGGGAGACGGTCGAGCACGATACGACGGTGAAGACCTTGCCTTCGAAGCTGTGGGCCGACGCGCGCACCTTGATGGCTTCTGCCATGTCGTAGTCGGCCGGCGCCACCGGCAGAGCGATGTAATTGGCCACGTGCACCAGTTCGCCTTGCGCGAGCAGCGCAAAGCGCGCCAGCGTATTGGTGTTCTCGCCGCAGGCAAGTGCGCCCAATGGGCCAATACTGGTCTCGTGCACCTTGAGGCCTGAAGCGTCGCCAGGGGTCCAGGTCAGTTTTTCGGCCCAGGTCGGCACCAGCTTGCGGTGACGGCCAAGGATGCGACCGTCGTCGGCAATGGTCACGACCGTGTTATAGATCGTACCGATCCCATACCGACTTCGCTCGTTCACACCGACAACGACGTTGACCTGGTGGCGCGCGGCCGCCTGGGCGATCTTGGCGACCTCCGGCCCGGGTATTTCGACAGCCGAACGCACCAGTCTTTCGAACCATGGACTACCCTGCACCGGGTTCATCACCCAGTTCCAGTACGGATAACCGGCGACGAACACTTCAGGAAAGGCGACGAGCCGCGCCCCATTTCTGGCGGCCTCCTCGATCAAGGCGCAGACCTTGTCGACCGTTGCATCGGTGTCCAGAAAGACCGGCGCCGCTTGGACAGCAGCCGCTTTGAAGTGCGGTAACTCGATCATGGAATCAGTCCTCGATTTAATTGCTATAGAATGAAAGATCCGCCGGGTCCCGATGCATGTCTTCTACGACTTCACGACAGCAGACCACTTCTCCCCGACGGCCGCCGCAACAGCGCGTGCCAGCGTACCGTCGTGCTCGCGCAGGCTCAGCGCGATGTCGAAGTGATTGTGCAGCGGCATACCGATGACGCTGCCGCGATGCCCTGCTGCAGTCCATGCGGCGGCGTAATCGGCGGTTTGGCGGCAGAATTCCGAGGTCTCGCGGCCGCCGACGGAAGCGAGCAGCGCCGTGGTAGATCGCGTTGGGACATGCCGAAGGGGGCTATTGCGTTCAATCGACGCAGTGTCGAGACCGAGCCAAGCATCGACATGGGTGTGCCGCAGAGGTTCGATGTCGTAGAGCCCGGAGAGAGCGAGCGCCACCCTGATGACGTCGTTGGGAACAGCGAACTCCGAGTGCCAACCCTCTGCGAGTAACATGCCGACAAGATGCGCCCCGGCCGAGGAACCTCCGACGGCGATGCCGCCTGCCGCGATTTCGAACTGCTCGCGCCTGGTGTGGAGGAAGGCAATGGCGGCGCGAGTTTGGCGCACGATTTCATCGAGGGACACGCGCGGCGCCAGCGTGTAATTCAGGACGGCAACGGCCATGCCATTCGCCGTGAGGCCAGGGACAACGAAAGCGTTGTCCTCCTTCGAGCCTCCACGCCAATAACCGCCATGGATCCACAGAAAGGCTGGCGCGCCCGGCTCGGCCGGATAGAAATCAAGGGTCTCGCCGCTCGCTTCGTCATAGATGATGTCCGCGATACGCCTGTGCTCCTGCTTGGCCCGCTCGCTTTCGGCAACACAGCGGGCATATTCCACCACGAACGACGGCACGCTGGCGCGCGCATTGTATTCCCGGTCTAGAGACTCTTTGTCAAAGCCACGATAGAGCGGACGGGATTTGATCGTTTCCATGCGCAAACTCCCTCAGATCCCGAGATAGCGTTTGGCAATACCGGCATCTTCATCGAGCTGCGTCGGCGTGCCGGACCAGACAACGCGCCCTTTCTCGACGATGTGATGGCGATCGACGAGCGAGGCCATTTCCGAGAGGTTCTTGTCGATCACCAGGATCGTCTGTCCGGTATCTTTCAGTTCGTGCAGACAGCGCCAGATTTCGGTCCGGATCAACGGCGCAAGCCCTTCAGTTGCTTCGTCGAGAATGAGAAGCCGGGGATTGGTCATCAACGCGCGGCCGATTGCCAGCATTTGCTGCTCGCCGCCGGACAAGGTTTTTGCGGACTGCCGACGCCTCTCGCCCAGGCGCGGAAAAAGCGCGACCACCCTCTCTAATGACCAATGCGCGTCGGTGCCGGCCCGCGCGGTCGCCACCAGATTCTCCTCAACGGTCAGCGACGGGAAAACACGTCTGCCCTCCGGCACAAGGCCAAGCCCTCGGCGCGCAATGGCGTGCGGCGCAAGACCCGTAATGTCCTGGTTGTCGAAGCCGACTTTGCCAGCGCCGGGTTTTATCATTCCCATGACGGCGCGCACGGTGGTCGTCTTGCCCATGCCGTTACGGCCGAGCAGCGACACGACCTCACCGGTGCTTGCCTTCATGGACAGTCCAAACAATACCCGGCTTTGACCATAGCCGGCTTCCAGCCCTTCGACGTTCAGCATGCCTTTTCCTCGCCCAGATAGGCAGCGCGAACGTCCGGATGATTGCGGACTTCATCGACGGTACCGGTGAAGATGACGCGCCCGTAAACAAGAACGCTCACACGGTCGGCGAGCGCAAAAACCGCATCCATATCGTGTTCAACGAGCAGAATGGCGTAGCGCCGCTTGAGACTCTTCAGCAGCCCGATCATGCTGACTGACTCCTCCGGCCCCATGCCGGCCATCGGCTCATCAAGGAGAAGAATTTTCGGCTGTCGCGCAAGCGCAACCGCAATTTCGATCTGCCTGCGCTCTCCATGCGCGAGCGCCGACACGCGTATGTCGCCGCGCTCAGTGAGGCCGACCAGCGCCAGCCAATCGCGCGCGGCCTTGCCGTTCACCGCATTGCGGCGTGGGTTCGACAGCATGTCAAAAGAGCCACCATGCTGCGCCTCGATCGACAGAATGATGTTTTCGAGCGCCGTGAAATCGGGGCAAAGTTGAGTAATCTGGAAGGTGCGGCCCAGCCCCAGCCGCGCGCGGGCGTAAGCCGGAACCTGGGTAACGTCGTCCCCCTCGAACAGCACGCGGCCCGCATCCGGCGTCAACTCTCCGCATATCTGAGTAATGAGGGTAGATTTTCCTGCGCCGTTCGGCCCGATCAGAGCGTGTAGTTCGCCCCGTTTTACATCCAGCGTCACATCGTCGGTCGCGACCAGCGCGCCGAACGATTTGCGTAGATCGCGGACCGCAAGCACCGCCGTTGTGTCCGTGAAAACATGACGATCAGTCATTGCGACCTCCAAAGAGGTGACCGGCCATTCCCCGGCGTCCGATGAGAGCGACGAGCGTGAGGATGGGGCCCATCACAATCATCCAGTGTTCGGTCCAACTCGACAGAAGCTGCTCAAGTGCAATGAATACGGCCGTGCCGGCGATGGGACCGAACAGCGTGCCGAGCCCACCGAGGACGACAATAGCAATGAACTCACCCGATTTGCTCCAGGCCGCCATATCCGGCGTGACAAAGCGCGCGTAGTTGGCCCACAGCACGCCGGCAAGCCCCGTCCCGACCGCCGAGATGACGAAGGCCGCCAGTCGAAACGGCAACGGGCGGATGCCGAGATTGACCGCTCGACGCTCGCTCTGACGCAAAGCCTGCAGCACCAAGCCAAAGCGCGAATTCACAACCGAGACACACATCGATGTCCAGGCGACCAGCAACGCCAGACATAGGAAGTAGAAAGCCCGTGGTCGGGAAAGATCGAGAAACGGCAACTGATTGCGTTGCTCCAGCAGCAGCCCATCGTCACCGCCATAAGTCTGCAACGAGACCAGAATGAAAAACACCATTTGCGCGAAGGCGAGCGTGATCATGATGAACTGCACGTTGCTCGTCTTCAGACAGAGCGCACCCACGACGGCAGCAAACACGGCGCAAATGAGCAGCGCCAATGGCCAAACAATCAGAGCCGCGTTCGAACCCGACCAGCCGAAGAGCGGCTCACCGCTGGCCGTATGGTAGGCGATGATGCCGACCGTATAGCCCCCCAGGCCAAAGAACATGGCATGACCGAAGCTGACCAATGCGCCGTAGCCGAGGATGAGGTCGAGGCTAACCGCAGCAATAGCGTAAATCAGGATCCGCGTCGCAAGGCTGAGCAACGACGGCTCGCCGCTCATGTCCGCCGCGAACGGTACGACGACAAAAAGCAGGAGCCCGAGCGCAATGGCAACAAACTTGAACTGTATGCGCATCGAATCAGGACCTGGCCGATACAAGACCGAGCGGCCTGACGAGCAGGACAACCGTCATGAGCACGTAGATGCTCGCCGAGACCAGCCCGGCCCCGAGCGTGTCGGCCGTGGCCGGCGGCAGCACCAGTTGAAGCGCTTGCGGCAGATAGGCCCGCCCGAGGCTGTCCGTCATGCCGACCAGCAAAGCGCCAAGGAGAGCGCCACGCACCGACCCGACGCCACCGATCACGATGACAACGAACGTCGTAATCAGAACGCGTTCGCCCATGCCGATCTCGACGGCAAAGAGCGGTGCCGCCATCACCCCGGCAAGGCCGCAAAGTAGCCCCCCCAGCCCAAAGACCCACGTGTAGAGCCGCCGAATATCGACGCCCAGTGCGTCGACCATTTCGCGGTCGTCGGCACCGGCGCGGATCAGCATGCCAAGACGAGAATGATTGACGAGAAGCCACAGACCCACGGCCACGAACACGCCGACGACGATGAAAGCGAGACGCATCACCGGATAGTCTAGACCGGGAAGGATGCCGACGGAACCTCGCAGGAATGGCGGAATATCCATCAGCGGCGGCCGCCGACCGAAGATCATGCTGACCGCTTCGTTCGTGAACAGAATAAGACCCAAGGTCGCGAGCACCTGGTAGAGATGATCGCGGCGGTAAAGCCACTGCACGACGGCAAGCTCGACCGCAATGGCATAAAGACCAGCGCCCACCAGCGCCGCCGCAACGCCGACAAGGAAGGACCCGGTACTCAGAACCGCAACGGCCGCACAATAGGCTCCGACCATATAAAAAGATCCGTGGGTCAGGTTGATAACGCCCATGATGCCAAAAATGAGCGTGAGCCCCGAAGCCAGCATGAACAGCATGGCCGCAAACTGTAGCCCATTGAGACTTTGCTCGAGCAGAAGCATCATTTCGTTATCTTCCTATCGTCCCGATTCAGAGGTCGATCACGAGCACGGCCGACTGAGAGCGCGAGCAGCAGACGGCGATCCGCTCGCCTTCCGCCTTTTCCACTTCGGTCAAAACCATATCGCGATGATCGGGCTTGCCTCGAATGACACGCGTCAGACAGGTACCGCATACGCCGTTTTTGCACGATGTCGGAATATCGAACCCTTCGCGCGTCAGAGCCGCGAAAATGGTCTCGTCTGCGGCGACATCAATTCGCTTTCCCGAACGCGCGGCGATGACCGTGAAGGGATCGCCGTTCGCATCGATCTCGGCGCCAAAGTGCTCCAGGTGGATTTGGCCCGGCTCGAGACCGGCTCCCCTTGCCGCTTCGGATAATTGATCCATGTAGCCGCGCGGTCCGCAAATGTAGACGTGCGTTCCCGGGCGCAGATTGCCCAAGACCTCACCCGCGTTGAGCCGGCGCGACCGGTCACTCTCGCTTACATGCAGCTCGATGGAATCGCGGAACGGAAGCGCGTCGATCTGATCGGCCCAGGCCAACCGTGCCCGACGACGGGCAGACAGGTGCCAGAGGAAAGTGCGGCCCAGTTCGTGAAGCCGCCACGCCATCGCCAGAATGGGTGTCATGCCAATCCCGGCGGAGAACAGCACGCAGTCCTGAACGCTATCATCCAGCGGGAAATGATTGCGTGGCCGGGAGAGCGCAATCAACGCGCCCTGCTCGAACTTGGCATGAATGCTCTTTGAGCCGCCCCTGGATTGCGGCTCCAACTGCACCGCAACCAGATAACGATCACGCCGCACCGGCCCGGTCAGAGAATACTGGCGGATCAAGCCTTCATGCACGTGCAGATCGATGTGCGCGCCGGGCGTCCAAAGAGGAAAGAGTCCCCCATCGACGGGCTCGATCTCCAGCCCAATAATGTTCTGGGCCAGTTGCAAGCGGGCCGCGATGCGTCCCTGCAAGGTTTTTGCCGCCGGCATGGCCGGCGCGGCGACGGACGCCCTGAGCCCCAGCGGCTCTTGACGTTCCAACGGCACGAAGGTGGCCGGCAGAGACGCGAAGGAATCGATCGTATTGTTCAGCGCCACCTCCGGCGCGCCGACCTCGATGGTCTTGACGCGCGGAATCATCGCTTCAAGCAACGCGACCATTTCCATCTGCGCAAGATGCTGGCCGACGCACATATGGATGCCGCTACCGAAGCCCACGTGATGGCGGGGATGGCGAGTGATATCGAATTTATCCGGCCGTTTGAAGAACCGGTCGTCCCGGTTCGCAGACGCAAATAGCATCATGACGCGCGCGCCCTCAGGTATCGTGACCGGGCCGATCTCGACATCGCGCGATGTATGGCGGCAGAACGAACGTACGGGCGACGCCATCCGCACCGCTTCGTTTGCCGCATTGCGCGTGAGCTCCGGCTTGGCACGCAGCAGGTCCCATTGGTCGGGGTTCCGGCCCAACTGGTAGATCAGTTGTCCCGTGGCAGAGATCGTCGTGTCGTGTCCAGCTACCCGGTTTGAGAGCCTCCGGCCTGGCCTGGGACTGGGCAAATTTGCGCTGCTCCAGAAAGACCTCAATTGCGGCCCTACCCCGTTCGTTCTGAACGCCAAGTAGGTCAAAAGTGGCATTCGCCCAGCGCAGCATGTTCTCGCGCCCGAAGTCCGGCAGTCCGACCATATCGCGCACGATCGTTAGCGGGAGATGGGGCGCTAACTCCTTCATCGTCTCGAATCGAGAGAGCCCCGCCAGGCGGTCGATCAGGTCCGCCGCGGCGATGTCGATCTCGCCCCGGATCTTTTCGAGCGCACCGGGCAACAGGGGCGGCGCAGTCGCCGAGCGAATGGCCGTATGACGTTCGCCATCGGAGGCTGCCGAGTTGCCCCGTGTGATCTCATTGGCCTTGGCGTCGGCCGCCACGCCGTCTCCACTGATGAAGATGGCGTGGTCGCGCAACGCTGCGGAAACTTCGGCATGCTGGGTTAGTGCGAAGTTTTCGTGTTGCGGTAGCCAGACCACGGGGCCAAGCTGACGCATTTCCGCGTAGTGCGGCCACGGGTTGCGGACGAAGTCGTCGGAGTAGAAATCAACGTCATATACCGGAGCAGAGGACTTCACCCGCAAACTCCTTCCGCTTGACCAGATCCGCCGAAGTTTCCGAGCCGTTGCGATCACTTCATCATGCATTGCGATGCGTAGGCATCGCTGTAGTCGGAGGCGATCTTGCGGACGATCTTTTGCACGATCTCGCCGGAGCCGTTCTTCTCAAAGCGCGTCAGGTAATAGTCCTGAATGGGATGCTGGTTCGACGCGAAAGCGAACTTGCCGCGCAGAGACGAGAACTTCGCGGCGCGCAAGGCCTGACGGAACTCGTCTTTCTTGCTGAGATCGCCATTCACCGCCGCAAGCGCGCTGGCGGTAAGGCGAGCCGTGTCGTATGCCTGCTGAGCATATTGCGTGGGCGTCCTGGAGTAAGCCTTCTTGAAGGCGGCTACAAAGGCCCGCGAGTCTGGATTATCGAACTCGGTCGTCCACATCGCCGACGCATAGACGCCCTCGGCCGCATCGCCAGTCGCGATGACCATGCGCGTATCCATCGAGAAGCTCGGGACGAGCATCGGGATCGTCTTCTTCAAGCCGGCATGGGCGTACTGCTTGGCAAAGTTGATACCGGTACCGCCGGGATGAAACTGATAGATCGCGTCAGGCTTGAGCGACCGCACACGGGCCAATTCGACAGAGAAGTCGGTCTGGTTGAGCTTCGTGTAGATTTCGGCGACGACCTTGCCCTTGTACGTACGCTTGAACCCATGGAGCGCGTCCCGTCCGGCCTGGTAGTTCGGCGCGAGAAGGACGACTTTCTTATAGCCGAGCTCGTTGGCTGCGAGTCCGGCAGCCTCGTGCGCGGCATCGTTCTGAAACGACACCACGAAGTAGTTCGGGTTGCACCGTTTGCCGGCAAAGGTCGACGGGCCCGGATTGAGGCTCACATAAGTACCGCCGGCTTTGAGCACGCTCGGCACGACAGCGGCGGGCACGTTTGAGAAGTTCACCCCTGTGTACAGCTTGATCCCGTTTTGGATCATTCGGTCCACGGCCTGCTTGGCATTAGCGGGCTTCAATGCATCATCTTCGATCACCAGCTTGACCGGGACGCCACCGAGCTTGCCACCCTCTTCATTGACGGCGAGCAGAAAGCCGTCGCGTTCATCCTCGCCAACGTACCCGGACGGCGTCGACAATGTCGTAATGAATCCGATTCTGACCGGCTCTCGCTGTGCGACTTGAGCGTGGGCCTGATCGTTTGCTGCAAGGAGCGCAATCGCGAGAAGCCCCCCCGAAATAATTCGGCGCGCGCAGTGAATGTCATTCATGCCGTTATTCTCCCCCTGGTTTCGATAAACAGACTCGATGTCGCCTTGTTTTGCGTTCGACTAGACCGCCACCACCGGGTGGCGAATCGTCCCGATGCCGTCGACACCCGCCTCGACAACGTCTCCTGGCCAAAGCCACTCCTGAGGATTCCGGCCGGCGCCGACGCCGTCGGGCGTACCGGAGGCGATGATGTCGCCGGGTTCCAGGGTGATCGCCGCGCTGATATCGGCGATCAGCGTCGGGATCTTGAAAAGCATGTATCGCGTGTTCGACTTCTGCTTGGTCTCACCGTTGACTGTGAGCCAAAGATCGAGCGCGTGCGGATCGCCAACCTCGTCGGCCGTAACAATGCACGGGCCGAATGGCGCATAGGTGTCCTGGCCTTTGGAGTAGATCCACTGACCCGCCCGCCGGTTGTCGCGCGCGCTGATGTCGATCATCACACTGTAGCCAAAGACGAACGACATTGCGTCTGCTTCACTGACGCGCCGGGCTGTGCGGCCCATCACGACGGCGAGCTCGACCTCCCAGTCAAGCTGCTCGGTGATGCGCCTGTTGTGCTCGATCGCCTCGCCTGGGCCGATGACGCTGGTCGGCGGCTTCGAGAAGATGACAGGCTTCGTTGGCAGGTCCTTGGACGTATCGAGCGTGCGCGCGGACTCTGCGACATGCTCGACATAGTTCAGGCCGATGCCGAAGATATTTTTGCGCGGGCGCGGGATCGGAGCGAGCAGCTTCACGTTGGTCAGTGGGACGGTCGCGCCGATCGGCCAGTGGTTGCGGTACTCTTTCAGGATGGCCGCCAGAGCCGGCAGCGCAGCCGGCCCGAGGTCAATGAAATCAAGCATTGTGGACGGCAGGCAAACGCCCGCCGCCGCTCCGATCTTTTCGACATCGACGACCAGATCTTGCTCGACCACCCCGAGACGACCTGCAGCCTCGACCGTGCTGCGATAGGTAACAAGACGCATAGAAGAATCCTTAGATTGAAGGCGATTGGTGGCCGCCGTTGTCGCCGAACGCCTCTTCCCGATAGAACCCGAGCGAACGCATGACCGGCAGATCGTTGAATGAGAACAGGCAGGCATCGTCGCTGTCGGACGCATTGGCGTGTTCGTGCCAGGCCCATGAGGGAACGCAGAAGATGTCCCGCTCTTGCCAATTGAATCGCACGCCGTTGATCACCGAATAGCCGCGCCCTTTGGCGACCTGATAGATGAAACTGCCGGTGTGGCGATGGGCCTTCGTGCGCTCGCCGGCGCGCAACATCTGCATTGCCGCGCCAATGGTCTGCATCACCGGCCCGCCTGTGACGGGATTGACATAGTCCATGAGGACGCCGTCAAAGGCGGAACCATCCGTGGCTCTGGAATAGCGCTGGAGCGCCTCGTAGGTCGGACCCCACTCGTATTTCAGCAGCGGCGAGTATCCCTTCCCCCAGTTCTCGCCGGCAGGGCGCAGACCCGGATTGCCCCACGTCTCGACCATGTCATCAACCGGATAGCCGACCGATTGGCGGAGATCAGGATGCACGGCGTAGAAATTGGCTTCGAGCGCGTTGACGAGCGGGATGTCCAACCCGTCCTGCCAAATGCACGGCGCGCCATCGGGCGAAACGCCGTGCTCATGCCACGTCCCGTTCGGCGTCAGCACGAAATCGTTAGCGCCGAGGGTCATCTTGTGTCCGTCGACGACGGTGTAAGCGCCCGAGCCCTCCATGATGAAGCGCAATGCCGACGCGGAATGGGCATGTGCCGAGGCGACTTCGCCTGGATGCATGACCTGCAGGCCGGAATAGAGCCAGCCAACAGCCGCCGCGACGTCACGACGCCCGGGATTGTTCAGATAGATGACGCGCCGACCGGCCTTCTCGGGCTTAACGAGATCCACCGAGCGCAGGACATGGTCGCGCAGGTCGCGGAAGCGCCAGATGGTCGGAACCGAGGCCGATTTGGGCTGCCAAGGCTCGATCTTGTTGGCGACCGTCCAGAGCGCGCCGGTCTCAAGCCGCTCTAGTTCCTCGTAGTAGGCCAGGAGTTCGGGCGTGTCCTCCACGTTTGCCCGGCCAACGACGTCCTCACGATGGTTTTCTCTGGGATTGGGCATGAGTATCCTCCTCTATTGGCATCTATTTATATGAATGGCTATATTTTCGAAAGTCTTATTTTCGAAAAAATTATCTTTTTACGTTACGACCGTCTCTGATATAAACTTGGATAAATGCATTGGGTGGAGGCACGCATCGTGCGGACCGGGCAGAACGCAGCGCAATCGGCAACTCTTGAGGCTACCCCGTCGGGAAGCACCGCCTCCTTGGCGGAGACTGTCTATCGGCGCTTGCGACAGGACATCCTTTCGGGCGTTTTCGCCCCGGGCCAGCCGCTGCGCTTGGAACTCCTCAAGCAGCGTTACGGCCTCAGCTTTTCGCCGCAGCGCGAGGCCCTCACTCGTCTGCAGATGGAG
>JARRQH010000030.1:0-17094 GCA_037381985.1 Pseudolabrys sp.
GCGGGATACCTCGCTCTCGTCCGCCTGCAGCTCGTCACGCGCCGTTTCGTCACGCACCATGGCGCCCAGCCGATCAACGTTGGCCGCTCGGGTCCGCGTCAATCCCTTCAGGCCCGGCCGCATTCGCTTCCACATGTCCAATGAACCCGGTCATTGGACGCCCTGTCGACACAATGAACCTCTTGCTCCATCACCCCGCGCCTTATCCGTTCGGCCTCCGTGCGCTGCCGATTGCCTAGCTGGCGCGCCGCTGGCTGCGCCTGGCGTTGCGCTCGAAGAACAACGCCTGGCTCAGCACCGCCGACACCGTCGCCGGCTGGAATGGCTTGGCGATCAGGAACGCCGGCTCGGGGCGTTCGCCAGTCAGGAAGCGCTCCGGATAGGCGGTGATGAAGATCACCGGCACCTCGAACGCGTTCAGCATCTCGTTGACCGCGTCGAGCCCTGACGAGCCGTCTGCGAGCTGGATGTCGGCAAGGATGATGCCCGGCCGCTTGGTCTTAACGAGCGCCACCGCTTCCTTGTGGGTGCGCGCGACACCCAGCACGCGATGGCCGAGGCCTTCCACCAGACCCTCGAGATCGAGCGCGATGAAGGTTTCGTCTTCGATGATGAGCACGTCGGTGGCGATCTCTTGCGCGAGATCGCGGCCGGAGTCTTCCACGAGCTGACGCAAAGTGGGCACGTCGACGTCCAGCACCTTGGCCGCGTCATCTTCCGACAATCCTTCCAGCGCCACCAGCAAGAAAGCCTGCCGCGGCATGGGCGCGATCTGGGCGAGATGGCGTTCCACCGCCTGGTTCGGCGCCGCCGCGCCGGCCGCCGGGCAGCCATTCACCGCCACCGAATTCCAGATCTTGGTGAAGAGCCGATAGAGCGCCACCCGCGTCGAAGCGTCGCTGTCGAGAATATCCGGGTCCTGGACCAGGGCCTCCAGGGTGGCCGCAACATAGGCGTCGCCCGAACTCTGGCTGCCCGAAAGCGCCCGCGCGTAGCGACGCAGATACGGCAAGTGCTGTCCAACCGTTTGAGATATCGACAAGAATCCCTCCCGCATCCGAAGCGGACGAGCCCAGGCATCGCCTGCCCGGCCTTGCCCGCCCCAGCCTATCGGAGGCTAACGCCCGCTTCTCAAAAAAGTTCCCCATTCCAGGAACCATCTGCCACGTCACGGGTTTCGGATGAACTAGTGGAGCGAATTTGACATTCGATACCCACTTGCAGCGGACCGCTAGCCGGGTTGGGGGGATGAATCCGACGTCGGTTCGGGACAGGGGATTGGGAATGAAACATGAGCGAGCGTAAGTCCTGGGGGGCCGACGATCCGATGGAAACCGCATCAACCCGCACCAGGAAGCCCCAGGCAAAGCCGGCCAAGTTGAGCCGCGATGTCCAGGCGCGGCTCGGTCAGCAGTTGCGTGCCATGTATGACGACGTCGTGAGCCAGGGCGTGCCCGACCGGTTCACCGAGCTGCTGAACCGTCTCGAGGCCGACAAGGATAAGGACAGCCGGTAATGGCCATGGACGAGTCAGTCCGCGATGCCGTTCTCGCCGCGGTGCCGAGTCTCCGCGCCTTCGCGATCTCGCTGAGCGGGAACGTCGATCGCGCCGACGACCTGGTGCAGGAGACGCTGCTGCGCGCGCTCGCCAACATCGACTCCTTCCAGCCCGGCACCAACATGTCGGCGTGGCTGTTCACCATCCTGCGTAACCATTTCCGCTCAGAGTACCGCAAGCGCCGGCGCGAGGTGGAAGACGGCGAAGGCCGCTACGCCGAGACGCTGAAGTCGCAGCCGGAGCAGTACGGCCAGGTCGAGCTCCGTGAATTCCGCGAGGCGCTATCGAAGCTGCCGTCCGACCAGCGCGAGGCGCTGGTGCTGGTGGGCGCCTCCGGCTTTTCCTATGAAGAGGCCGCCAACATCTGCGGCTGCGCCGTCGGCACCATCAAGTCGCGCGTCAACCGCGCGCGCACGCGGCTCGCCGAGTTGCTCGACATCCACAACACGGAAGATATCGGCCCCGACGACACCACCCGCGCGGTGCTCGCCGGCCACGATCATCCGTAGTGCCGGGCCGACCGTCGTCACCCCGCTCCCATCGTGACGTCGACCAGCAGGCACAGCACCGCAAAGCCGATGCCGGTGAGGCAGACCAAAGGCCAGCCGCCTGACGCCCAGGCGAAGCCGGCTGTCGCCGAGCCAACGGCCCCGCCCAGGAAAAAGATTCCGACGAACAGACCGTTGATACGGCCGCGCGCTTCCGGCTGCAGCAGATTGATCAGGCGGCGACCCAGCGTCTGATCGCTCGTCACCCCCATATCGAGAATCACGGCGCCGAGGCCGAAACCGACAAGCGCGAGATATTGCGTTGTTTGCGCGGCGGCCCCGGCCCAAACTATCAGCAGGAAGGCGCCGATCGTCGCAAGATGCGCGCCGACCGTAGCCTTGCGGGTCCAGCCGCGATCGCCCCAACGGCCGGAGAGCGGCGTCGCGATGGCACCGCCGACGCCGACCAGTGCGAAGATGGCAATGCCCCGCTGCGTGTAGTCGAACGGCGGCTGCGCCAGCCGCAGCGCGATCGCGGTCCAGAACAGGCTGAACGCCGCCATGACCAGCGCCGCCAACAGCGAGCGCCGGCGCAACACCGGCTCGTCGCGCAGCAGATGCCAGAGCGAAACGATGAGCCGCCCATAGGATTGCCGCTGCACCGGGCGGCGGACGGACAACCGAAAGCCCAAGACGAGCGCAAGCACCGTCATCAACGCGGCGCTCGCCACATAGAAGGCGCGCCATCCAAATGCGGAAGCGATACCGCTGGCGAAGGGCCGCGCCAGCAGGATACCGATCATCAACCCGCTCATGACATCGCCGATGACGCGCCCGCGGCGATGCTCCGCCGCCATAGATGCGGCGATCGGCACCAGGACCTGAATGGCCGAACTTGCGGCACCGAGCGCAAACAGCAGCACGAGCACCATGTCGGCACGTTTGGCCAGCGCGACCCCCGCCGCCATCAGCGCGGCCCCGCCGATCATGGCGACCACCAGCCGACGGTTCTCCATCAGGTCGGCCAGCGGCACCAGGAAGAAAAGACCGGCGGCGTAGCCGAGCAGCGGCGCCATCGCCACCAGGCCGCTATCGGCGCGCGACATATGCAGCGATGACGCGACCAGACCGACTTGGGTCTGGGCCGCGAACAGGTTCATGATGATCGCGCCGACCGCCGTGGCGAACAAGAGGATCAGCGGATATGTGATGGAATCCGGCGCTTCCACCGCTTCTTTGACCGGAATCTCGTGCCTTCGCGGCATTTGGAGTCCTGCTCGAATCAACGCTTCGCATATCGAGCCAGAACTTTATGCACGCCCTATATTATACTACAAATCGATTGTTTTCATATTCAATATGAGATTTTCGCATGAACACGCACGATCTCGAAGCCTTCATCACCGTGGTGGAAACCGGGTCGATCGTCGGCGCCGCCGCCAAGCTCAACGTCACCCAGCCGGCGGTGACCCGCCGGATCCAGAACCTGGAAGCCCAGCTCGGCACCGCCCTGCTCGACCGACAGTCGAAGCCGTTGAAACCGACGCAGGAGGGCCGCGACGCCTACGAGCATGGGCGCCGGGTGTTGCGGTCGTTCGAAGACTTGCGTGCGGGCGTGGCGGCAGATGGTGTCGTCGGCGGCGAATTCCGTCTCGGCATCATGTGCTATCTCTCCGAGGCCGCGCTCACGCAGCCGCTCGATCGCCTGCGGGCGGAATTTCCGCAGCTCTGCTTGCGCATCACCAGCGACTGGTCGCCGCGGCTATTGGAGCAGGCGTCGCGCAGCGAGCTCGACGCCGCAGCCATCTCCATCGCCGAAGGTCACAGCCCGCCGGAAGATCTGGTTGGCGAGGATCTCGGCCCGCAGACGGTTCTGATCGTCGCCGCACGCAGCCTCGGCGTTCCGAAGAGGGCAAGCGCGCACGACCTGTCGCGGTTCCCGTGGGTGCTGAACCAAAACGGCTGCGGCTACCGCACGCTGATCCGCCGCACGTTCGAAGCAGCCGGATTGCCGTTTCAAGTGGGCGTTGAGGCGCTCAGTGGCGAACTGCGCTCGTCACTCGTAGCGCGCGGCCTCGGCATCGGCATTATCTCGCCGGCCGCTTTCGCCGAAAGCCCATGGCGCGACCAATTGGATATCATCGATGCTCCGGACTTTTCGCTGAAAGTGCGATCGTGGCTCGTCTATCGCCCACCCGCCGGCCGGCTGGCACGGCCAATCGCCGCCTTCAAAGACGCGCTGATCAAAACGATCGCGCAATCGGAGTCGGTCAAGGTGTGACGGTCGGTAGATCGCGATCCCAGGGCGGAACGCCACCGAAACGCTCGACCAGGAAATCGATCAGCGCGCGCACCTTCGCCGGCGGATTGCGCTCCGGCAGGTAGACCGCGTAGATGCCGCCCAATTCCATTGTCGGCTGGTCGAGCGACAAGGCGACCAGCGTGCCGGCGCGCAGATCGTCGGCAACGATGAAGGTCGGCTGATAGATGATGCCCTGCCCGGCGACCGCGGCGGCGCGCAAGGCGTCGCCGTTGTTGGCGCGCAAGTTGCCGGACACCTGGACGACCGTCTCGTTGGGTTCACCGAACGGCCATCGCCCCACGCCGCTCGAATGCGCCAGCGTGTAGCCGAGACAATTGTGCTGGGCGAGCTCCGCGACGGTTTTCGGCGTGCCGTGGGCGGCGAGATAGGCCGGCGCGGCGGCGACCACGCTGCGGCAGGGCGCGATGCGGCGGGCGATCAGGCTGGAGTCGGCCAGCGTGCCGATGCGCACCGCCATATCCCAGCCTTCCTCGGCCAGGTCGACCAGCCGGTCATTGAGGCCGAGCTCGACCTGCAGGCGCGGATGGCGGCGGGAAAATTCGTCCAGCAGCGGCGCGATCTGCCAAGCGCCGAACGACACCGGCGCGTTCAGCCGCAGCACGCCGCGCGGCTCGAAGCGGTCGGCGGCGACCGCGCTGTCGGCCGCCTCCAGCTCGGCCAGAATGCGCTCGATAGAGTCCAGATAGCGCTGCCCGGTTTCCGTGATCGACAGCCGGCGGGTGGTGCGGTGGAACAGCTTGGTGCCGAGCCGCGCCTCCAGCGCCGCCACGTGTTTGGTCACCATGGTCTGCGACAGGCCCAGCGCCCGCCCGGCCGCCGACAGGCTGCCGGTGGCGGCCACCTTGGCGAAGACCTCCAGGCTGGCGATGCGGTCCAAGAGCGTGACCTCATTCTTATGGTATGAAATGATATTACAAATAACACAATTATCACACCAACATGACTGAATACTATCCGGCCATCCCAACCAGGAGATGGACCAAGACCGACCCCCGTACCGCCCCCTACGCCGCGCTGCTGCTGCGCGTCGCCCTGGGCGGCCTGTTTCTCGCCCACGCCGCCCTCAAGATCTTCGTGTTCACCCCCGCCGGCACCGCGCACTTCTTCGCCAGCCTCGGCCTGCCGCCGGCGCTCGCCTATCTCGTCATGACCGCCGAAGTGCTCGGCGGCGTGGCGCTGATCCTCGGCGTCTGGCCCCGCATCGTCGCGCTGCTGCTGACGCCGATCCTGCTCGGCGCCATCGTCACGGTGCACGCCGCCGCCGGCTTCTTCTTCACCGACCCGCACGGCGGCTGGGAATACCCGGCGTTCTGGCTGATCGCGTTGATCGTCCAGGCGCTGCTTGGCGACGGCGCCTATGCGCTGCGGCCCACTTTCAGCACGGCGCCCGCCGCGCAACTCGCCGGCGCCCCCTCCCGTTGACCCCATACGCAAATGAGGCTGCCGGCGGCAGCCTCGCCCTGCCCCGGAGACTTGCCAGGAGACTTGCCAGGAGACTTGCCATGACCCTGCCCAGCCTGTTCCTCTCGCACGGCGCGCCGACCCTGCCGCTCACCGACACGCCGGCGCGCACGTTCCTCAGCCAACTCGGCCAAACCTTGCCGCGCCCCAAGGCCATCCTGGTCGCGTCCGCGCACTGGGAAACCGAGCGACCGGCGATCAACGCCGTTGCCTGGAACGAAACCATCCACGACTTCTACGGCTTCCCACGCGCGCTTTACGAACTGCGCTATCCGGCGCCGGGCGCGCCGGACCTGGCGCGAGATATCGCCGCGCGCCTGCAGGCGGCCGGCCTTGCTTGCGACATCGACACGCAACGCGGCCTCGACCACGGCGCCTGGGTGCCGCTGTCGCTGATCTATCCGGCGGCCGATATCCCGGTGCTGCAGCTTTCGGTGCAGACGCATCTCGGCCCGGAACATCACCTACGTCTCGGTCGTGCCCTGGCGCCCCTGCGCGACGAAGGCGTGCTCATCGTCGGCAGCGGCAGCTTCACCCACGATCTGTCGGAATTCCACAGCCACGGCCCGAACGACCCGGCTCCGGACTGGGTCAACGGTTTCGCCGACTGGTTCGATACGGCGCTGACCGAGGACCGCTTCGCCGATCTCGTGAACTATCGGCATCTCGCGCCCTTTGCGACCAAGAACCACCCGAGCGAAGAGCATCTGTTGCCGCTCTATGTCACGCTCGGCGCCAGCGGCGAACATCCCCACACGCAGCGCCTGCATAGCAGCGCGACCTACAGTGTCATTCGCATGGATGCCTATGCGTTCGGGAGGACTCGCTGCGACGTTTGAACGAACTTCAAATCTACCACGCTAGCGCCAAGTATTCATACGCCATGCTGGCGCCCGCCAGCGCCGTGATCTCGGCAACGTCATAGGCCGGCGCGACCTCGACCACATCCATGCCGGCGAAGCTTAAGCCCGAAAGCCGGCGCATGATGGCTTGCGCCTGCCAGGATGCCAGCCCACCAATCTCCGGCGTGCCGGTGCCGGGCGCAAACGCCGGGTCGAGCGCGTCGATGTCGAAGGTGAGATAACAGGGCGCCTCGCCTACCACGGCACGAATGCGTTCGGCGACCGCCGCCAGCCCCTGCTCGTGCACATCCTGCGCGCTCAGGATGGTGACGCCTTGGTTCACGGTCCAGTCGTAGACGTCGCGCTGCATGGGCGAGCGGATGCCGATCTGGATCATACGACGAGGATCGACAAGACCTTCCTCGATGGCGTGATAGAACACCGCGCCGTGGGAATAGACTTGGCCGAAGTTCTCCGACCAGGTGTCGACGTGGGCGTCGAACTGGATGAGCGCGAGCGGCCCCTTGCGTTTGGCGTGCGCGCGCAACAACGGCAGCGTGATGCCGTGCTCACCGCCCAGCGCCACCAGGTGATTGAGTCCCGCTGCCTGCTCCTCGATCAGCTTCAGACTTTGTGGAATGTCACCGAGCGCGATGGCGAAGTCGCCGATGTCGGCGAGGTTCATCTTCGCGGTCCCGATCCAGGCGGTGGGGTGGTCGCCATCCGCCAGCATGCGGCTAGCGTCGCGGATGGCGCGGCCCGAAGCGCGCGCCGGCGCGGTTGCTGGTGCCGATGTCGAGCGGCACGCCGACGACGACGATCGACGCGTTGCGGTCGCGGTTTTCCAGGCCCAAGAAGCCGGGCGGCAGCGCAAAGGTGGGCGGATCGCTGGCCATCGTTCAAGCCTGTCTCATTTCCACCACCACCACGATGACGCCCGGCGTGGTCAGGCGGTTGCGCACCACGTCCATCGGCGCCTCGTAGCGCGCGAGGTTGGGTGAGAATTTCGTTGCGTCGTCCATGGCGGGCCTCCCGGTCTCTTGCGCTATAACAACGTGAACTCACCCGCAACCGAAGCCACCTCGTTTCCAGGACCTCTTCATGCCGTCAAAGCGACCCTCGGCGCGCCTCGCCGTCCTTACCGAATCCGATATGGATGCCGCCCAAAAGAAGCTCTTGGCCGCGCTGCGTTCCGGCCCGCGCAGCAAGTCGCTCGCATTGCAGGGGCCGTTCGCGGCCTGGATGCACGCGCCCGAGTTCGGCCTGCTGGCGCAGGCACTCGGCGCCCATGCCCGCTACAACACCATCCTGCCGCCGCGGTTGTCGGAATTCGCCATCCTGTGCACGGCACGGCTGTGGCGCGCGCAGTTCGAGTGGTACGCCCACGAGCCCATGGCCTTGAAAGGCGGCGTCAAGCCGAAGACGATTGCCGACCTGCGCGCCGGCCGCGAGCCGAAATCCGCGCCCAAGGACGAGCGCGCGATCTACGCTTTCGTGCAGGAGCTTTATAAGAAGCGCCGCGTCAGCGACCGCACCTACAAGCAGGTGAACGCGCTCATCGGCGACAAAGCCACCGTCGAACTCGTCGGCATCTGCGGCTATTACGCGCTGATCTCGATGACGCTCAACGTCTTCCGCATGCTGCCGCCGGAGGACGAGAAGCTGGCCTGGCCGGAACCGTCGGAGAAGTAGCGCGTCACAGCCCGCGCCAGATCACCGAATAAAGGTCGAAGCGGCGGTCCTTGAGGTTCTGCACGGTGCCGCCCTGGCGCGCGGAATAGAGGCTGTCGAGCGCGAGGTCGGCGATGGTCACCATCTCGACGTTCGGCGCCGCTTCCGCCGCCACGCCGTCGCGCGCGAACGGAAAGTCGCACGGCGTCAGCACGCAGCTCTGCGCGTACTGGATGTCCATGTTGTCGACGTTCGGCAGGTTGCCGACGGTGCCCGCCAGCACCGCGAAGCACTGGTTCTCCACCGCCCGCGCCGCCGCGCAATAGCGCACGCGCATGTAGCTCTGCCGCTCGTCGGTGCAGAACGGCACGAACAGGATGGCCGCGCCCTGGTCGGTGAGATGGCGCACCTGCTCGGGGAACTCGCAGTCGTAGCAGACGGCGACGCCGATCGGCCCGCAGTCGGTGTCGATGGCGTTGACGCGGCTGCCGCCGCGGATGCTCCACCAGTAACGCTCGTTCGGCGTCGGGTGCACCTTGTACTGCTCGTGGATGCTGCCGTCGCGCAGAAACACGTAGGAGATGTTGTAAACCTCGCCGTCGGGCTCGCGCGTCGGATGCGAGCCGCCGATGATGTTGACGTTGTAGCTGACGGCGAGATTGCTCATCATCTCCTTGAAGCGGGCGGTGTAGCTCGACAGCGCCGCGATCGCCTCCGCCGCCGGCACCTTGCGGTTCTCGATCGACATGAGCTGCAGCGTGAACAGCTCCGGGAACACCGCGAAGTCGGCCTTATAGTCGGCCACCACGTCGACGAAATACTCGACTTGGTGGGCGAACTCCTCGAACGAGGAAATGGCGCGCAACTGGTACTGCACCGCCGCCACCCGCACCGTGCGCGGCCGCCGCATCACGCGCGCGGGCTCCGACGTGGGCTCGGCCGAAACCTGCGGGTTGCGCCAGACCATATGGGTGGCGTAGCCGCGCGATTCCTGGTCGCTCGGCAGATAGTTCGGCAACACCCCGATCGCCTCGAAGCCGTTGCGCAGTTGGAAGCCGATGACCGGGTCGCGCTGCTTGCCGGCGACCACGAGCTCCAGATAGTGCTCCGCCGAGCCGACCTTGCTCCAGCGCCGCGCTAGGTTCGGCATGCGGCCACCGAACACGATGCCCTTCAGCCGCAGGTCCTGACACAGCCGCCGGCGCGCCGTGTACAGGCGCTGGCCGATGCGCTGGCCGCGGAAGTCGGGATCGACGCACACGTCCATGCCGTAGATCCAGTCGCCCTGCGGGTCGTGGCGCGAGGCGTAGCCGCGCCCGGTGATGGTCGTCCAGTCGTGGGTCGACAGCGCCAGCGACTCCGGGATGCGGAAGGTGGCCATGTAGCCGATGACCTGCCCTTCGTAGGTGGCAACGAATTGCCCCTCCGGGAACTGGTGCATTTGCCCGCGCAACTGCGCTTCCGAATAGGCCGCCGCGTCCCCGAAGGACGGATAGGCTTTGATCATCAGCGCGCGGATGCCGGGAATGTCGGCGGGCACCGCGTTGCGGACGACGAGCTTGGGAACCGGTTTCAGTTGTTGTGCCATGGCCGCCTTATGGCAGCGGGCTTTCCCGCTTGGCAACCAGGCCCGGGCGCCACGCGCTGCCGTCGAAGCGGCGCAATCGGCGTGCTGTTCTGGCACCATGCGCAAGGGATCATCAACATCGGCACCCGAATCGCGGATCATTCCCCTGCGGCGCCCCCAGGCCCGTGTCCCGGCCGCCGCGCCGCCGGTGGCCGATCTCGCCAGATTCCAGGAAAACCAGGCGGTCGACGATTGCCGCCACCGCATGATCGTCAACGTGGCGGCATTCCTATTCCTGGGCGCCCCGATTTCCTGGGCGCTCCGATCCGTGGCGGCCTGTGGCTGGTCGACACCATGGCCAAGATGCAAAAGGATCAGAATTGCGTCCTATCGGGCCAGCACGGCTGCACCCCGATCGCGGTCGATCCGGGCCGCTGAGCGCAAGCACCCCAGAAACAGCAAGAAACGCCCTGTTTTCAGGCGTCGTCCCCCGGCCAAATGCCCGCCGCCATTGAACTTCCCGCGGCGCTTCGGTATACGGGCTGCCGGCTGGGTGCCGTTGGCGAACTTGGCCGGGGGTGGGTTGCGCGAGACGGGCGCGCGCGGGCCGTCGGAACGCAAGAATCTAAAATATATCAGAGAGTTATCGATGTCCTCGACGTTCGACACGATCGCCAATATCATCTCGGAAACCTGCGATATTCCGCGCGAAACCATCAAGCCCGAGAGCCACGCCATCAACGATCTTGGCATCGACAGCCTCGACTTCCTCGACATCGCCTTCGCCATCGACAAGGCCTTCGGCATCAAGCTGCCGCTCGAGCAGTGGACCCAGGAAGTCAACGACGGCAAGGCGACCACCGACCAGTATTTCGTGCTGGAGAACCTCAGCGCCCGCATCGACGATCTCGTCGCTGCCAAGGGAGCCTAAGGCACCGACCCAAGCCGATGCGCCTTGAGACTTTCCAACTGATCGACCGGATCGCCGAGATCAATCTCACCGACCGCAAGATCAGCGCCGAGGCCACGGTGCCGACGACCAGCACGATCTTCGAAGGCCACTTCCCCGGCTATCCGCTGATGCCTGGCGTGCTGCTGATCGAGAGCATGGCGCAGACGTCTGGCTGGCTCGTCGTCGCGATCAACCGCTTCGAGCGCATGCCGTTCCTGGCCCAGGTGCGCGAGGCCAAGTTCCGCACCTTCGTCGAGCCGGGCGCGCGCCTCACCGTCACCGCCGAACTCGAGCACGACGGCTCCGGCTTCGCCATGACCAATGCCAAGATCGCGCACGAGGGCAAAGCGGTGTGCAGCGCCGCGCTCACCTTCCGCGTGATGGAATTCCCCAACGCCGAAATGAACCAGCAGATGCGCGACACCGCCGCGCGCATCGGCCTGCCCGACGCGGAGGCGCTCGCCCATGGTTGACGCCACCCACGAAGCCTGGATCACCGGCATCGGCATCGTCTCCTGCCTCGGCGAGGGACCGGACGCCCATTGGCAGAAGCTGATGGCGGCGCATCCAGACGCCGACACGGCGAAGTTCGCGCCCTTCGTGGTGCATCCGCTCGCGCCCATCAGCTTCGACGCCCAGATCCCGAAGAAGGGCGACCAGCGCCAGATGGAAGCCTGGCAGCGCATCGGCACCTATGCCGCGGGCCTGGCACTCGATTCGGCCGGCATCAAAGGCAACGCCGATGTGCTCTCGTCCACGGACATGATCGTTGCCGCCGGCGGCGGCGAGCGCGACCTGTCCGTCGATAGCGCGGTCTTGAGCGGCGCGCCCAAGGCGGAAGACCCGGAAGCCTACATCAACGAGCAACTGATGGGAGGCCTGCGCCCTACTCTCTTTCTCGCACAGCTTTCCAACCTGCTCGCCGGCAACATTTCCATCGTGCATGGCGTCACCGGCTCCTCGCGCACCTTCATGGGCGAAGAATCCGCCGGCGTCGACGCGGTGCGCGTGGCGCTGTCGCGCATCACATCGGGTCAGAGCGATATCGCGCTGGTCGGCGGCTCGCACAACGGCGAACGCCCCGACCTGTTGATGCTCTACGAGTTCGGCCGCCATACCTTGAAGGACGGCTACGCCCCCGTGTGGGAGCGCAAAGGTCACGCCGGCTTCGCGCTCGGCTCGCTCGGCGCCTTCCTGGTGATCGAAGCGCGCGCCCACGCCGAGGCGCGCGGCGCCAAGCCGCTCGCCAAACTGACCGCCGTCCTCAACGACCGTTCGAAGCGCGAAGCCGGCACGGTCACCGCCGCGCTCAATCGCGAATGGGACAGGCTGAAGGCCGACATCAAGCCCGGCCACGCCGCGGTCATCTCCGGCGCCACCGGCGCCGAGCCGGCAACCTCCGAAGAACGCGCCTTCCTGGAGGCCCATGGCGACCTACCGGTGCGGGCCACCGGTTCCTATATTGGCCATGGTCTGGAGCCACAGTTCGTCATGAATATCGCCCTGGCGGCGGTGGCCCTCGGCCATGCTAGTCTGTTCCCGCCCTGCGACTCGACCGGGCTGGAAAAGCCGGCAAACGAGGATTTGCAGCAGGTGCTGGTCACCGGCGTCGGACACTGGCGGGGCGAAGGCCTCGCGCTGGTGGAACGCGTCGGCTGAGGAGAGCAACCATGGCGTCACTGAAGGACAGCAAGGGCCGGCCGGTCGTGGTGGTGACCGGCATGGGCCTGGTCACCTCGCTCGGCGCCGGCAAGACCGATAACTGGGGGCGCCTCACCGCCGGCCAGTCGGGCATCCACGCCATCACCCGCTTCCCGACCGAGGGCCTGCGCACCAAGATCGCCGGCACCATCAACTACCTGCCGGCGCAGCCGAGCGCCGCCGACCTTTCGGAAAGCTTCGCCACGCTCGCCGCCGAAGAAGCGATTGCCGAATCCGGCATCGGGTCGCGCGGCGATTTCCCCGGTCCCCTGTTCCTGGCGGTGCCGCCGATCGAAATGGACTGGACCCAGCGCATCGAAGTGGGCGCGCGCTCCGGTGCCAACGACACCGTCACCTATGACGACCTGTTGCGGGTGAGCGCGGAGTTTCCCGCCTATCACGAGCGCTTCCTGTTCGGCTCGGTGGCCAACCATCTCGCCGACAATTTCGGCACCAAGGGCTCGCCGATTTCGCTGTCGACCGCCTGCGCCTCCGGCGCCAGCGCCATCCAGCTCGGTGTCGAGGCGATCCAGCGCGGCGAGACCGACGCGGCGCTCTGCATCGGCACCGACGGCTCGATCAATGCAGAGGCGCTGATCCGCTTCTCACTTCTTTCCGCGCTGACGACCAGCGGCAACGACAATCCGCAGGGCGCGGCCAAGCCGTTCTCCAAGAACCGCGACGGCTTCGTGATGGCGGAAGGCGCCGGCGCGCTGGTGTTGGAAAGCTACGACTCCGCCAAGGCGCGCGGTGCCACTATCCTCGGCGTCATGGAGGGCGTCGGTGAGATGGCCGATTCTTTCCACCGCACCCGCTCCAGCCCCGACGGCAAGCCGATCATCGGCTGCATCGCCAACGCGCTGGGCGACGCGGGCCTGACGCCCGAGGACATCGACTACGTCAACGCCCACGGCACCTCGACGCCGGAAAACGACAGGATGGAATACGTCGGGCTTGCCGCCGTGTTCGGCGAGCGCATGAAGGACATCCCGGTCTCCTCCAACAAGTCGATGATCGGCCACAGCCTGTCGGCGGCCGGCGCGGTCGAGGCGGTGATCACGCTGATGACGCTCGACAACCAGCGCATCCCGCCCACCATCAATTACGAGGTGCCGGACCCGACGATCCCGCTCGACGTGGTGCCCAACACCGCGCGCGACGCAAAGATGCGCCACGCCATCTCCAACTCTTTCGGCTTCGGCGGCCAGAACGTCTCACTGGTGATGAGGCGTGAGCCGGCGTGAGTGGTACCCGCCCTTGATATTGCAGGCGCTACCCCATACTCTGCTCATTCCCGCGCAAGCGGGAATCCTGTAACAGCTTGAGCCCTGGGTCCCCGCTTTCGCGGGGACGAACGGGTGAGTAAAACCCTCTCATGCGCGCCCTTCGCCTCGTCGCCGACCGTCAGCTCGAACTGACCGACCTGCCCGATCCGCCGCCGCCCGGCGACGGCGAGGTGCAGGTGCGCGTCAAGGCGGTGGGGCTGAACCATCTCGACGTCTGGGGTTTTCGCGGCATGGCCTTCGCCAAGCGGCAGCTGCCGCTGGTGGTGGGCGCCGAGGCGTCCGCCGAGATCGCCGCGGTCGGCGCGAACGTGACCGGCCTCACACCCGGCCAGAAGGTCGCGATGTACGGCGCCATGACCTGCGGCACCTGCCCCGCCTGCCGCGAAGGCCGCGATAACCTGTGCGAGAACGTCGGCGGCATCATGGGCTTCCACATCGACGGCTTCGCCCGCGAGCTCATCAACATGCCGGCACGGCTGACGATCCCGGTGCCGGACGGCGTGTCGTCGCGCGACGCCGCCTGCGCGCCCATCGCCTTCGGCACCACCGAGCACATGCTGTTCGACAACGCCAGGCTCAAGCCCGGCGAAACGATCCTGGTGCACGCCGCCGGCTCCGGCATCGGTTCGGTGGCGATCAAGATGGCGAAGGCCTTGGGCTGCACGGTCATCACCACCGTCGGCGACGATGCCAAAGCCGAAAAGGCCAAGGCGCTCGGCGCCGATCATGTCATCAATTACAAGACCGACCGCTTCGAGGGCGTCACCCGCAAGCTCACCAAGAAGAAAGGCGTCGACGTGGTGTTCGAGCACGTCGGCGGCGAAGGGTTCAACGGCTCGCTGCTCTGCCTCAAGCGCGGCGGCCGGCTCGTCACCTGCGGCTCCACCGCCGGCCCCACGGTCACCATCAACCTGATGCAGCTCTTTCAGCAGCAGTACAAAATCTTCGGCTCGTTCGGCTGCCGCATGCAGAACATCCGTGACAGCCTGTCCAAGATGGCGGCCGGCATGGACCCGATCATCGACAGCGAGTTCGCGCTCGCCGATTTCGAGCAGGGCCTCGAGCGGCTCGAAAGCCGCAAGGTGTTCGGCAAAGTCATTATCAATTTTTAGCGCATGATCCCGAAAAGTGGGCACCGGTTTTCGGATAAGATCATGCGCCACTTGAGATAAGCGCATTTGTATGCCCTCGGCCAGACGAAAACCCTCACGCTTCCGCCGCGCCTTCAAGCGCGCCGGCAACGCCGTGGTCGGCGCGATTGTGGTCGGCGGCCTGAGGCTCCTGAGCCTCACCAATCCCGACAAGATGGCGGCCCTCGGCGGCTGGGTCATGCGCAAGCTCGGGCCCTGGCTCAACGAGCACAAAATCGCCCGCGCCAATCTCACCGCCGCCTTTCCCAACAAGTCCGCCGCCGAGATCGAGCGCATCCTGAGCGATAGCTGGGACAATCTCGGCCGCGTCGGCACCGAGATCGCCCATCTCGACAAGCTGTGGGATTACGACTTCGACCATCCGGAACGCAGCCGGCGTATCGAAATACCGGCCGAGTCGGCCGCCCGCTTCGTGCAACTGCGCGAGGACGACAAGCCGGCGCTGATCTTCTGCGCCCATCTCGCCAACTGGGAACTGCCCGCGGTCTGCGCCGCCAAGAACCGCCTGGTCAGCGCGGCACTCTATCGCCGGCCCAACATCGCGGCCATCGACCGCTGGCTGCACGAGACCCGCGAAGCCAACATGGGCACCCTGATCGCCACCGGGCCGACCGCGCCGGTGAAGATCGCGCATGCGCTCAATCGCGGCACCCATGTCGGTATGCTGGTCGATCAGTATTACGTGCGCGGTGTCGAGGTCGACTTCTTCGGCCGCCGCACCAACGCCAACCCCCTGCTCGCCCGGCTCGCCCAGCACATCGATTGCCCGATCCACGGCGCGCGCATCATCCGTCTGCCCAACCATCGCTTCCGCGTCGAGCTCACCGACGCCATCGCGCCGGTGCGCACCACCGACGGCGCGGTCGACGTCGCCGCCACCACGCAGATCATCATCAGCACCATCGAAGGCTGGATCCGCGAACACCCGGAGCAGTGGCTGTGGCAGCACCGCCGCTGGCGGTGACATCGGCGGACCGGCGTCAGCCGCCGCGCTTGGTCGGCAGGCCCGCCGCTTTCCAGGCAATGATGCCGCCGGCGAGATGGCTGCGGTAGAGCAAGCCGTTGTCCTGGCAGACCAGCGAGGCGGTCACCGAGCGCCGCCCGGAACGGCAGGCGAACACGACTTCCTTGCCCTGCGGGTCCGGAATGGCGGCCAAGTCGAAGCGCGACAGCGGCACGATCACCCCTTCCGGATAGCTCTCGACCGCCGTCTCGTTCGGCTCACGTACGTCGACCAGCAGATAACGCCCCTCGCGCAAGCCCTGCGCCACCTCGTCGGGGGTCAGATTGGTCACCTCGTCGGCTCGCGGCATGTTGTCGGCCATCGAACGCGTCACTCCCTTATCGCGCCCGCGGTTCTAGCGGGAATCCGGGCGATCCGCACGCGTCTTTTGCGAGCGGCACCCGCGCAGACATATTCAAGCATTTCGATTGAAGAATTCGACGGAGCGCCCGTCACGCCCTACACCGCCACCTGCGTCCCGACCTCGACCACGCGGCCGGTGGGGATTTGGAAATAATCGGTGGCATCGTTGGCCGCCCCGCTGAGGCCGATGAACAGCCGGTCCTGCCAGGGTGGCATGTCGGAGTTCGCCGCAGGCTTGAGCGCGCGACGCGACAGGAAGAACGACGTCGACATGATGTCGAACTGCCAGCCGAGCTTGCGCGCGATCGCCAGCGCCTTGGGGATATTCGGCTGCTCCATGAAGCCGAAGCGCAGTACCACCCGCGAGAAGCTCTCACCCACCGGCGCGATGCGCACCCGCTCGGCGGCGTCGACCCGCGGCGTATCCGCCGTCTCAATAGTGAGGATGACGTTCTGCTCGTGCAGCACCTTGTAGTGCTTGAGGCTATGCAGCAGCGCGCTCGGCGCGAAATCGGGATCGCTGGTGAGGAACACCGCGGTGCCCGGTACCTTCGGCGGCGCGTTCTTCTCCAGATTGGCGACCAGCGACTCGAGCGGCATCTCCGTCTTGCGTGTCTTCATGAGCAGGATGCGGGTGCCGCGCCGCCACGTGTACATCACGATCATCACCGCGCCGCCGAGCGCGAGCGGCAGCCAGCCGCCCTCCACCACCTTAAGCAGGTTGGCGG
>JARRQH010000030.1:17143-20548 GCA_037381985.1 Pseudolabrys sp.
CCAGCCGCCCTCCACCACCTTAAGCAGGTTGGCGGAGAGAAAAGTGAGATCGATAAACAAGAACGGCACGATCAGCGCCGCGGTCGCGATCAGCGGCCAGCGCCACACGCGGCGGATCACGATGAAGGCCATTAGCGCGGTCACCATCATGGTGCCGGTGACGGCGATGCCGTAGGCCGAGGCCAACGCGCACGACGAACGGAAAAGCGCCACCAGCATCAGCACGCCGAACAGCAGCAGCGCGTTGACGCGCGGCATGTAGATCTGCCCGACCAGCGCTTCCGAGGTATGGCGGATCTCGAGCCGCGGCAGCAGGCCGAGTTGGATCGCCTGCTGCGTCAGCGAATAGGCGCCGGTGATCACCGCCTGGCTCGCAATCACGGTGGCGGCGCCGGCCAGCAGCACGATCGGCAGCAGCGCCGATTTCGGGAACATCAGAAAGAACGGGTTGGCGATCGCCTTCGGATCGGCCAGCACCAGCGCGCCCTGCCCGAGATAGTTGATGGTCAGCGCCGGCAGCACCACAGTCAGCCAGGCGAAACGGATCGGCCCGCGGCCGAAATGGCCGAGATCGGCGTAAAGCGCTTCCGAGCCGGTAACTACCAGGAACACCGCGCCGAGGGTGAACAGCGCGACGATGCCGTGACCCAGGAGAAAGCTGACGCCGTGCCACGGATTGAAAGCATAGAGCACCACCGGGTTCTGCGCGATATGCCAAAGCCCCACGCCTGCGATCACCGCGAACCAGACCAGCATGACGGGCCCGAAGAACGCCGCCACCTTGGCGGTGCCGCGCGACTGCACCGCGAACAGCGCCACCAGGATCAGAACCGTGATCGGCACCACGACGTCGTCGAAGGCCGGCGTCGCCACCTTGAGGCCTTCGATCGCCGACAAGACCGACAGCGCCGGCGTGATGATGGCATCGCCGTAGAACAGCGCCCCGCTGACGATACCGAGCAGAATGACGATGCCGGCGCGGCCGGCGAGCGCGCGCGAGGCGAGCGCCATCAGCGCCAGCGTGCCGCCCTCGCCGTTGTTGTCGGCGCGCAACAAGATCAGCACGTACTTCGCGGTCACGACAAAGAGCAGCGCCCAGATAATCAGCGACAGGATGCCGAGCACCACCGGCTCACTGGGCGCCGCGGTCTTGCCCGTAGCCGCCCACACGGCCTCCCGCATCGCATAGAGCGGGCTGGTACCGATGTCGCCGTAGACGACGCCGATGCTGCCGAGCGTCAACGCCCAGAAACTCGGACGGACGGGCGTTTCAATGGAGCGCGCGAGGTCGTGGCCGTGAGCGGCGGTCGTGCTCTGGGTCATTGAGGAGGTCCTGGAAGTCTTGCCTACGGAAAGCGCCGCGCCCCGCGCGCATATAACCCCGGTTTCCGGCCTTCAGCCCCGCCGCTTGTGCATTGCAACGTAGACAAGTCATGCGCCCCGCGCAGGCGCAGCAATTAAAATTATATCGATATTACAACCAGTTATTCGTCAACCTGCAACCGACGGGCGTCACACCGCCACCTGCGTCCCGACTTCCACCACGCGGCCGGTGGGGATCTGGAAGAAGTCGGTGGCGTCGCTCGCCGAGCGCGCCAGCCCGATGAACAGGTGGTCCTGCCAGCCCGGCATGCCCGACTGCGGCGAAGGCTTGAGCGAGCGCCGCGACAGGAAGAACGACGTCGACATGATATCGAACTGCCAGCCGTGCTTGCGCGCGATCGCCAGCGCCTTGGGCACGTTGGGCTGCTCCATGTAGCCGAACTTCAGCGCCACCCGCGAGAAGTGCTCGGACAGTGGCGTGATCTTGACGCGCTTCTCCTCCGGCACGCGCGGCGTGTCGGCGGTGACGATGGTGAGGATGACGTTCTGCTCGTGCAGCACCTTGTTGTGCTTGAGGTTGTGCAGCAGCGCCGTCGGCGAGAATTCCGGGTCGCTGGTCAGGAACACCGCGGTGCCGGGCACGACGTGCGGCGGCTTCTTCTCGAGGTTGCGGAACAGCGTCTCCAGCGGCACCTCGGTGCGCCGCGTCTTGTTGATGAGCAGCGCGGTGCCGCGCCGCCAGGTCAGGATGACGATCACCATGGTGGCGCCGAACAGCATCGGCAGCCAGGCACCCTCCAAGAGCTTGAGCGCGTTGGCGGACAGGAAGGTGAGGTCGACGACGACGAACGGTGTCAGCAGAGCGATCGCCCACCACAGTGGCCAGCGCCACATCTTCCATATGACGACGAAGGCGAGCAGACCATCCACCACCATGGTGGTTGCCACTGCGATGCCGTAGGCCGAGGCGAGCGCGCTCGACGAGCGGAACAGAGCGACGAGCAGCAGCACGCCCAGCAACAGCGCGATGGTGACGCGCGGGATGTAGATCTGCCCGGCGTGCGATTCCGAGGTGTGCTGGATGGCGAGCCGCGGCAGCAGGCCGAGCTGGATCGCCTGCGCGACCAGCGAATAGGCGCCGGTGATCACCGCCTGGCTGGCGATCACCGTCGCGATCGTCGCCAGCACGATCATCGGCAGCAGCACGCTGTCGGGCACCATGCGGTAGAACGGGTTCACGATCGCCGCCGGATCGGCCAGGACCTTGGCGCCCTGCCCGAAATAGTTGATCAGCAGCGCCGGCAGCACCAGCCCGAGCCAGGCGGTTTGGATCGGCTTGCGGCCGAAATGGCCGAGGTCGGCGTAGAGCGCTTCGCCGCCGGTGACGCACAGAAACACCGCTCCCAGCGTCGTCAGGCCGACGACGCCGTGCTCGAGCAGGAATTCGATGCCGTAAAGCGGGTTGACGGCGTAGAGCACGGTCGGGTCGTCGCTGATGTGCAGCGCGCCCAGTATGGCGAGCGACACGAACCACACCACCATCACCGGGCCGAAGAACGAGGCTACCTTGCCGGTGCCGTGGCTCTGCACGGCGAACAACCCGATCAGGATCACCACCGCCAGCGGCACCACGTATTCGGTGAACGCCGGACTGGCGAGCTTCAGGCCTTCCACCGCCGACAGCACCGAGATCGCCGGCGTGATCATCGAATCGCCGAGGAACATGGAGGCGCCGATGATGCCGACCAGGAACACCAGCGCCGTGCGCCGGCCGAGCGCGCGGCTCGCCAGCGCCGTGAGCGAGAGCGTGCCGCCCTCCCCGTTATTGTCGGCGCGCAGCAGGATCAGCACGTATTTCGCGGTCACCGTGATCAGCAGCGCCCACAGAATGAGCGACAGCACGCCAAGCACAATGCCGCGCGTCACCGCGTGGTTGTCGGCGGCCATGATGACCGCCTCGCGCAGGCCGTAGAGCGGGCTGGTGCCGATGTCGCCGTAGACAACCCCGACGCTGCCCAGCGCTAGCGCGAGGAAACTCGACGAATGAGCTTCCTCCTGGCCCGGGGTGGCTTCGGCGGAAGC
>JARRQH010000031.1:0-16943 GCA_037381985.1 Pseudolabrys sp.
CACGCGGCGATTTCTGTCCCTGGCGCCGTGCTTCCGGGCTGCGACGGGATCCGAGCCGGATCCCCGATCCGGGCAGCTTCCGCCGCCCTTCGTCGCCGCCGCGTCCAGCCATTGAAGGCAGCCGGTCGTAATGCCGGCGGACGGCTGGCCAGGGCCTCCCGAGTGCGGGGTGACGAATCCCGCCCGCGGGCGCCGCATCCGGCCCCGCTGTCATGACGCCTCATGAAAGCGCCCTCGGCGAACCGGACGCGAGCAGGATAAGAGCGCCAGAGCGCGCGGGGATAAGTTGGGGCGCACTTTTTCGCGCTGTCATTCCGGGGCGCGATCAAAGGCCGCGAACCCGGAATCCACAATCCCGGAGTTTCGGCTCAAGCACGTGCAGGGGCAATGGATTCTGGGTTCGCGCGCCAGGGCGCATCGAAGACGCGCGTCAACGCGCTTTTGGCGTGCGCGCCGGAACGACGTAAATCTTACGCCACCCGCCCGAAACGGTCGTCCAGCGCGTAGCCGGCGCCGCGCACGGTGCGGATGGGGTCGGCCTGCTGGCCGCGGTTGATGGCCTTGCGCAGCCGACCGACGTGGACGTCGACGGTGCGCTCGTCGATGTAGATGTCCGAGCCCCAGACACCGTCGAGCAACTGCTCGCGCGAGAATACGCGGCCGGGCCGCTCCATCAGGAACTCGAGCAAGCGGTATTCGGTGGGCCCGAGATCGATGGGCCGGCCGTTGCGCGAGACCCGCTTCTTCTCGCGGTCGAGCTCGATGTCGCCGATCGCCAGCACGGTGGCGACGCGCTCCGGGTTGGCGCGGCGCAACAGCGCGCGCACCCGCGCCAGCAGCTCCGGCACCGAGAACGGCTTGACGATGTAATCGTCGGCGCCGGTCGACAGCCCGCGCACCTTCTCGCTCTCCTCGCCGCGGGCGGTGAGCATGATGATCGGCAAACCGCGGGTCTCCGGCCGCGCGCGCAGGCGCCGACAGAGCTCGATGCCGGAAAGGCCGGGCAGCATCCAGTCAAGCACGATCAGGTCGGGCGTCGATTCCTTCAGCTTGGTGTCGGCCTCATCGCCACGCGCGGCGGAGTCCACGTCGTAGCCTTCGGCTTCGAGATTGTAGCGGAGCAGCATGGTGAGCGGCTCCTCGTCTTCCACAATCAGGATGCGCGGACCCATCTTTCTTTCCGTGTTTATCTATCCACCGCCGTGTTTACCGCGGCGATGTTGGTGGTGTCGCCCTTGGGCCGCTGATCGGCGATCGGCTTGCCTTCGATGATGTAGTGCACGGTCTCGGCGATGTTGGTGGCGTGGTCGCCCATGCGCTCGATGTTCTTGGCGCAGAACATCAGATGGATGCAGAAAGTGATGTTGCGCGGGTCTTCCATCATGTAGGTGAGCAGCTCGCGAAAGACCGACGTGCAGACCGCGTCGATCTCCTCGTCGCCGCGCCACACCGCCAGCGCGGCGGTGAGGTCGCGCCGGGCATAGGCGTCGAGCACGGCTTTGAGCTGCTCGAGTACCAGGTCGGTCATATGCTCCACGCCGCGGATCAGCTTCGGCGGCGGGAATTCGCCGTTGAGCGCGATAACGCGCTTGGCGATGTTCTTGGCGAGATCGCCGATGCGCTCGAGATCGTTGGCGAGCCGCAACGCGCCGACCACCTCGCGCAGGTCAACCGCCATCGGCTGGCGGCGGGCGATGGTCAGCACCGACATCTCCTCGATCTCGCGCTGCAGGTTGTCGATCTCCGCGTCGGCGCCGGTGACGCGCTGGGCGAGCGTCGTGTCACGCTTGGCAAGCGCATCGACCGCCTCGGCGATCTGCTTTTCGGCCAGACCGCCCATTTCCGCGACCATGCGGGAAAGGTCCTGCAGGTCGCTGTCGAACGCCTTGGTCGTATGTTCGCTCATGGCCTTGGTCCCTCGGTCATCCGGGTCGGTCATATGGGGTTCCTAACGTCCGTTTTCCACCATCGCGGCCCCCCCGACGGGGGCGCGCCCGGATCAGCCGAAGCGGCCAGTGATGTAGTCCTGCGTGCGCTGGTCGCTCGGGCTCGTGAAGATGCGCGTGGTCTCGTCGAACTCGACCAGCTCGCCGAGGTACATGAAGGCAGTGAAGTCGGACACGCGCGCCGCCTGCTGCATGTTATGGGTGACGATGGCGATGGTGTAGTCTTCCTTCAGCTCGTCGATCAGTTCCTCGATCTTGGCGGTCGAGATCGGATCGAGCGCCGAGCACGGCTCGTCGAACAGGATGACCTCCGGCCGCACCGCCACTGTGCGCGCGATGCACAGGCGCTGCTGCTGGCCACCCGACAGCGACTGGCCGTTGGCGGCGAGCTTGTCCTTGACCTCGTCCCAAAGCGCCGCGCGCTGCAGGCAGCGCTGTACGCGGTCGTCGAGCTCGGACTTGGACAGCTTCTCGTAGAGGCGGATGCCGAAGGCGATATTCTCGTAGATCGACATCGGGAACGGCGTCGGCTTCTGGAACACCATGCCGACCTTGGCGCGCAGCATGTTGAGGTCCTGATGCGGCGCCAGAATGTCCTCCTTGTCGAGGGTAACGTCGCCGACCGCGCGCTGGTTGGGGTAGAGGTCGTACATGCGGTTGAGGATGCGCAACAGCGTGGACTTGCCGCAGCCGGACGGACCGATGAAGGCCGTGACCTTGTTCTCGTAGAGCGGGACGTTGATGTCCTTGAGAGCGCGGTTGTCGCCGTAGAAGAAGTCGAGATTGCGCACCGAAATCTTCTCGGCCAGGTCTTCGGCGCCGGCGGGCGCTTGGCTGGGGGTCGGCGTGGGGACGGCTGCTTGGACGCTCATGACGATTTTCTCTGTGCGGAGAGGAGACGCGCGGTGATACTGAGCGCCAGCACCGCCAGGGTGATGATCAGCGCGCCGGTCCAGGCGAGCTGCTGCCAGTCCTTGTAGGGGCTGAGCGCGAACTGGAAGATGACGATCGGCAGGCTGGACATCGGCGCGTTCATGTCCAAGCTCCAGAACTGGTTGTTGAGCGCGGTGAACAGCAACGGCGCGGTCTCGCCGGAGATACGCGCGACCGCCAGCAACACGCCAGTGATCATGCCGGCGCGGGCGGCGCGATAGGCGACCTTCTGGATCATCATCGAGCGCGGCAGGCCGATCGAGGCCCCCGCCTCGCGCAGCGTGTCGGGCACCAACGTCAGCATATCCTCGGTGGTACGCACCACCACCGGCACCACGATCACCGCCAGCGCAATGGCGCCGGCCCAGCCGGAGAAGTGGCCCATCTGGGCGACCATCACCTCGTAGATGAACAGGCCGATGACGATCGACGGCGCGCTCAACAGAATGTCGTTGATGAAGCGCACCACCATGGTGAGCTTATCGTAGCGGCCGTACTCCGCCATGTAGGTGCCGGCGAGGATGCCGAGCGGCGTGCCGATCGCCACCGCGATCACGGTCAGGATAACACTGCCGGCGATCGGGTTGAGCAGACCGCCGGCGGAGCCGGGCGGCGGCGTCATCTCGGTGAAGACGGCGAGGTTGAGCCCGCTGAAACCCTTCCACAACAGATCGGCGAGGATGAACACCAGCCACAACAGGCCGAAGATGGTGGCGCTGATCGCCAAACCGATTGCAATGTGATTGCGGTGGCGGCGACGGCCGTAGAGCGTCGTGATACCGGCGGTTGCCATGGTCAGCCTCCGATCTTGGCGTTGATGCGCATCAGCATCAGCCGCGCGGCGGCCAGCACGATGAACGTGATGACGAACAGGATGAGGCCGTGCGCGATCAGCGAAGAGGTGTAGAGGTCGCCGACGGCTTCGGTGAATTCGTTGGCGATGGTCGCCGAGATGGTGGTGCCGGGCGCCAGGATGGAGGTAGCGATGCGGTGGGCGTTGCCGATCACGAACGTGACCGCCATGGTCTCGCCGAGCGCGCGGCCGAGCGCCAGCATGACGCCACCGATGACGCCGACCCGGGTGTAGGGCAGCACCACGTAGCGCACCACCTCCCAGGTGGTGCAGCCGACGCCGTAAGCGGCCTCCTTCAAAACCGGCGGCACCGCGTCGAACACGTCGCGCGAAATCGAGGTAATGAACGGTAGTACCATGACGGCAAGGATGAGCCCGGCGGTGAGAATGCCGATGCCGTAGGGCGGGCCGGCGAACAGATTGCCGACCACCGGCACGTTGCCGAGCGTATCGATCAGGAAAGGTTGCAGCGTGCCCTGCAGGAACGGCGCGAACACGAACAAGCCCCAGATGCCGTAGATGATCGAGGGGATGCCGGCGAGCAGCTCGATGGCGATGCCGATCGGGCGGCGCAGCCACATCGGGCAGAGTTCGGTGAGAAAGAGCGAGATGAACAGCCCGACCGGCACGGCGATCACCATGGCGATGATCGAGGTGACAATGGTGCCGTAGATGGGCGCGATGGCGCCGAATACGTCGGTGACCGGGTTCCAGCTCTCGACGACCAGAAAGTGGAAGCCGAACTTCCTGAGCGCCGGCCAGGAACCGTGGACCAGCGAGATGATGATGCCGCCAAGGATGATGAGGACGACGATGGCGGCGGCGCGGGTCAGAGAGCGGAAGATGGCGTCGCTCATCCGCAGGCGCTGCAGAACCTTGGCTCGGTCTAGCGGCTGGGTCACCGGCGGGGCCCCACTCTCCAACGCGACATCGACCACGGGTTCGCCTCCAGTGAGGTGGGCATTGAGGCTCTCCCTGTGGGTCGTATTCAGGTCCGGGAGGGCCATTTCAAGCGGCCAAAGGCCTCGGTGACAAGCCACCTTGTGAGCGGCGGTGGACAAGGTTGGGGGCGCCTTGCGAGCGCCCCCTTTTTCGCGTCAGGCGATTACATGCCGGCCTTGACGTCGGACTTCCACATAGCCTCGACCTGGTCGACGACCTTCTGCGGCATCGGGACGTAGTCCAGGCTCTCGGCCATCTTGCCGCCGTTCTTGTAGCACCAGGCGAAGAACTTGAGCGCCTGAGCCGACGCCTTCGGATCCTTCGGCTGCTTGTACATCAGGATCCAGGTGGCGGTGGTCATCGGCCACGACTTGGCGCCGGGCTGGTTGGCGAGGATGACGCCGAAGCCGGGCTTCGAGTTCCAGTCGGCGCCCGCGGCGGCGGCCTGGAAGGCGGCCGAGGTCGGAGCAACGACGTTGCCGTCCTTGTTCTTCATCTTGGTGTAGGTCAGCTTGTTCTGCAGGGCGTAGGCGTACTCGACGTAACCGATCGAGTTCTTGGTATTGCCGACGTTGTTGGCGACGCCTTCGTTGCCCTTGGCGCCGATACCGACCGGCCACTGCACCGAGGTGCTATTGCCGACCTTCGACTTCCAATCGGCCGAAACGTCCGACAGGTAGTAGGTGAAGTTGAAGGTGGTGCCCGACCCGTCCGAGCGGTGCACGACGGCGATCGCCGCGTTCGGCAGCTTGGCGTTGGGGTTGAGCTTCTGCAGCGCGGCGTCGTTCCACTTCTTGATCTCGCCCATGAAGATCTTGGCGAGCGTCGGGCCGTCGATGGTGAGCTCGCCGGCCTTGATGCCCGGAACGTTGACGACCGGCACGATGCCGCCCATCACCATCGGGAACTGCACGAGCTGATACTTGTCGAGTTCCTTGCCCGGACGCGGGGCGTCGGAGGCGCCGAAGGTCACGGTCTTAGCGTGGATCTGCTTGATGCCGCCGCCGGAACCGATCGACTGATAGTTCAGGCCAATGCCGGTCTCTTTCTTATAGGCGTCCGCCCACTTGGCGTAGACCGGGTAGGGGAAGGTCGCGCCGGCGCCGGAAATGTTTTCGGCGTGCGCGGGAGCGATGGCGGCAGCGGCGGCGACGAGGCCGGCGGCAGCCCATGCGGTCCAATGTTTCACAGGTCTCTCCATGTTTGCGGCCAAAGGCGCGTGCGGGTGTTCGCCCCCGTCACATCCGCCTTGGTTGCCCGTTGGCCGGGCGACCGCTGTTGCTCTGAGACGCTCTCCTCACGGTGGCTTCGGACGGAGTCTTGGGCGCGTCAATTCAGCTGTTTTCCGAAACCCGCGGGCAGCCATATGCGCCGCGTGTAGAGCTTTTATAAAGCTTCGATGACAGCTAAATGACAGTCTAAGTCGCTGATTTTTCAGCGAGTTCCGGCGCCGGGGCGGTCCGGACGGTGGACAAGGGCACGTGCATGCAGAAGCTCGCGCCCTGGCCCGGCGTGCTGTCGATGGTGAGCCTGCCGCCGTGGCGGTTGAGGATGTGCTTGACCAGCGCCAGACCCAATCCGGTACCGCCCTGCTGGCGGCTGTCGGCGACGTCGACGCGATAGAAACGCTCGGTCAGGCGCGGCAGATGCTCGGGCGGGATGCCGGGACCGTAGTCGCGCACGGTCAACCGCGCCTCGCCGAGGCCGGACCGGGTCTGGCCGGGGCTGAGCGTGATATCGACGCGCTTGCCTGCGGCGCCGTATTTGAGCGCGTTCTCCACCAGGTTCTCCAGCGCGCGGATCAATTCGTCGCGCTCGCCCAGCACCACCAGCGGCTCGGACGGCAGCGAGACCTTGATCTCCACCTCGCGGTCGCGCGCCAGCGTCTGCAGGCCGTCGACCACCTGGCGCACGATGGAGGCGAGATCGACCAGGGTCGAGGGTTGCAAATGGGCGTTGAGCTCGATGCGCGAGAGCGACAGGAGGTCGTCGATCAGCCGCGCCATGCGAGTCGCCTGCCCCTGCATGATCGCCAGAAATTTCTCGCGCGCCTGCGCGTCGTCCTTGGCGCGCCCCTGCAGGGTTTCGATGAAGCCGAGCAGCGAGGCGAGCGGCGTGCGCAATTCGTGACTGGCATTGGCGATGAAGTCGGCGCGCATCTCCTCGACCCGGCGCAACGGCGTGAGGTCGTTAAAGGTCAGGAGCAGGAGGTCGGAGGGCATGCCGTCGCCGCCGGCGACCCGCACCGGCCGCACGAACGCCTCGTACCAGCGGTCGCGCGGCACGCGCTCGAAGAACTCCACCCGCTGCGGCTCGCGCCGCCGGCTGGCGCGGCGGATGGCGTTGACCAATTCCGGCATGCGCAGGCTGATCAGCGCGGGATCGCCGCGCCGCATGGCCGGGGCGAGCCCGCGCGCCGCTTCGTTGAAGGCGATGACGCGGCCGTCGCGGTCAAGCACGATGGCCGGGCTCGGCAGGCCGGCGATCAGGGATTCGATCAGCCGGGCAGCCGGATGGCCGGCAACGCCACGGGCAACCGCGTCGCCGCCCGGCCCGATGCTGGGCTCGCCGCCGCGCAAGACCCTGAAGGCCTCGCGCAAACGGCCCATGAGGCCAGCGCGGACCGGAAGGTCGGTCGCGTTATCGTCGCTCGCCATGGTCACCCGGCGCTCATTCGGCGTCCGTCTTCTCGGGCTCGATCGCGGTACGGATCGGCTGCGTGACGCTGACTATCCGCGCCGGCGGCGGCTGCGGCAAGGCCGGTGCACGACGCGTGCCGTGCAAAACCTCGCGAATACCGAGGATGGTGAGCGCCACCACGAAGGGGCAAAGGTAATAAAGCAGACGGAACAGCAGCAGGCCGGCGAGCAGGTCTTCCCTGTTGAACTGCCACAACGCCACCAGCATGGCGGCGTCGAACACGCCCAAGCCCCCGGGCGCGTGGCTGGCGAAGCCGAGCAGCGTCGCCGACACGAACACGACCATGAGCGTGACGAAGCCGACATGCGGCTCGTTCGGCAGCAGCATCCACATGGCCATGGTGCAGAAGCCGAGGTCGAACAGGCCGATGACGATCTGCACCAGCGTGGACGGACCGTTCGGCAATCGCACGGTCCAGCCACCCTTGCCGATGCGGCGCGGCGCGCTCCACACCCAGGCGATATAGGAAACGAGCACCGCCAGGATGACGAGGGCGATGCCGCGATTGGCGATATCGGGCAGCCGCGTGATGGGCCCGGCCGCGTGCGGATCGAGCGACGCGCTGATGCCCAGCACGGTGGCGTTGCCGAGCCAGAAAGTGAGGCCGGCGACGAAGCAGATCTTGGCGACTTCGACCGCGTCCAGCCCGAACTGCGAATAGATGCGGTAGCGCACCGCGCCGCCGGTGAAGACGGTGGCGCCGATGTTGTGACCGACGGCGTAGCTGGTGAAGCCGGACAGCGCGGCGGTGCGATACGGGATCTCGCTGCGGCCGATGGTGCGCAGCGCGAACCAGTCGTAAAAGGTGAGCGTGAAGTAGGCGCCGGTGACGAACAGGGCGGCGAGGGCGATCTGATGCGGCCGGGTGGCCTTGAGCGCGTGCAGCACCTCGTCGACCTTGATGTCGCGCAGCATGTGGTAGAGCACCACGATCGCGATGCCGATGATGGTGAGGCTGAGCGCCACACCGATCCGGTGCCAGCCGATCGTATCCTGGAGAAATCGCGCCACCGGGCGCAGCCACTT
The DNA here is from genome assembly GCA_037381985.1 of Pseudolabrys sp. Classification (GTDB taxonomy): domain Bacteria; phylum Pseudomonadota; class Alphaproteobacteria; order Rhizobiales; family Xanthobacteraceae; genus Pseudolabrys. The sequence continues at coordinate 8,401 of JARRQH010000031.1, forward strand.
CAGCATTCGTCCTCCGAAGCGGCGCGAGGGCTCGCTTTGAACATTATCGCGTTTCCGAAACGGCGAACCGGGGCCCACTTCGCCTGGAAACGCTCTCTCTTGTCTGGTCGCGTTTCCGAAACGGCGAACCGGAGCCCACTTCGCCTGGAAACGCTCTCTCTTGTCTGGTCGCGTTTCCGGACGGCGAACCGGAGCCCACTTCGCCTGGAAACACTCTAAGCGACACCATCCTCGAAACCGCGCGCCTTCGACCGAGAGCGCGTGAGGTGACGTAGCAGAACTCCGGAAGCCGCGCGAGAGCGCCGCCGATCGGCGGTAAACGGCCCAGATAGCGGGAATTGGGGCGGAAACGGGGCTGGGCTCCCCAAGCGACGGGCTCGCTTCACCTCCCCTGAGGGAGGGAGACCCGAGCACGACGCAACGCTTGCCCCAAAAAACGAAAGACCCCCGGCGCGCTCGATTGCGGCGCCGGGGCTGTCCGGGTCGGCGGAGAGAACGCCTCGATTAGTTGCAGATCTCCACGCGACGGATGCGCTTGCCCCACGGGCTCCAGACCACGCGGCGGACGGTGTAGCAGCCGCCGTAGTAGAGCGCATACCAGTGACGCCAGTGATGCCGGCGATGGTGGTGATGCCAGCCGTGATGCCAACCATGGGCGGCGGACGCACCGGTGGGCGAGAGGGCGGCAACACCGATGACGGCGGCGGCACCGAGGTTTCCTCGGGCACGTCCTATTCGGCGGCGGAACTGCCGACGGCGACCGTGCCGCTGCCGCTCAGGCGCGTGAGCACCGACGCGGAGTAGGCACACGAGGCCCGATCGCCTCGAAGAAGATGAGCCACTGGGGTTGAACCATTTTCCGTTCATTCCCGAGAAAGCGGGAATCCAGCTCTTTGGCGCTGCCCGCTTTCGCGGGGACGAACGGGGTTTGTAATGACGGCTTACGCCACCATCTCCGGCGTGTGACCGGCGGGACCGTCGCGGTCGCCATCCGCGCCATGGAGCACGATGCGCACCAGGTCGGCGGCGTTGCGGGCGCCGGTCTTCTTCATGATGCGGGCGCGGTGCACCTCGATCGTGCGCGGGCTGATGCCGAGCTTGCGGCCGGCCTCCTTGTTGGAAGCACCGCCGGCAATCGCGTCGAGCACCTCGCGCTCGCGCGGCGTCAAAGCCATCTGGCCGGGGAAGACGCCGGCGGACTGGCGCCGTTCGAACCCGGCGATGGCGCCGCCGATGCGGGCCACCAGATGGCGGCCGTCGAGCGGCTTGATCAGGTAATCGAAGGCGCCGCGCTTGACCGCCTCGACCGCGTTGGCGACGGTGGCATCGGCCGAGATCATCACAATCGGAGCGCCGTAGTGCCCGGCATCGAGCCGCTTGAGCAGGTCGAGGCCGGAAATCCGCGGCAGGTGCATATCGATAAGCAGCGCGGCCGGCGCCTTCATGGGCACCGCGGCCAAGAAGGATTCCGCGTCCGGGAAAAGGCTGACCCGGTAGTGGGCCAGCGTGAACACGACCGCCAGCGCATCGCGCATCGCGGAATCGTCGTCGATGATGAACACGTTTCGGATCGGGCTTGTCATCGGCATTCCCAGCTTCCGCTTCCCTCAACGACGGTTGGTCGATTGATAGCGCCGAGAATGCAACCCGAGTTCCTGGCGCCGGGTTAAAATTTTCAGTATAATCAATGCTTTATGTGGTAGCGGGGGGTGGAAATCGTCATCCTGGTATGGGCTGCGACGAATTTTCCAGCGGGACCACCCGCGCGGGTCCGCAAGAATACAAATAACGTCTAAATAACGTATAATTATTTCTACGGAGCGGGCCACATCTGGGCCGAACCCGGCGATGGACCCCTCAACCATAATGTGGTGACCTAACCCGTTATTGGAGCCTGGAAAAACGGGCCCGAGGGCGGAGCGCTGGATGCTGCAGGGCTGGGTCGTCATCGCGGTGGCCCTTGTTTACATCGGCCTACTGTTCCTGGTGGCGAGCTACGGGGACCGCCTGCGCCGTTTCGGTGGCGAGGGCCGCACCCGGCTTTTGATCTATCCGCTGTCGCTGGCGATCTACTGCACCTCGTGGACGTTCTTCGGCTCGGTCGGCTCGGCTTCGCGCACCGGCTATGAGTTTCTGACGATCTATATCGGGCCGATGCTGATGATCGGCCTGTTCTCGCCGCTGATCGTGCGCATCGTGCGGCTCGCCAAGGCGCAGAACATCACCTCCATCGCCGACTTCATCGCCGCGCGCTACGGCAAGCACCAGGCGGTGGCGGCGACGGTCGCGTTCATCGCCATCATCGGCACGGTTCCCTACATCGCGCTGCAGCTCAAAGCCGTCTCGGCGTCGCTGGAGACCATCCTGGCGCAGGCCCACGCCAGCGCCAACACGCCGCAGCCGGTGTTCGGCGATATCGCCCTGTTCGCGGCGGTGGCGATGGCGGTGTTCGCGATGCTGTTCGGCACCCGCCACATCGACGCCACCGAGCATCAAGACGGGTTGATGCTCGCAATCGCCACCGAATCGATCGTCAAGCTGGCCGCCTTCCTGGCGGTCGGCTTCTTCGTGACCTTCTGGATGTTCGGCGGCCCCGGCGCACTCATGGAGATGGCGCAGGCGCATCCGCCGACGGCGGCGATCTTCAGCACGGCGCCGCCGCTCGACACTTTCCTCGCCACCACGCTGCTGTCGTTCATCGCCATCATCATGCTGCCGCGCCAGTTCCACGTGGCGGTGGTGGAGAACCATGCCGAGAGCGAGATCCGGCGCGCGGCCTGGCTGTTCCCGCTCTATCTCGTGCTGATCAACTTGTTCGTGGTCCCGATCGCGCTTGCCGGCCTGCTGACGTTCCCGCCCGGCACGCTCGACAGCGACATGTTCGTGCTCGCGCTGCCGCTGCAGGCGGGCTCCAGCATTCTCACCATCGCCGCTTTCGTCGGCGGCTTGTCGGCGGCGACCGCCATGGTGATCGTGGAATCGGTGGCACTGTCGATCATGGTGTCGAACGACATCGTCGTACCGCTGGTGCTGCAACGGCGCGAGGCGCTGATCAGCGGGCGCGAGAACGTCGGCCCGCTGCTCCTGATCGTGCGACGGCTGGCGATCGGCGCCATCGTGGCGCTTGCCTACATGTATTACCGCTCAGCGGGCGAGACCCAGCTCGCGGCCATCGGGCTGTTGTCGTTCGCGGCGATCGCGCAACTGGCGCCCGCCTTCTTCGGCGGCCTGTTCTGGCGGCGCGGCACCGCCAGCGGCGCCATCGCCGGCATGAGCGCCGGCATTCTGGTGTGGGGTTACACGCTGCTGCTGCCGAGCTTCGCCGACATCGGCTTCGTCGGCGCGCATGTCCTGCGAGACGGCCCCTGGGGCATAGCGCTATTGCGGCCGCAACACTTGTTCGGCCTCAACATGTCGCCGTTGGTGCACGGCGTGGTGTGGAGCCTCGTCGTCAACATCCTCGCCTATGTCGGCTTCTCGCTCAGGCGCGCGCCCTCGCCGATCGAGCGGCTGCAGGCCAACCTGTTCGTGCCCAGCGACCGCGCGCCGATAGCGCCGAGCTTCCGGCTGTGGCGCTCGTCGGTTACGGTCGAGGAACTGACCCAGACGGTGGCGCGCTACCTCGGCGACACGCGCACCCGCGCCGCCTTCGAAAACTTCGCGGCGGCGAACCGCATCGGCCTCGAACCCGGCGACGAGGCCGATTTCCGGCTGATGCGCTACGCCGAGCACATTTTGGCGTCGGCCATCGGCGCCGCCTCCTCGCGCCTGGTGCTGTCGCTCTTGCTGCGTAAGCGCACACTGTCGACCAAGGCCGCGCTCAAGCTGCTCGACGACGCCAACGCCGCCATCCAGTACAACCGCGAGATATTGCAGACCGCGCTCGACCACGTGCGCCAGGGCATCGCGGTGTTCGACAAGGAGCAGCAACTCATCTGCTGGAACCGGCAGTTCGGCGACATTCTCGACCTGCCGCCGAGCCTGATCCGGGTCGGCATCGAGCTGCCGGACATGCTGCGCTTCAATGCGCGGCGCAGCGAGGTGCCGCCCGACCGCATCGACGAGTTCGTGCGCCAGCAGCTCGAGCGTTATCTTTCGGGCAATGAGCCGTTCCGTGAACGCTTCGCCGAGCCGGGGGTCGCCATCGAGGTGCGCGCCAACCACATGCCGGACGGCGGCATCGTCACCACCTTCACCGACATCACCGCGAGCGTCGAAGCAGCCGAGGCGCTGGAGCGCGCCAACGAGACGCTGGAACGGCGCGTACAGGAGCGCACCGAGGAGCTCACGCGGCTGAACGAAGCGCTCGCCCGCGCCAAAGGCGAGGCCGACGCCGCCAACATCTCCAAGACCAAGTTCCTGGCCGCCGCCAGCCACGACATCCTGCAGCCGTTGAACGCAGCACGGCTCTACGTCACCAGCTTGACCGAGCGCCAGCGCGGCACAGACGACCGGCCGCTGATCGACAACATCGACGCCTCGCTCGAATCGGTGGAGGAGATCTTCGGCGCGCTGCTCGACATCTCGCGGCTCGATACCGGGGTGCTGCGGCCGGAGTTCACCAGCTTCCATATCGACGACCTGATGCGCCAAATCGCGGTGGAGTTCACGCCGCTGGCGGTGAGCAAGCGGCTGGAGCTGACCTTCGTGCCGTGCGTGGCTGTGGTGCGGTCCGACCGCCGGCTGTTGCGGCGGCTGATCCAGAACCTCGTTTCCAACGCCATCAAGTACACGCCGCAGGGGCGCGTGCTGGTGGGCTGCCGCCGGCGCGGCGACGCCTTGCGCATCGACGTCTACGACACCGGCCTTGGCATTCCCGAAGGGCAACGACGCGACATCTTCATGGAGTTCCAGCGGCTCGATCAGGGAGCGCGCATCGCGCGGGGCCTGGGGCTGGGTCTGTCGATCGTCGAACGCGTGGCGCGCGTGCTCGGCGCCACGGTGGAGCTCAACTCGACGCCCGGGCGCGGCTCCCATTTCGCGGTCAGCGTGCCGCTGTCGGGCGCGGCGCCGGTGGTGCTGCCGGCGCGTGGGGAGTCCCAGGTTGATCCCGGCCAGCTCGCCGGCACCGTGGCGCTGTGCATCGACAACGAGCCGGCGGTGCTCGACGGCATGGAAACGCTGCTGCGCGGCTGGGGCTGCGACGTCGTCTCCGCGCCCAACCTCGCCGCAGCGCTGGCGACGGTCGCGAACGGAGCGACGAGACCGAATGGCCTTCTGGTCGACTACCATCTCGACCGCGGCAATGGCATCGACGCCATCGCGGCGCTGCGCGCGGTGTGCGGCGAGCTGCCGGCGATCCTGATCACCGCCGACCGCTCGCCCGCGGTACGCGAACAGGCGCGGACGCAGAACATCCAGGTGCTGCACAAGCCGTTGAAGCCGGCGGCGCTGCGCGCCCTGCTCGCGCAATGGCGCATGCTGCGGGTGGCGGCGGCGGAGTAGAATGGTCGTGGCAACGTTTCGCTCGTCGTCGCCACGCCGATCCCGGTGATCGATCAGCCGCTTGGCGATCCTACACGAACGCGACGCCGAGCGCGTCGCCGCGCCGCCATTTGACCCGGCAGCGGCGGCCGTTCGCCTCATGCCGCGACAGCAAAAGATTGAAGTGATCCGAGACGTGGTTTGGCGATTCGACACGAATGCGCGCCCCGGTGGGCGACATATCGACGACAACGCAGGACTGCACGGCAAAGTCCCCCGCCGACCGGATCCAGCCTTGCAATCGGACGCTGCGGCGCGCGAACCGGCGCGCGTCCTTCGCGCTGCGCCGCACCTTGAACTGATCCATCAGACTGAAACGTGTCGACATCACCGCGCTCGAATGTTGCTCGTAGCAATGGCAGATATCGGACGCGCGAGGCTAACCGCCAATCTGTAGAATTACCGATGGCGCCACAGTAACCGCATTCAGGCTGAAGGGCGCCGGCGGACCACTGGCTGCAGCAATCGCTCAGTAATCCACCCGCATGAGATAGAGTCCGTCCGGCGGCGCCACCGGCCCGCAGGCGGTGCGGTCGCGCGCTTCAAGCGCGCGCGCCAGATCGTCGACGCTCCACTTGGCGTCGCCGACCAGCGCCAGCGAGCCGACGATGGAGCGCACCTGATGATGCAGGAACGAACGCGCCGAGGCGACGACATGCACCTCGTCGCCGTCGCGGATGACGTCGAGCTGATCGAGCGTCTTGACCGGTGACTTGGCCTGGCATTCGGCGGCGCGGAAGGTGGTGAAGTCGTGCTTGCCGACGAGGCGCTGGGCGGCCGCGTGCATCGCCGCGATGTCGAGCGGGCGCGGCACCCGCCAGGCGCGGCCGGCGTCGAGCGCCAGATCGGGACGGCGGTTGACGATGCGGTAGAGGTAGTGGCGCTTGAACGCCGAGGTGCGGGCGTTGAAATCGTCGCCCACGCGCTCGGCCATCAGCACGGCAACGGGATGAGGACGTAGGTGCGCATTGAGCGCGTCGCGCACGGTGTCGGTGTCCCATTCCTTGGCGAGATCGATATGCGCGACTTGGCCGCGCGCGTGCACGCCGGCGTCGGTGCGGCCCGCGCCCTGCACCAGCGTGGCCTCGCCTGCGAAGGCCGCCACCGCCGCCGTGAGCACGCCCTGCACGGTCGTCTCCGTCGCCTGGATTTGCCAGCCGGAAAACAGCGCGCCGTCGTATTCGATGGTCAGCTTGTAGCGCGGCACGATTGATTCACCTCAAATCCGCCCCGGGGCGGGCCCTCTATATGAAGAAGGAACAAGCGGGGTTTTAAGGCCATGAAGCAGGAATTCAAACGGCAGATCGTGGGGCTGCTCGACCAGCACCGGATCATGACCATCGCCACCAACCGCGAGGACGGCTGGCCGCAGGCCACCGTGGTCGGCTACGCCAATGACGGGCTGATCCTCTATTGCGGGGTCGCCCGCGACAGCCAGAAGTTCGCCAATATCGCGCGCGACCCGCGGGTGTCGCTGACCATCGCGAAGGACGTGCCGCAACCGCTGCAGATCAAGGGCCTGTCGATCGCCGCGCGCGTGGCAGAGGTCACCGACCCCGGCGAGCGCGACCATGCCTACAAGATCCTGCTCGCGCGCTACCCGGAATACAAGGTGATGCCGCGCCCCGACCCTACCGCGGTGCCGACCTTGCAGCTGACGCCGGAGATCGTCTCGGTGCTGGACTATTCCAAGGGATTCGGCCACAGCGACCTGGTGAAGGTGAGCGATGCCGACCTCGCCGAGTTCGTGGAGGCGCGGCGGCACCATTGGGCGGGTATCCACGCGGCGTGAATGGTACCGTCGCCCTTCGAGGCTCGCTTCGCTCGCACCTCAGGATGACGGATCAGTCGACCTTCGCGCCCTTCGCCACCTTGGTCCCGCGCAGGAAATCTTCCGCGTTCATCGGCTTTCCGCCGGCGCGTTGAACCTGGACGAGCCGCACGGCGCCGGCGCCGCAGGCGATGGTGAGACGATCGTCGAGGACTGTGCCGGGCGCACCCGACCCCTCACCCTTCGTCGAGCGCAACACCTTGATCCGCACGCCGTCGAGCTCGAACCACGCGCCGGGAAACGGCGACAGGCCGCGGATATGATTGTGCACCTCATACCACGGCTTCGCCCAATCGATGCGGGTCTCTTCCTTTGAAATCTTGTCGGCGTAGGTGACGCCTTCGTCCGGCTGCGGCGTCAGCGCGAGCGAGCCGCGCTCCAGCGCCGACAGCGCGCGCGCCATCAGGTCGGCGCCCAGCGGCGCGAGCTTGTCGTGCAGTTCGCCGGCGGTCATGTTGGGCGTTATCGCAAGACGCTCGACCATGGCCATAGCGCCGGTGTCGAGGCCTTCGTCCATCTTCATGATGGTGACGCCGGATTCGGCATCGCCCGCCATCACCGCGCGGTTAATGGGCGCGGCGCCGCGCCAGCGCGGCAGCAACGAGGCGTGCACGTTGAAGCAGCCGAGCTTGGGCGCGACGAGGACCGCTTTCGGCAGGATCAACCCGTAGGCGATGACCACCGCAGCGTCGGCTCGCAATGCGCGAAACTGATCTTGCGCTTCTTCCGTCTTCAGTGTCTTGGGCGTCAGCACGTTCAGGCCCAACTCACGCGCCTCACGCTCAACCGGCGTCGGCTTAAGCTCCAGGCCGCGACGGCCGGCGGGCTTGGGCGCTCGAGTATAAACGCCAACGATCTCGTGCCCGCGCGCGGCAAGCTCGACCAGCGTCGGCACCGCGAAATCGGGCGTGCCCATGAAGATGAGGCGGAGCGGCATAGAATCAAAACACCTTGATCCCGATCCGTCATCCTGAGGTGCGACCCTCGCGTAAGCGGGGAGAGCCTCGAAGGATGATCGGCCGTCGCCCTTCGAGGGCCGCGCTGCGCGCGGCCACCTCAGGGTGACGGAGAAAGTCTGCGCCTTACCCGATCCGGTGCTCGGGGGTGTCTTCCGTGTAGGCGGCGCGGGTGGTCTCGCCGCGCTTCAGCGCCTTCTGGAACTTTTTCGTAACCCTGTCGCGCTTGAGCTTGGAGATGTGGTCGATGAACAGCACGCCGTTGGTGTGGT
>JARRQH010000032.1:0-16770 GCA_037381985.1 Pseudolabrys sp.
CCCGCACCGCTGAGAAGGCCGCAAAGTGGATCGTATTGCCTTCGACGAGGCAGTCGTTGACGCGGAACAGCGAAACCGCATTTCCGTAAGGGCCGCTCCCCCCGTTCTCGGCGCGAATGTCGGAGAAGCTGTTTCCGGAGATGATGGTGCCGTTGTAGATCGGCGTATCTTCCTCGATCTGAATCCCGTTGTTGTTCAGATTTGTGAATGCCGAGCTGGTGACGCGCAGCGCCGGGCTTCCATAGGTGTAGATCGCTGCGTCATCACATTTCTCGAAGGCGCAATTCTCCACCAGGGCGCTAGGTCGTGCGAGTTCGTTGCCGTCTTTTGCGAAGGTCGCTCCCCGCCGCGTGCCGCAATCCTGAAGGCGCAGGCCGACCTGGGTGGAATTAAGGAACCTGCAATTGCGGAAGACGAGATTCGAAGCCCCAACCGCCGTGACGAGGCCCGGCCGCCAAAATGCCGAAAGCGCGCGGTTCTTGCCGTCGAAGTCGATACCCTCAATTTCGATATCGGAAATATTCTCGATCCAGAAGAACAGGTCGTCCGCCGTGAAATTCAGCGTTACGGTACGCGGTGTTGCATAGATGCGGACCGGGCGTGTTCCAGGCGTCCCTCCGGGCGCGATCGAGGTGAAGCCGAGATTGTAGGAGCCAGGAAGGATATAAAGCTCTTTCCCATCGGTTCGCGCCTGCGTAATTGCGGCGCTCAGGCTGATGGATCCATTCCAATCAAGTATGCTCATGCGGTCCTCCTTCGGGTTGAGTCCCTCAATCCATCCGAATCAAAGGAAACACGACGGAAGGCGCAACGCCAGTGACTTTTTCAACAGCCTGCTAGATCAACAAATGCTATGCTGCTCGGCGCATCACAGGCGCGTTCTCAATAGGGGGCGCGTGGGGCTGGGGCCAAGGGCTGTGTCGGACGAGCAGAGGGAAATCCCGCCCATTCCGTGTGAGGAATGCGGCGCCGAAATGGAAATCGCGCATGTCACCCCGAAGGCCAGGTCGTTCCCGGAACTCGTCACCTTCTGGTGTCGGGAGTGCGGCCACTTCCACGCCATCGAACGCGAGGAAGACTGAGGCGCCTCGGTCGGCGGCCTCTTTCACGTGACGCGTCGGCTTGGCTTGGCGGCGGCGCCTCACACCGTCTTGTCGACGTGCCCACCAATGTCGGCCTCCGGCGAAGGGTGATGCTCGCGGCCGTCGTTCTGCCGACGGTCGTCCGACTGCTCGCCGGCATCGACCTCGTGGTCCGCGGCTGGGCGCACCTTCCGCACCGCGCCGGTGGCACTGGTGCGCTCCCGCGGGAATTGGACGCGGATTTCCATCGCGTGCCCTCTTCTTCGGTGCCGCGAAACTAGCGCGAACAGATGAGGAGTTCGCTAACGCGACCGCAGGTGGTGGTGGCGGGCGGCGTTAAGTACTTGTGCTTTGTCGCATTTCCGGGCGGCGAACCGGTTCCCACTTCGCCTGGCAACGCTCCGGTCAGCCATTGGCCGCCATCGATTGTTGGGCGGGTGCGGCTCGCAGCCGCAGCAGGCGGATTTTACAGCATCGTTACGCCATTGGCCAACGCATCGGCGTATGATGCGTTCACCGGCGGGGGCGACCCTTGCCTGCCCAATACCCTAGACAACGGACCCCGGCGTTCCCCGCGCCGGGGTCCATTGCGTTGCCCCCCGGGTGGCGGCCAAGAGGTAACGAGCAAGCGGTAGCGAAGCGAGGGCAAGGCGCCGGCCTGTGGCGCGCCGGCAACCGCTCAAATTTTCCGAATCGCGCCGGGAACGATCAGCAATCCTTGCACATTGTTGCAGTGGTAATGCGCTGTAGCGCAGTGGCGATACACCGTTGTCCGGCGCCTTAAGCCCGCGTCACGCCCTGCCGGAGACGGGGGCGTCTTACAGAAGAGCGAGGGGGCAATCCCGTGTTCAGCGACCAAACCGGCCCGCAGTGGAGTGAGCCCCCACGCCCCCGCCTGGGCCCCTGCCCGCGCTGCGGCGAGGCGCTGCAGGCGGCCATGCACCTGCCCGAGCGGATCGGCCAGCCGGCCTACGACATCTTCCGCTGCGTCGGCTGCGGCTTCCTGGCCTGGGTCGCGCTCGGTCCGCGGCCGGAGCCGTGACGGACGCGGCCGCCGGCGCCGATTCCGTCAAATTCCGCAGACCGTTGTGACAAAATCTTTAGGCCTCACCGGCAATGTGGCGGTCGAGGAATCGATGACGACGAGCGACACCCATCGCGGACTGAGCGTCCCCTTGCGCGACTGCCTCGCCTGCGGCGGGCCGGCAAAAATGATCGCCACCCTGCCGCCGGCGCGCGGCACGTCCTCGCTCGCCATCTTCCGCTGCACGCTGTGCGGCACCGTCGACTGGATGACGCCGCAGCAGTTGCCGATCCGCAGCGCCCGCGCCCGCCTCAAGAACGCCCGCGAGTTCCCCGCCATCCGCCGCGAGGGCCCCGACCGCCTGCGCTTTGCGCTCGAGGCCTGAGCCCGCGCCCGCGAAGCCCGCGCCGCCCTGCGAAGACCCCATGCGACTGAGCCGCGTGACGCCCGCCGTCGCCGACCATCCCAAGCTGTGCAGCTTCACATGCGCGGCCTGCGGCGAGGTGCTGACCACCGACGCACCGCCCGGGCCCGCCGAATAAGAGTCGGCCCTTCCTCCCGCAACGGACGTAAAATCCCCTCGATTCCCTTCGGTCGCGTTTGCCGCCGGCGCCAGAAATAAAGGGTTCCGGCATGCTCGCGCTCGGTCAATATGCGCATCAAATAATGCAAGAAAGTGGAGAGCAAGGGCGTCATGCAGCGGACCGTCGCCCAGTTGAACGTCGAACATTTTCGGCGGCTGCTAGCCAAGGAAACCGACGAAACGCGCCGCGCCACCCTGCAGCGCCTGCTGGCGGAGGAAGAGGCCAAGCTCGCCGAGCGCGGCCCCAACGAACGCAAGCGCCGGCGGGCTTGACGACACGCGCGGCCGCGATCCGGCCCGCGCCGCGCCCCGTCCTTCAGTCGTTCGTCTTGTCGTGCGCGTCGTGGCTGTCGAACAGGTCGCGCCCGTGCCATTCCCGCCAATGGGTCGGATGAACGTCGATGCGCTCGCGCGTCTCCGTCTTCATCCAGCCGCCGACGATTCGCCGGCAGGCAAATACCAAAGCGTGCGGTCCTTCCGCATCGAGGACCGCCAACTCCAAATCCCGGTCGAAAGGCGCTGTCGAGATTTCCTGCCACATTTGTCGCAGATTGCGGCGATCCCACCGTGTGGGCATTGAGATAGATCAGAACGCGCCGACAGCCGGCGCGGAGAAGCATCCATTGGGCCGGCGCTGTTCTTTTGATCTGGATCAAGGCCGGCGGGCGCCCGGCGTTTTTCAAATTCGGCATGCCGCCGCGCCGCCCCACCCCCGCCGCCATCCGCCATTGCCCGCTCTGCGGGGTCGCCATGCAGGCCAGCAAATCGCGCGAAGGCCTGCAACATTTCGATACCTTCCAGTGCCAGACCTGTGACACCACCATCGTCGAGACGGCGTCGACCGGCAGCACAAGATCGCCCAACAATTAGGCGAGGGTTCCAGGAACTGGAGCCGCGCTTGCACGTTAGGTCGCAGCCGGACCGACGCCTTTCCCATGATGCCGCCGCCAGCGACATCATTGCTCAGGCGCCTATCCGGGAACCGATCCACGGGGGTACCCTTATGAAGTCACATATCATCAAGCGCTCGGTCGTGATCCGCGGCCACAAGACCAGTGTCAGCCTGGAGCAGCCGTTCTGGGACGCTTTCCGCGACATCGCCGAAAGCGAGCGGATCAGTACCTCGGCCTTACTGCGCAAGGTCGACGCCGAGCGCAACCAGGCCAACATGTCGTCGGCCATTCGCGTCTTCGTGCTGCGCCATATGCGCACGCTGGCGACGGCCGAGCAGCGGCGGCCTGAGGAGGAGCGCGACCGCAACGGCTGGTGGTCGCCGTCCCCGATCAACACGGTCTAGTGGCACGCGTGCAGGCGCCGTCGCCGCCGCGGCGGTGGGTTTGCTACGCTCTCCAAGCTCTTAGCAAGCCGAGGGGCGTGGTTAGCGTCGTCACCCGGGGTGGCTCGCTAACCAGGTCCGCTTCATGGCCGACCCTCTCGTCGCCTATGCATCGGCTACGCCCGTGGCGTCGCCGCTGCGGCCCGCTTACGTCGTCGCCGGCCTGGCGGTCATGGTGGCGGCGGCGCTCGGACCGAACCCCGCTCCGCCATCCTGAGGTGCGAGGCGCGCCAGCGCCGAGCCTCGAAGGATGATCGGCCATGACGCGCTTGGGCCGTCGCCCTTCGAGGCTCGCCTTCGGCGAGCACCTCAGGGTGACGGATCAGCGTTGACTACACCGACAGATAGCGCTGCAGCACGTCCGGGTCGGCCTTGATCTCGGCCGCCGGGCCCTCGTGCACGATGTGGCCGTTGTTGATGATGTAGGCGCGGTTGGCGAGCGCCAGCGTGGCGGCGAGGTTCTGCTCCACCAGCACGATGGTCTGGCCTTCCTTCACGAGTTGGCGGCAGGCCTGCATCAGGTCGCGCACGATCACCGGCGCCAGCCCCTCGAACGGCTCGTCGAGCAGGATGATCTTGGGGTCGCGCACCAGCGCCCTGGCGATCGCCAGCATCTGCTGCTCGCCGCCGGAGAGATCGGTGCCGCGACTGCGGCGACGCTCGGCGAGCCGCGGGAAGATCTGGTAGATGCGCTCCAGCGGCCAGGCGTTCGCCGCGGTCAGGCTCGCCAGCACGATGTTCTCCTCGACGTCGAGGCTGCCGAAGATGCGCCGCTCCTCCGGCACGAGCTGCATGCCGGCCATGGCGATGGCATGCGCCGGCTTGCCGGCGACGTCCTGGCCGTCGAAGTTGACCGCGCCCGAGCGCGGCTTGACCACACCCATCAGGCTCTTGAGCGTGGTCGACTTGCCGGCGCCGTTGCGTCCGAGCAACGCCACCACCTCGTGGGCTTCCACGCGCAACGAGACCTCGAACAGGATGTGCGAGTCGCCGTAATAGCTGTTCAGTCCCTGGACATCTAGCAGGCTCAAGATTCTTGCACTCCGCCGAGATAGGCTTCCTGGACGGTGGCGTTGTTCTTAATCTCGTCCGGCGTCCCTTCCACCAACACCGAGCCTTCGCGCAGCACCGTAATCTTTTCCGCCAGTTCGAAAATCGCATCCATGTCGTGGTCGATCACGATCATGGTGCGGCCCCGCCCGATCGCCTTCAGGAGCTTGACCGTCTGCACGCGCTCGCGCGGGCTCATGCCGGCGAGCGGCTCGTCGAGCAGCAGGAGCGACGGCGAAGTCGCCAGCGCCAGCCCAATCTCCAGCCGCCGCTTCTCGCCGTAGGCGAGCTCGGACACCTTGCGCTCGGCGCGCTGGGTGAGGTGCACGAGCGCCAGCGTCTCCTCGACGCGCCGCTGCAGGCCCTCGACCCGCGACAGGCTGTGCAGCAGGTCGAGCTTGAAGGGGCCGCGCTTCTGCGCCAGCGCCGCGATGGTGATGTTCTCGCGCACGGTCAGCCGGTTGAAGTGCTGGTTGACCTGGTAGCTCTTGGTCAAGCCGAGCTGACACACCCGCGTCACGCCGAAGCCGGTGATGTCCTGACCCTCGAACACGATCCGGCCCGTGGTCGGCGGGATCTCGCAAGTCAGCATCTTGAAGAAGGTCGACTTGCCCGCGCCGTTCGGGCCGATGATGCCGCGCAGCTCGCCGCGCTCGACCGCGAAGTTGATGTCGTCGTTGGCGACCACGCCGCCATACCGCTTGGACAGGCCCGTCGCCTGGAGAACGATGTCGGACTTCGCCGCCACCGCGGAACCGAGCGCGGCCGGCGCCGACGACGATCCGACTTCCGTATCCTGGTCGTCGAGGTCGGGCTCGGCCGGCTCCTCGGCGTGACCGCCGCGCTTGAACCATGTCGCGAGGTCGATGAACCCGCCGACGATGCCGCGGCGCAGGAACACCACCAGCAGCACGAACACGACGCCCAGCGCCAGCTTCCAGGTGGCGCCGAGATGCAGCGTCATCTGGAAGAAGTCGCTGAGATAGAACCAGACGGTGGCGCCGACCAGCGCGCCGAACAGCGTGCCGGTGCCGCCGATCGCGGTCTGCATGACGAGTTGGCCGGACGTCTCGAAGGTGAAGGCGTCCGGCGGCATGAAACCCTGCATCAGGCCGAGCAGGCCGCCGGCAAAGCCGGCATAGGCCGCCGCGACCACGAAGGCAGTGTGCTTGTAGGCGTGGATGTTGTGGCCGACCGCCTGCGCGCGCAGCGGGTTTTCGCGGATCGCGCTCAGGATGTGCCCGACCGGCGAGCGCACGATGCGTAGCGCCAGCACGATGCCGATGAAATACCAGAACGCCAGGAAGGTATACATCGACCAGTCGGTGTCGAACTTGAGAGTCGTGAAGCCGAGATTGAACGACGGGGTCGGCACGCCCGGCAGCCCGTTCTCGCCGCCGGTGAACTGCGACAACGGATTGAACTCGACGAAGTAGAACACCTCCGCGATCGCCACCGTGATCATGGCGAAATAGATGCCGGTGCGCCTGAGCGCGATCAGCCCGATCACGAAGCCGACGGCCGCCGTCGCGATCGTGCCGATGAAGACCGCCGTCAACACGTCGGGGTAATTGAGTTGCGTGAGCAGATAGGCGGCGACCATGCCGCCGGTGCCGAAGAAGGCCGACTGGCCGAACGACAGCAGCCCGGTGAAGCCGAACAGGAGGTCGAAGCCGATACCGAACAGGCCCCAGATCAGGATGCGGTTGACCGTGGTCGGCGCGAACCCGAGGTGCGGCAGCACGAAGGGCGCCACGATCAGTCCCGCGGCGGTCAGGATCTCGATGAGGAAGGCGCGTTGCTTCAACATGGCGCGTCCGGCCTCACTCGCGACCGGCGGTGCCGAGCAGCCCGTAGGGCCGCAGCACCAGCACCAGCGTCATCGCCACGAACAGCATGACGTAAGAATAGCCGGGGTTGAACATCGAGGTGATACTGATGATCTCGCCGGCGATCAGGCCGCCAAGTATGGCGCCCGGAAACGAGCCGACGCCGCCGATGACGACCACCACGAAGGTCTGCACCAGGATCTCCTCGCCCACGTCCGGCGCGATCGAGACCACCGGCGCGTTGACGATGCCGGCGAAACCCGCCGCCATGGCGCCGATGCCGAACACCAGCATGAACACCTTGTAGACGTCGATGCCGAGCGCATCGACCATGACCGAGTCCTCGATGCCGGCGCGCACGATCATGCCGATGCGCGTGCGGTAGAGCACGATATAGAGCGCGAGCAACGCCACCGCGACGATACCGAGCAGCGCGATGCGGTAGGTCGGGTAGAACATGAAGCCGAGGTTCATGATGCCGACGAAGGGCGACGGCGGCGGCACCATCTTCGACAAGCTGCCGAAGAAGAAGCGCACCGCCTCGACGAACACGATGCCGAGGCCGAAGGTGACCAGAATCTGGTCCTCGTGCGGCCGGTCGTAGAACGAGCGGATGATGACCCGTTCCATGAGCACGCCCACCAGCATCACGAACAGCGAGCCGGCGATGACAGCGACGATATAGGAGTGGGTGTAGGTGAAGGCGACCCAGCCGGCGTAGCCGCCGAGCATGAACATGGCGCCGTGGGCGAGGTTAAGGACCCCGAGCGTGCCGTAGATGATCGTCAAACCGGAGGAGATCAGCGCCAGAAGTGCGCCGAGCACCAG
Organism: Pseudolabrys sp.; assembly: GCA_037381985.1. Classification (GTDB taxonomy): domain Bacteria; phylum Pseudomonadota; class Alphaproteobacteria; order Rhizobiales; family Xanthobacteraceae; genus Pseudolabrys. The sequence goes on from JARRQH010000032.1 coordinate 7,733, forward strand.
TCCGTTGAAGCATTGCGAGATGAAGTTGCCCCAGTTGATCACGGTGTCGCCCGCTTTTTGATTCGCCGCACGCTCGCGAAGGTGGCGCCTCGATGCCCTTTATGCCGGGCATCCGCACCGTTGCGCAACGGATAAATGGGCCGGACCGCACGATGCCATGGGCCCGGCCAGGAAGGAACGAGGACCCTCCCCGCATCGGCCGATGCGGAGAGGGCTCTTTGCGTGACCTCGCTCAGGTGTAGGGCCCGAGCTTGCAGCCGAAGGCGTCGGGCTTCTGCATCAGCGGCGCGCCCGGCACGACCTCGACGACCTCCCAGAAATCCTCCTTGTTCTTCATGGCCGACGGCTTCTTGCCTTCGACGATGACGACCGGACGGACGAGTTGGTGGTCTTCGGGGCGGAAGTGGACCGGACCCACCATGGAGTCGAAGGTCTCGCCCTTCTCGTACTGCTTGATGACGCTCGGCGGATAGAAGGTGCCGGCTTCCGAAACCATGCGAGCCCAGATGGCGAATTGCATGTAGGCGTTCTCGGCGCCCCACTCCGGCCGGTAGCCGTACTTCTTGAGGAAGGCCGCGACGAACATCTTCGCCAGCGGATACTTGTCTTCCAGCGTCCACCAGAAGTCGGTCGCCGCCAGCACGCCTTCGGTGAGCTCGGGCCCCGTTTCCTTGGCCAGGAACGGGATCTGGTACGGCACCACCATCTTCATCTTCGGGGTGAGGCCGAACTGCTTGGCCTGCTGGATCGACAGCACCGCGTCGCGGCCCCAGTTCACGTTGACGATGAACTCGGCGCCGGAGTTGGCGATGTTGGTCAGGAACTGGCTGTAGTCCTGGGTGCCCAGCTTGGAAACCTGGTTGGTCACCATCTTCCAGCCGCCGTGCGAGCTCAGGTAGTCGTTCACCGACTTCGTCACGGTGTGACCGTAGGTGTAGTCCGGCGTCATGAACGCGGCCTTGCGGTTCTTGCCGAACTTCTTGATCAGCACCGGGCCGATCGCCGCCGCCGCCGTCTGGCCGTAGAAGCACTGACGGAACGAGTAGCGCGAGCAGTCCTTGCCGGTGGTGTCGTTAGAGCCCGAGATCGCCACCAGGTAGAGGATCTTCTCGCGTTCGGCGAACTTGTTCATCGCCACTGCGACCGCCGAGGAGGTCGAACCGGTCATGGCGATGACCTTGTCCTCGTTGATGAAGCGCTGCTGCGCCTGCACCGCGCGGTTCGGCTTGGCGCCCGAGTCGGCAACCACCAGCTTCACCTCTTTTCCGAGCACGCCCTTCGTCACCTTGGGCGCGATCTTCTTGATCAGCTCGTTGCCTTCGTTGATGTGCTCGACGGCGAGCTGCATGCCCTTGAGTTCGTCTTCGCCCTGCGCCGCGTAGGCGCCGGTGCGCGGCACCGCGGCACCGATGGTGACCGCCGGACCGGTGGTGCCGGCCGGAAAGGTCCCGAGCGCCGGATGGTCCATGGCGGCGAAGGCCGGCATGGAGAAGCCGACCGGCAGCATGGCGCCGCCGGCGAGACCGGCACCGACCTGCAGCAGCGTGCGGCGGGATACGGTTTGATCGTCTTTTCTGGAAGCCATATCAATTCCTCCCGATGAAGTTCATGCGTGTCGCCCCTCGAACCGGTTTCCCGGAGTCGAATGGAATCGAGGGTGGCATTTTGTGTGGAGTTTCGTTGCCGATGCGATGCATCGACTACTGTCCGCGGCTCTTGCCTGCCGGTGCCCCCCTTATGATCCTCCGTCATCGCGTCACGGTCTTACCGAAACCGTTACCGGCTTCAGCCTCGACCGCGGCACCCGCGGAATTAATCCGTCGCACTATTGGCATAGCCGAAGAGGCCATGTGATCGTCAATTCCACTTTCGTTTAGGACGACGACGGCGGCATGGCGCGCGCGTTGCAACGGCATTCGTCTTTGCGTCGACATGCACTGCAACATGTTTGCGCGACGGCGGCGCATTGCGCCGCGTGGTACCGACACGAACCGTGCGTTTGCGCTGCAGCAAGGCGCGCGTCGGCGGCATGCAAGTCACGCGTTTTGCGCCCGACGGTGCGGCCGGGCGCGCTCGACTAAAGGATAATGAACCGGACCACGTACCGCGCGGACGCATGCGCCCAAAACCGGCGCGATTTGGCCGGCGCAAGTCGGCCAGCGCAATTTGCATGTATGCGAACGATCGGCGGCGTCAGGCTCGCGAGGCGCGTCTGGCCGGCGTCAGGTCGCGCTCCAAGTCGCGCTCCAAGTCGCGCTCGATGAACAGCCACAGGCCGTCCGGCCGCGCCGACTGAACGCGGATGCGCAATTCGCGCGTCGGATCGAGGCGGTCGCCCGGCCAGGCGATCTCGAGATCGACCGGCCCCTCTTCCCGCGCCCGCGCGATGCGGCCGTGGAACTCGTCGCTGCCGAAGCAGCGCGACAGCTCGAACAGATTCTGCCCCAGCGGCGCCTTGTCGAAGCCCGCCTCGCGCCGCTCGGTCTCGCTCAAAAGCAGGATGGTGCCCGCGTCATCCAGCCGGATAACGCCGAACGGCAGGGTATCGATATCCCTGGAGTCGAGGCGCTCGATATCGCCCGCGAGATCCGGCACGTCGAAGTCGACCGTGGCTGTCAAGACGCGCCTCCTTATTGTCCGGGCTATCGCCCGTCAGCGTCGTGTTATTGTTGGCGTTGAACGCGGTAACTCTTGAAAGGCTGCCACGGCCCCTGCCGATTCGCCACAATGCATTTGCCGTCGCGCGAGCGCGTTCGTCATTGTGAGATGTTTGCATGCAAGCGGATTTCAAACACAATAGCGCCGTGTGATGGGCTTCACACGGCGCTTTGCGCCCGACGGCGCGCGTCGGGATGCATTGCGGGACGTATTTTATGATCTCGGCGGGACCGGCGGCCGCGCCAGCGGCCACCGCCGTCAGCCGAGATTCAGTTCCTTGAAGAAGTCGTTGCCCTTGTCGTCGATGACGATGAAGGCGGGGAAGTCCTCGACCTCGATGCGCCAGATCGCTTCCATACCGAGCTCGGGAAACTCCTGCACCTCGACTTGTCTGATGCAGTGCTCGGCCAAATTCGCCGCGCTGCCGCCGATGGAGGCCAGATAAAAGCCGCCGTGCTTCTTGCAGGCCTCGCGCACCTGCGCGGACCTGTTGCCCTTGGCCAGCATCACCATCGAGCCGCCGGCCGCCTGGAACTGCTCGACGTAAGAATCCATCCGCCCCGCCGTGGTCGGCCCGAACGAGCCCGAGGCGTGGCCCTCCGGCGTCTTGGCCGGGCCCGCGTAATAGACCGGATGGTCCTTGAAGTACTGCGGCAGCCCCTGCCCACTTTCCAGCCGCTCGCGCAGCTTGGCGTGCGCCAGGTCGCGCGCGACGATGATGGTGCCGGTGAGCGACAGCCGCGTCTTCGGCGGATACTGGGAGAGCTGCGCCAGGATGTCCTTCATCGGCTTGTTGAGGTCGACCTTCACCACCTCGCCGCCGAGCTTTTCCTGGTCGACCTCCGGCAGGTACTGCGCCGGATGGTGCTCGAGCTCCTCCAGGAACACGCCGTCCTTGGTGATCTTAGCCACCGCCTGGCGGTCGGCCGAGCACGACACGCCGAGACCGATGGGCAGCGACGCGCCGTGGCGCGGCAGCCGGATCACGCGCACGTCGTGGCAGAAATACTTGCCGCCGAACTGCGCGCCGACGCCCATCTGTTGCGTCAGCTTGTGCACTTCCTTTTCCATCTCGAGATCACGGAACGCGTGCCCGCCCTCGCTGCCCTTGGTCGGCAACGTGTCGAGATAATGGGTGGAGGCGAGCTTCACCGTCTTCAGGTTCAGTTCGGCCGAGGTGCCGCCGATGACGATCGCCAGATGATACGGCGGGCACGCCGCGGTGCCGAGCGTCAGGATCTTCTCCTTCAGGAACGCCAGCAGCCGATCGTGCGACAGGATCGATGGCGTCGCCTGGAACAGGAAGGTCTTGTTGGCCGAGCCGCCGCCCTTGGCGATGAACAGGAACTTATAGGCGTCGTCCCCCTCGGCGTAGATCTCCACCTGCGCCGGCATGTTCGACTTGGTGTTGGTCTCCTCGAACATGGAGAGCGGCGCGAGCTGCGAATAGCGCAGGTTCTTCTTGAGGTACGCGTCGCGCGCGCCCTCGGCCAAGGCGCCCTCGTCCGAACCGTCGGTGAAGACGTGGCGGCCTTTCTTAGCGCTGATGATGGCGGTGCCGGTGTCCTGGCACATGGGCAGCACGCCGCCGGCGGCGATGTTGGCGTTCTTCAGGAGGTCATAGGCAACGAACTTGTCGTTCGCGGTCGCCTCCGGGTCGTCGAGGATGGCGCGCAGCTGTTTCAAATGCGCCGGCCGCAGCAGGTGGTTGATGTCGATGAAGGCGGCTTCCGCCAGCGCCCGCAGGCTCTCGCGCTCGATCACCAGCACGTCCCGGCCCATGACCTTTTCCGTGCGCACCCCGCCGATATCGAGCTTGCGGTATTGTGTCTCATCGGGCCCGAGCGGGAACAAGGGCGTGTGAGTGTAGGGGGGCAGCGGGGATTTTGTGGGGGCGTTCATGGGAGCCTCAAGCGATATACGATGTGGCGCCTCGGTATACTATTTTGGCCGAAGGAACACGTTAAGAATGGCAGGGCAGCGATGAAATTTATCCTATTCTCAGATTACTGGCGCGGCGCCGCCAGGCTCTCAAGCACAATCTTCAGCTTCTCTTCGTCCGACCACCGGCGCCGTCGACCTGAATCGACCACTTCGAGCCGCGAGACCAGAGCACTGTGAGTATGGCTGTCCATACTCACAGTCATCATCACCGATCCTCATTCGACAAGACGGCCTTCGGCGGTGGCTTACTCTGCATCGGCGCGGTCACCATGAAAACAACCAGCATCACCAGCATGACGTCGACGAGCGGCGTGACGTTGATGTCGGCGAGTGGGCGGTAATGGCCGAGGTCGGAGTCGTCACCAGGCAGCGGGATTTGTCATCCCGAACGGTTGGCGGTGACGCTCGCGTCCCGCGCGGCGTCGGAGGCGCGGCGTTCGATCACAGTGCTCAGGACGCGTCCGCGGCGCGCGAAGGCGCTGGCGAAGACGTTGTAGGCGACTGAGGCCGGGATCGCCGCCGTCAGCCCATAGGCGGTGGCGGCGAGCGCCTCGGCAATGCCGGGGGCTACGACTGCGAGGCTCGTATCCTTGGCGTGTGCGATGCTCGTGAAGCTCGTCATGATCCCCCACACAGTGCCGAAGAGGCCGACGAAGGGCGTGACCGACGCGACGATCGCCAGGCTCGGCACGCCCCCCCGTTCCGCATCCGCCAGTAGAACGCGCGCAAGGGCTGTCATCGTTCTTGTCAGGCGGGATCTGAATTCGCTTTGCGTTTCATCGGTAAGGGGAGGGGCTGCCGCCGGTGCGAACACCGGCGACAGCAGCGTGCGTTTGAGTTTCGTTCGACTGGGCTGCTCAAGGCGCAGCGCCACGCTGACGCGGTGGAGCACGACGGCCAGTTCGATCACGACGACCCAGCACCAGAGCGAGGAAGCGAGTAGGACGGTGATGACACCCTCCACAATGGGACCTGCGTCCAGGCACAGGCTCCAGGGGGAGAGGGCAAGGTTGTCCATGGCGCGACCCCATTCAGAACGTCACGGTCAGTCTGCCGTTGAACGAGCGTCCCGGCCCCGGCACGTTGGATCCATATGTCTTTGAACTGTCCGCAAGATCGGCGCCGCCGAGCGGCAGCCAGTAGTACTGGTCGAACAGGTTGTCGATGCCCACGTCGAGCCGCACGTTGCCCCAGTTGTAACCCGTGCGAACGTTCACCAGAGCATAGGCCGGCGTCGTCAGTTCGTTGTGGACCTCGCTGACGTCGTCCTTTCTTGCGACCAGTTGCACTTCCAGTGAATTGCTCCACCTTCCGAGCGTGTGGTCGATGGCGAACCGCGCGTTGAGCGGCATCACGTGGTACAGGTTGACGCCGTCGGTCCGCTGGCCGCGAACGTAGCCAACCATCCCCCGAAGCACGAAATGACCGTAGTCGGGGCTGTCGAAAAGAGCGACCTTGCCGCTGATGTTGACACCGGCGAACCATGCGTCGTGATTGGCGAATTGCAAGTAGGCGAAATTGTTCGTCGTCGTTTGGTTGGCCGCCGAGCACGTCATTGAGCCGGCTTTTACCGGACAGCGGTCGACGTCGATGTAATCCTGGACATAGGAATAGTACGGCGAGACCTTGACCTCCCAGCGCGAACCGCCGGAAGGGTCGTGCCATCCGGCCGTGAAGCTGACCGTGTGGGCTTTTTCCGGCACCAGATCGATGTTTCCGACATAACCGTTGCCGTCGCCGAACCAGCCGATCATTTTCATGGCCATCGCGCTGGTCGACCAGGTGTAGCGCTCGTAGAGATTTGGCGAACGCGTCTTCCGGGCGAAACCGAGTTCGTAGGTGCTGACAGCATCCGGCGTGTAGCGGAGCAAGGCCGATCCGTCGATGTGAACGTCAGTCTTGCGATGATCGAGAGCATTAAATGCCGAGGCGTCTGCGCCGTACATCATAGCATTATAACCCTGCACGTCGCCGGTATCCATCGAGACAATGTCGTTGCGCACGCCGATGAGCGAGGTCCACTGGCTAGTCCAATGGCGCTCCCATTCGACGAACGTCCCAACGCGCGTGCGATGTCCATCGTTGATCGTCCGAAACGCGTTCGGCGACATCATCGCACGACCAGAAACGGGGTCCCACCAGTCGTCGAGGTGGTTGTAGTGCATTTCGTTACCCACTCGGACGGTGTCTTGAGTCGAGACCGGTATGGTCGCTTTGATCGAATAGCCGCTATTCAGGGCATCGGTGTACATCGGCATGTTGCCGGTCTTGTCCGGTTGCAAAAATCCCATCGTGTGATGAATCTGATGGACGAAGGCCGATGCTTCAAGATCGCCCCAGTTGAAGTTTCCTTCGTATTTTCCGCGTGCATACAGTCCCTGATTGTAGGTCATGTCCATGTATTGATTGACGTAGCCCTGATAGGGAATGTACTGGCCTCCGAGTTGCAACGTGTATTGCGATCCCATCGTTCGTTTGGCGATGGTCAGCGCGTGGTTTTGCAGTTCGTAGAGCGTTGATTTGACGGTTGAGCCATCGGCCGCTTTGTAATCGTGCGCGTGCACCCATCCGCCCGAATAGGTGACCGCAGTATCCTTGTTGGCGAGAGTGGCGGTCGCGTCGACGCCGTAACTGCTGTCTATGCTGCGGAAGAAGCTCGATACCGTGATTGATTGCTTCAACTTATCGGTGGTCGAGAACTTTGGTTCCGCGGTGCCGACTACGATCTTCCCTGCGGTGTAGTCGCCGCCGGCGCTTACCGGCGCGGTGCCGGTATAGACCCGCATGCTCGAAATTTGCGCAGGATTTACGAACGACATTGGCGGATTCATCTGGTTGGGGCAGGCCGGACCGAGCAGGGTCCCATTCACGGACACCTGCACGTGGTCGGCGCCTTGACCGTCGATCGCCGGCAAACTGGATACGCCGCCTGCGCCCCACGCGGCGCCACCGGGAATGCTCTCGATCAGCGAAGCGCTGTCGCTCGTTCCGAGTGCGCGCGAGAAGATTGTAGCGGCGCCGAGCGTCGTGGTGTCGATGGGTGTCGCGGGACTGCTTGCGGTGTTCGCGTCGACGTTGGGCGTTGCCGGGGCGACGGCCGCGGGGCGGCCCGTCGCGAGCTTACGCGGCTTCTTGGGCTTCGGCTTCTGCGCTTCGACGATGATGGACGGCACCGTGATGGCGCTCTGCGCGCAAGCGGTGTCTGGCGTGGCGGTCACCGTAGCAGCAATCGCCAGTGTGAATACGGGTGATAGCAGGGCAGATGTGCGCAAGAGCCGCCCCCGGAGGCGAGGGCGTAGACTGGAATGCGAATGCATGTGGAATCCTCAATGGGTCTAGCTTGATGATGGGATGCGGCCACAACCAGTCCGTCACCGCCGACGGGTCGGGGTGCGAAGTACGGTTCGAAGGGCCGGCAGGTGTTTTGGAGGCGGCGGGTTGGCCGCCTTCGCATCAAGCTGTCGCGGGAGGGCCGCGGGCAAGTTTCAGATTCGACGCTAGACGGCTGGTGTCGCTGGCCGAAACCGGGCGCAGCACGTGGAGGATGCGCGTAGGCCAATAATCAATGTGAAATGCAGCGTCGGGTGCGGGCGGCGGAGCGGCTGCACTGCAGAGGCTGCAGAAATCGTTGGCTCGTCCGGGCAGATATTTCAGGGTTCCCGGCGGCGGCGCTCCCGGCTTGGCGGAAGTTCCGGTCGTGTGACAGATGATCGCAAAGGGATCGATCGGGCCGGAAAACGCAGGATTAACCGGCAAGAAGCCGAGCAGAATGACGTGCAGCGCGACAGCATAAATCGCGACCCACGTCACCAGTGCTCGTATTCGAACGCTCAGCATGCGAGACGCCGCCAACCTCACCTAGTTAAATTAGAATCAACACATATTCTGGTGAAAGGCAAACCGGTCCGGAGTAGTCGCATTTAATTCCACATCTCGATATAGGTATTTGCGTCCGTCACAGGCTGCCCTTGCGCCCTTAGCGGCCGTGTGGAAAATGGCTTGGTAGGGGTTCCGCGAGGCGTGGGGCGGTGATTCAAGCTCTGGATGTGGACAGAGCAAAGCCGCGGGCGAATGGCCACGAGCGCCAAGAGGACCAAGCGTTACCCGTCTGATTTGACGGACGAGGAATGGGATCGGATCGCGCCGCTGATGCCTAGGCCTGGGCGTCGTGGGCGTCCGCGGGAGGTCGATTTCCGGGAGGTGATCAATGCCGTGCGCTACCTGGTGCGCTCCGGTTGCGGCTGGCGAATGCTGCCGATCCACTTCGGCCCCTGGCAGACCGTCTACGGCTGGTTCCGTGAACTGGCGCGCCGCTTCCCTGTTCCAGACAATCCACGACGTGGCGTTGATGGCGGACCGCGAGCGGGCCGGGCGCGAAGCGAGCCCCACGGCGGGCGTGATCGACAGCCAGTCCGTCAAGGCGCCGCACGCAGAAA